>DASXBE010000125.1:0-4361 GCA_036491815.1 Candidatus Dormiibacterota bacterium | reverse complement strand
TGAAGGAGGCCGGCTGCGAGATCGTCCGGCCGGCGGTGCCGGACCACGAGGCGGCCGAGGCCCTGAAGGAGATCGTCAAAGGCTCGCCGCTGCCGGTGATCGCGGACATCCACTACGACCACACCCTCGCGCTGCTCGCGATCGAGGCCGGCGTCCACTGCCTGAGGCTGAACCCGGGAAACATCCCCGACCGAGACAAGGTGATCAAGGTCGTCAACGCCGCCAAGGAGCGCCAGATCCCCTTCCGGATCGGCGTGAACGCCGGATCGCTGCCCGAAGAGGTCCACAAGAGCATGCGGGAGCAGCACCAGATCGACCGCGACGACCGCGAGCGCACCGCGGACCGCATGGTCGAGGTCGCGCTCGGGCACTGCAAGATCCTGGAGGACCTGGACTACGGGCCCGGCTTCATCAAGGTCTCGCTGAAAGCCACCGACGTCTGGACGAATGTGATAGCGAACCGCAAGTTCGCCGTGGCTCGGCCGTATCCGATCCACCTCGGGGTGACCGAGTCCGGACCGGTCGAGGCCGGCAGCATCCGCAGCGCCGTGGGCATGGGCATCCTGCTCAGCGAAGGGATAGGCGACACCATCCGGGTCTCGCTTGCCACCTCGGATCCACGTGAGGAAATCCGCGTCGCGCACGAGATCCTGAAGACCCTTGCCATCCGCAACGAGAGCCCCACGCTCGTCGCGTGCCCGACGTGCGGCCGGCTGGAGTACGACATGGTGCCCACCGTCAAAGCGGTCGAGGCCCACATCGCGAAGCTCAAGGTCCCGATCACCGTCGCGGTCATGGGCTGCGTCGTGAACGGGCCCGCCGAGGCCCGCCACGCAGACATCGGCGTCACGGGGGGCCGCGGCAAGGGCGTGATTTTCAAGAAAGGTAAGCTTTACCGCACAGTGCCCCAAGACGAGCTGCTCGCCGTGCTGCTGGCCGAGATCGACGCGATCGCCGCCGAGCACGCTCCCGCTCCGGCCCCGCTCCCGAGCTAGCCCGGCGCGTCGTCGCGCGGCCGGGCCCTCACGACTCCGGATCTCAACTCATTGAAACGGGAGCCCATTGGCATGAAACAGGAAACCGAGGAGCAGCAGGACTTCGTGAAAGACATCACCAAGATGTCAGACGACTTCGACCGCTGGTACACGGACGTGATCCGCAAGGCCGAGATGGCCGACTGGTCCGGTGTGCGCGGCATGATGGTCGTCCGGCCCTACGGCTGGTCGATGTGGGAGGCGATCACTCGCGCCTTCGACGACATGATCAAGGAGAGCGGCCACGAGAACTGGGCGTTCCCGTTGCTCATCCCACGCGAGTATCTGATGAAGGAAGCCGAGCACGTGGAAGGCTTCGCGCCCGAGGTCGCATGGGTGACCAAGGCCGGCGGCGGCATGGAAGACCTCGAGGAGCCTCTGGCGGTGAGGCCTACGTCCGAGAGCATCATCGGCGCGCTCATCCGCCGCTATATCCAGAGCCACCGCGACCTGCCCAAGCTGACCAACCAGTGGAACAGCGTCGTGCGGTGGGAGATGCGCTCACGCCTGTTTCTGCGCAGCCGCGAGTTCTGGTGGCAGGAGGGCCACACGTTCCACGCCTACGCGCAGGAGGCGATGGACGAGGCGAGCCTGATCCTCGGCTATTACCGATCGATCGCCGAGGACTGGCTCGCTGTCCCCGTTCTGGTCGGCAAGAAGTCGCCCGCCGAGACGTTTCCCGGAGCCGTGCACACGCTCACCGTCGAGGGCCTGATGAGGGACGGCCTGGCCCTGCAGATGGGCACCTCACATTACTTCGGCCAGAACTTCGCCAGGGCGTACGACATCTCGTTCTCGAACAAGGAGAACGAGCGCGAGCTGTGCCATTCGACCTCGTGGGGTATCAGCACCAGGCTCGTCGGGGCGCTCGTCATGGCGCACGGCGACGACTCGGGCCTGATCGTTCCTCCAAGAGTCGCACCCATCCAGGTGGTGATCGTCCCCATCTTCCGCGACGCGGACACCCGGACCAAGGTGGAGTCGTTCATAGCCGGTTGGAGCCGCGAGCTGAAGGCCGCGGGGATCCGGCATCGCGTCGACTGGCGTGATGAGCGGCCCGGCGACAAGTACGCCCACTGGGAGCTCAAGGGAGTGCCTCTGCGCCTCAACGTGGGAGGTCGGGACGTCGACGCGGGCCAGGTCGAGATGGTCGATCGGCTGTCTCGGCAGCGGGTCATCGTGCCCATCGCCGGGATCGCGGAGCGCGTCGGCAATGAGCTCGAAACGTTCCAGAAGCGGCTCTACGACCGCGCCCTGCAGTTCCAGCGCGAAAACACATTCGAGCTGCAAACCCTGGACGAGGTGGTCGCGCACTTCGCCAGGCGTGGGGGCTTTGTGTGGGCCGGCTGGTGCGGCGATCCCGGCGAAGAGGCGCGCATCAAGGCGGATGCGGGCGGTGTGACCGTGCGCACGATAGATGAGTCCGCGGCCGTTTCGGGCAGCTGCCTCGTCTGCGGGAAACCGGCCAAGCACCGGGTGGCCCTGGCGAAGGCTTATTAAGGCGCGGGGGGATGAGGATCCCCCCGCGGAACCGCCCTGAGTGACACTTTGTCCGGAGACGGTTGGTAAGCACATCTGCGACGGCCGGAGTGAATCCGGCCTACGCCTCCACTCGGATTCGTTCTAATTGGTGGGGTTTTCGAAGGCTCCCACCCTCGGGGCATCCGCGTACATCGACTTCTGGGCCGCGACTGTGAGCGTGCCGTTGCCCACCGCGTCCAGGACCGCCTCGGCGACGTCGGGGTGGAACTGCGTGCCGGCGCCCGCACGCACCTGCTCGACCGCGATCTCAAGCGACATGCCGCGTCGATACGGCCGGTCGGAGGTCATCGCGTCGATTGCGTCGGCGGCGCTGACGATCCAGGCGAACATCGGCAGCTCGTCGCTCTTCTTGCGGTCCGGGTAGCCCTTGCCGTCAAAACGCTCGTGGTGGCTGCGCACGATGACCAGCTCATCGGAGAGCATGCGGAGCCCGCTCAGGATGTTGAAGCCGACCACCGGGTGCTCCTTCATCTTCGCGAACTCCTCGTCGGTCAGCTTCCCCGTCTTCTGGAGGATCGCGTCCGGGATGCCGATCTTCCCGATGTCATGCAGCCTCCCACCGCGCTCGAGGCGCAACCATGCGGACTGCTCCTCGGGGGAGTACTTCATCTGTCGAGCGATCATCAGCGCGTACTGGGTGACACGTTCGGAATGGCCGCGCGTGTACGGGTCGCGCGCGTCGACCGCGTTGGCGAGCGCGGCGAGAGAGCTGATGATCACCTCTTCGCGGTCCTTGAACAGGCGCGCGTTGTCGATGGCGACCGCGGCCTGGGCGGCGAGCTCCATTACGAGTTTCCGGTGGTCGGCCGTGAACGCATGACCCACCTGGTAATGGGCCAGGAACAGCACGCCCAGCGGGGTTCCGCGCAGGATGACCGGCACGCACAGCACCGCCCTCGGGTTTAGGGGACCCTCCTGGCTCGACTCGTGGTCCATCGCCTCCATCACCGGCTCGCCCGTCTGCATGACCCTGCGGCAGATGTCCCCGCCGAGGTCGAGGGCGAGCTTCTCCGCGGTGACGTGGTCGGTGCCAAAGCCACCCTTGAGCACCAGCCGGCCGGAATCGTCGAGGGCGATGCAGCCGATCTGCGCTGACGAAGCCTTGGCCGCGCCGGCCAGCACCTGCTGCAAGACCTGGTTGAGGTCCAGAGTCGATGTCGCGGCCTGGAGCGCCTCCTGGAGGTTTCTCAGCTCCCAGATGCTCCGCTGGTTGTTGTCGTAGAGCTCGGCGTTGCGGATCGCGACGACGCCCTGGTTGCCCAGTGTCGCGAGCACGCGCTGGTCGTCCGTGGTCCACTCGCGGCGCTTCGCGTCGTAGACCGAGAGCGTGCCCCAGAGCCGGCCGCTTTCGAGCATGGGGGTGCAGATCGCCGCGTGGAGGCCGTAGGCCGCGAGGTCCGGCGGCGAGCGAAGGTCGAAGCTGGCGTCGACGTCCGCGAGTGAGGTCGCTCGCAGGCTCAGCATCACCGCGCCCACGATGCCCTGGCCGTTCTGGAACTCGAGACCGTCCACCTCGGTGGGGAAGCCGAGCGACATGATCACGGCCTGCCGGCCTTCGGCGGTGGTGCGCGTCAGAAGGCCGGCGGTGCCCATCGTCACGCGCACGGCCGTCTCCAGCGTTTTCTGCTCGAGGACGCTCGAGCCTTCGGTCACCGTGGTCAGCGCCTGCGACACCTCGCCCAGGGCGTCGAGGGCCGTGTCCAGGCGGGACGCCTGGCCGCTGACCGCCTGGAGGATGCGCGAGTTCTCCACGGCGACGCCCGCCATCGAGCCGAGCTCGTCGAG
>DASXBE010000124.1:0-3215 GCA_036491815.1 Candidatus Dormiibacterota bacterium | reverse complement strand
GCGTCGTCGCCGATGGGCGTCTCCAGCGACACGACGTCGCGCATCGTGTGGCGGAGGGCCTGGACCTCGGCGGCCGTCAGCCCCATCTCTTCGCCGATCTCGCCATCGGTGGCCTGGCGGCCCAGGCCGTCGCGAAGGCGGTCAGAGACCCGCACGAGCTTGGACGTCTGGTCGCCGACATGAATCGGAAGCCGGATGGTGCGTGCCTGGTCGCCGATCGCCCGCAGGACGGCCTGCCTGATCCACCACGTCGCGTACGTGGAGAACTTGAAGCCACGGCGGTGGTCGAACTTCTGCACCGCGCGAAGGAGCCCCAGGTTGCCTTCCTGGATGAGGTCGAGGAGCGGCATGCCGCGTCCCTGGTACTTCTTGGCGATCGAGACGACGAGGCGCAGGTTGGCCTCGGTCATCCGGCGCCGCGCGGCGTCCGAGCCGGCCTCGATCTGTTTGGCCAGCTCCACCTCCTCGTCTTTGGTGAGCAGCTTGCCGCGGCCGATCTCCTTCAGGTAGACGCCGAGCGAGTCGTCGGAATCGCCCGCCTCAACCGGCGCGGCCGGCCGTGGCTGCTCGTCGAGGTGGGTCAGGAGGTCCGCAAGCCCGGGGCTCCCCGGCTCCCCGCGCGAGGCGAAACCCTCGACCTTCTCATCTGCGTCGGATTCGTCGACCCATGGCGAATTGGAGGGCTGGATTGGCACGTATTGGATTTACCCGAGATCAGCAACCGCGAAACCAGGGGCTTGATTTCATGCCCGGCGCCGGTCGTAACCTGGAAATCAGCTGCAGTCCATAGACGACAGGAGGTCACCATGAAGATTGCATGCGTGCTGGGCCCCAACTTCGAGGACTCTGAGTTCAACGAGCCGTACGACGCCTTCCGATCGGCAGGAATGGACGTGACGATCGTCGGGCTGGAGAGCGGGGCCGAGCTCCAGGGCAGCAAGGGCAAGGTCAAAGCGAGCGTCGACAAGACCTTCCACGACGTGCGTCCGGATGAGTTCGATGCGCTGTTCATCCCCGGCGGCGGCAGCCCGGACAAGCTGCGGGCCCACGACGAGGCGGTTCGGTTCGTCAAGGCGTTCATGAGCGCGGGCAAGCCGGTGTTCGCGATCTGCCACGGACCGCAGCTGCTCCTCACCGCCGACGAGTACAAAGGCCACCGCATGACCGCCTGGAAGACCGTCCAGGGCGACCTCAAGAAGGCGGGAGGCAACGTCGCCGACCAGGAGGTCGTGGTCGATCGGAACCTTGTGACATCTCGCCAGCCGTCGGACCTGCCGGCGTTCGTCCGCGAATCCCTCAAGGTGATGCACGCGGTCCCGAGCGCCCGCTGAAACCAGGCGCGGCGGGCCAGGCCGGCCCGCCGCGGCCCAAACCCGGGTCCCCACAGGGACGGCGGGCCTCCGACCCGGCCTATGGCGCTTCCAGGTGGCGGGTCATCCAGGCGTTGAGCTCGGCCCCGTCGCGCCATGCCTGCTCGACCCGGGCGCGGACCTCGGGGGTGGCGATCCACCGGCCGACGTCCCAACGCCGCCAGTAGAAGAGGCGCTTGTGTCGCAGGAGCTCTCCCCGGGGATGGTCCTGCGGATAAGGAGGTGGCACTCGCTTGAGCTCCTGACCGCCGATCTCGTAGTGCCTCTCCCTCAGATGGCCGACGATCCGGGCGAGCTCGGCGCCGGAGCGCGCGGCGGCGGCGGACGCGCGGTAGCGCGCGAGCTGAGCCGGGTCAACCATGTAGCGGCCCCCCGCGGCGACCAGGCCGGTGGCATCAAGCGCGACGTAGCCGCCGCCGGTTGCGCTGGCGTAGAGGTTCGTCTTGTACGGCGACTTATCGGCTGAAAACCTGATGTCGCGGTTGGGCCTCGACAGCCGGGCCGGGCCGAACTCCGGCTCGAGCTCGGCGAGCAGCGCGAGCATCGGCTGCTTGACCTCCTCCTCGAACTGCCTGCGGTGCGACTCGAAGTAGGCCTTGTTGTTGTTCAGCTGGAGGCCCAGGTAAAAGCCCTGGAAATCCCCACGCCAACCGGCGAAGCGACCAGGCGCGGGCTCGCCGCCCGTCTTCTTGCTCATCCCGCCTCCAGGCAGAACGCCACGTACTGCGACGCGGTCAGGCCCATGCCACGAATGTATCGCCCAACGTCGTGCGGCGGTGGGCCGCCAGGCGGAAGCCCGGCGGCCCGTGATCCTGCTACGAGACGGCGATGCCCTCGAGATCGTCGCCGTCGGGCACGGCGGCGATTTGGATCGGGGTCAGAGAACCGCCGGCGCCGATGGCGAAAGCGTGGACCGAGCTCGACAGGCTGCTGTCCACGTAAAGGAAGCTGCCACCGGCTGCGGCCAGGTCGGTCGCCCCTGGGATGTTGGATGCCGCGATCGGGTTGACCAGCGTCACGGTCCCGTCCGGGGCCACCCGGAACTGGCTCACGTCATTGCTGCCCGTGTTGGCGGCGTACTCAAAGCCGGCAGCCTTGGTGACCCAGCACGCGGCCGCCTGTCCGTCGGAGACCGGCGCGCCCACGGGCGTGACCGTGTTGTCGGCGTTCACCGTGAACGTCTCGAGCGAGCTCGAGCCGGCAAAGTTCAAGACGAGGTGGCCGGCCGGATCGAAGACGAAAGCGAACGGCACGGGCGCTTCGGCGTTTGCGACGGGCGCCGCCGATAGGCGTCCGGCCTCCCCCACCGAGAACACGTCGAGCGTGTTGTGGGTCTTCGTCGTGACGATGAGGTGCAGCCCGTCTGGCGTGAAACCGGCCTGCGCCGGGGAGCCGAGGAAGAAGGGCGGCGACGTGTTGGCGAGCAGGAGCGTGCGGGTCGACCCGGCGATCGGGCGCAGCGTCCCATCCTCGATGCGGTAGCCGCTCACGTAGCCCTGGCCGCCGCCGTCGAGCACGTAGACGAGGTCCCCATGCACCGCGAATCCAACCGGGAAGGGTCCGCCGGATGGAAGGACCTGCTCGAGCTCGAGCCGGTCGCCGTCGACATGAAACACCGAGATCGTGTCGCTGCCCGCGTTGACCGCGAGAAGCAGGCCCGCCTCGGGCAAGAGCCGCAGCGAACCCTGCGACGCAAGCGGGTCAGAGGCCGAGCCGGCCGCGCGGCCGCCCAGGCCGCCCGTGCGATAGCTCCTGGTGTAGCTGAGCGTTCCGTCCGAGTTGCGATGGTAGGCGGCGATGGCGTTGCCCTCGAGGTCATTCGTCTGCACGAAAACCGCGTGGGCG
>DASXBE010000123.1:0-13841 GCA_036491815.1 Candidatus Dormiibacterota bacterium | reverse complement strand
GCCGGTGGACCTCTCGCTGGCGCTGGCGGAGCTCAGGGCGAGGGGCCACGCGGTACTGCTGACCGAGGGCGGGCCGCACCTGCTGGGTGAGCTGATGAAGCGTGGCCTGGTGGATGAGGCGTTCCTCACGGTCTCGCCTGTAATCGCGGGTAGCGGCAGCGAGCCGCGTCTCGGCATGGCCGCCGGCGTGGAGTTTCTACCGGGGAATGGGCTGTGGTCAGACCTGCTCAGCGCCCGCCGCCACGGCGGGTTTCTGTTTCTCCGGTACCGGTTGCCTATCGCTTAAGCGCAGGAGTCCGCGCCAAGAGGCAGCGGGGGCGACTGAGCGCCGGCTGGTGTCTTGGTGACGACGAACAGGGCGGCTGATTTGGCGCCTGACGGGAGCTGCACCGTCAGCACCGTCGCGGGCTCGCCGATCTTGAATCCCTTCGACGTGTCCTGGTGGGTCAGCAGCGTCGTCGGCGCGGCGCCTGTGCACCGGTCGAAATACATGATGTCGTACGAGTACGAGCCTGTATACGCGGTCGTGAAGATGACGCCCACGTCGACTGTGCAGGTGCCGTTGAGGGTGCAGTTCGTATCCGTGTCGCCTGTGATCGGGCACTTGGTGGCTGCCGTGCAGAACTGCACGCTCTGGACCTGCCCGGCAGTCGCCGGGGCGAGCGTCGGCACCTCATGGAGGGTCGCAGTCGACGGGGTCGCGCTGGTCTTCGGCGAAGTTCTGGCGCTCGGTGAGCCGATCGCCACGCCGGGGTTGCCAGACTGACCCCGCAGCTTCGAGATCAGGATTCCGCCACCCACGCCAAGGAGAATCAAGATCACCACCGCCACGGCGGCCGGCACCAGCCAGGATGGGCGCTCCGACGGGATGGCGAAGGCAGGCCGGCGCGCGGTCGGACCAATCCGAGCCGGCGCTGGAGGGCGCGGCAGGGCCGGGGCCGGCGGAGGCGCCGCTGTCGCAGTCGCCGCCGGCGGGTCGGAGGTCATCGCCCCAGCAGCTGTCCCCAAACCCGCTGCGGCGGTCTCGCCCGGCTTCCAGACCGGCGCCTCGACGGGCGACCACGCCGCCGTTGCGGGTGCAGGCGGGTTCGTCGCCTTGCTGGGAGCCACAGGCGCGGAGGCGGCGGCCATCGGGGCCGCGGTCTCGAAGGCCGGGCTCGGGGCGGGTGGAAAGGTCTCGCGGGCGGGAGCGGGTGGGAAGGTCTGGCGGGCGGGGGCGGGCGGGATGGTCTCCCGGGCTGGAGCGGGCGGGAAGGTCTCGCGGGCGGGAGCGGGGGGGAAGGTCTCGCGGGGGGCAGCAGGCGGGAACGTCTCGCCCGCGGGAGCGGGTGGGACCGCGCTGGGGGCCGGGGCCTGAGGAGGAGCGGCCGGCGCCGGAGGGGTGGCGGCCGCCGGGGCCGCGGTCTCCCATGAAGGCGTGCGCGGGGGCGCCTCGGCCCAGGTGGGGACCGGTTCGGCCCTGGTCGCGGGCGGCGTCGCCGGACCGGGTGGCGGGGCGGCTTCCCGGGGCGCCGGGATGGCGGGAAGGCCCGAGTAGGTCTGAAGCGGTCGGTCGGGGGCCTCGTAGGACACCGGCGCGCGGGGCGCAGGGGTCTCTTCGCGGCGCGGCGCGTAGGTCGCGGGACCCGGCGCGACCGGTGGGGCCGCCGGCTCGGGCGCGCCCTGGGGTAGGAACGGGGTGACCGGGGGAACCTCGCGACCGCCTGCTCGCAGGGCGAGCTCCGACTGCGCGGCGACCTGCCGGTCCGGCGCAAGCAGGGCGGAGGCCATCTCCCGCAACGCGCCCTGCGCGCGGTCGGCTGCAGGTCCCATCGCCCCGCTGGCCATCGACCGCATCGTGACCACGAGTCCTGGGGGTATGTTCGGCGGAGCCGGCGCGCCCGCGGGATCGACGCCGAACGCGGCACAGCCGGCCATGCCGCACGACCGCACATCGGCGCGGAGGTCGCTCTGCGAAGGCGCGCCGCGCACGGCGGCGGCCGGGTGGCCGGCAAGCCTGACCTCGCCATTGCCGGTGACGCGTACGGCGGTGGCGTTGAAGCCTCCCATCGCGATCCCGGCCTCGTGGAGGGCGGCGACGCCCGAGAGCACGGCGGCTCCGAGCGCGGCTGCCGCGGGCGGAGTCAGCGGGCCGCGCGAGAGGATCGTGCCCAGCGGCGTGCCCTCGTTCGGCTCGACCGCCACCCATACGCCGTTGGCGTCGGTGCCCCATCCGAGAACGGGTGAGAGGGCGGGGTGGCGATGATCGAACAGCCGCTGCAGGCGAGGAGCCGCTGCGGCGGCTTCGGCCGCCGGCACGGGGATCTCGTGCACCACGACGGCCTTCCCGTTCTTCAGGACGGCCTTCCAGCCCTGGCCTGCGCCAGGTCCGACCAGTTCGATCAGCTTCGGCTTCGGTTCAGACTCGGGCATTTACCGGTGCATGGTACCCTTGCGGCACGTGGCATACGTCATCGTTCAGCCCTGCATTGACGTAAAGGACGCGTCCTGCGTCGAGGTCTGTCCGGTGGATTGCATCCACACCGACGACGCCGCGAACATGTATTTCATCGACCCTGACGAGTGCATTGACTGCGGCGCATGCGTCGACCCATGTCCGGTGGACGCGATCTTTCCCGAGGATGAGGTGCCCGAGCAGTGGCGCAACTTCATCCAGATCAACGCCGACTACTTCAAAAACCGGTAGCACTGATCACATAGAACGGTTTGGCTAGACACGCAGTAACGCTGATCCCGGGGGACGGCGTGGGGCCCGAGATCTGCGACGCGTCGGTGCGCGTGCTCGAGGCCACCGGCGTCCAGTTCGATTGGGATGTGCAGCAGGCGGGCGAGGCCGCGATCGCCAAGTTCGGCACGCCCCTGCCAGACCAGGTCCTCGAGTCGATCCGAAAGCACAGAGTCGCCCTCAAAGGACCCATCACCACTCCGATCGGGAGCGGCTTTCGAAGCGTCAACGTAGCCCTCCGCCAGGCCCTCGACCTCTACGCGCTGGTCAGGCCTGTGAAGGCGTACAAAGGCGCGCGCAACCTTCGCGACGACCTCGACTTCGTGATCGTGCGCGAGAACACCGAGGACATCTACATCGGGATCGAGTTCGAACAGGGCACACCGGACGCGCAGCACCTGATCACGGAGATCTCAGACCTCGCCAAAAAGCCGATCCGCAAGGACAGCGGGCTGTCGATCAAGCCCATCTCGATCAGCGGCACACAGCGAATCGTCGAGTACGCATTCGATTACGCGCGAAAGAACAAGCGCCGCAAGGTCACCGCGGTGCACAAGGCCAACATCATGAAGCACACCGACGGACTGTTCCTCGCGGTCGCCAGACGTGTCGCCGAGAAGAATCCCGACATCGAGTTCGAGGATCGCATCGTCGACAACATGTGCATGCAGCTGGTGCTTCGGCCGAGGGAGTACGACGTGCTGTGCTGCCCAAACCTGTACGGCGACATCATCTCCGACCTCGGCGCCGGCATGATCGGGGGCCTGGGACTGGCACCCGGCGCGAACATCGGAACTGTCGGCGCTGTGTTCGAGGCTACCCACGGCAGTGCCCCGAAGTACGCGGGGCAAAACAAGGTGAACCCCATGGCGGTGATGCTTTCGGGAGTCCTGATGCTGCGCCACCTCGAGGAGGTCGAGGCGGCGGACTCGCTGGAGCACGCCATCGCCGGTGTCATCGCTGAGGGTCGCAATGTGACCTATGACCTCAAGGAGAAGCGCGACGACCCCTCGTCGGTCGGGACGAGCCAGGTGGCCGACGCCGTCGTCGCGAAGCTCAAAGCTGGAGCCTGAGGCCGGGGCGACCGCCGAGGTCCTCCGACTCAGGAGGCTGTGGGATGAACACGTTCACCAGCCATTCCCCGGCAGCGGCAACGATCCGAAGCTCCAGGAGGTGGCTCTGTATGCGTCCTGGGTGGGCAGCATCGTCGACGCCGCCCTGCGCAGGGGGTCGCTGGACCACAATCACGACTTGATGCTCAGGACGCGCCGCGCCGAGGGCAACCAGGCAGTCTTCCGCGCGGCTGGCGATCTCGGCGAACCGGTGCGTTCGTACGTGGCGAGGCTGATCGCGATCGAAGACCTGCTGGCAGAATTGCCGGTCAGATGAGACGCGCCGTGCCGGCCGTGATCGCCGTCCTCCTCGCCGCCTGCAATGGGTCCGGGTCGGTTCCAGGACCGTTCGGCGTCGCCGGCGCTCCGGCCTCGGACGCGAGACTGGTCGCGGCGCCGAACACTGGGGACCAGCCCTCTTTCGCCGATCGGACCGGGCGGGTGCCGGTGCTGAGCCTGCAGGGCCTCTTCCATCCGGCGACGAGCGTGCCGGCCAACGACCCCAACATCCGAACCCTCCTGGTCACCGGGGATGTCATCCCGGCGCGCGGAGTGAACTACTTCGCGACCACCCGCCACGACTTCCTATGGCCGTTCCGGCCGACCGCGGCCTACACGAGCCACGCGGACATCACCTATATCAACCTGGAATCCCCGCTGTTCGCAGGATGCCCCGTGAGCCCCGCGGAGAGCTTCACGTTCTGCGGCGACGCGCGCTTCGTCAACGGGCTGACGCTGATGGGCGCCAAGGTGGTGAACCTGGCCAACAACCACCTGTCGAACTACGGCGCCCAGGGAATCACCGAAACCCAGCAGCTGCTCAACCAGCACGGGATGCTCACCTCCGGGCTCGGCCCCGTCGCCGTGATCGACGTGCGCGGCATCAAGTTCGGGTTCATCGGCTTCAACGGAGTGGGGCGCGCCATCGACAAGACCGCGCTGAAGGAGGGCATCGCCCGCGCCCGGCAGCTGGCCGACGTGGTGGTCGTCCAGTTCCACTGGGGTAAGGAGTACGAGCGACAGCCCATGCCTGACCGCGGCGTTCCGACGCCGGACGATCCGATCACGATCGGGCACGACGCGATCGACTGGGGTGCCGACATCGTCATCGGCAACCATCCGCACTGGTACCAGGGTGTCGAGGTCTACCACGGCAAGCTGATCACGTACGCGCACGGGAACTTCGTCTTCGACCAGATGTGGTCGGAGGAGACGCGCGAGGGCGTGATCGGGACGTACACGTTCCAGGGCACGCGCCTGATCTCCGCAACCTGGAAGGCTTACCGGATCTACGACTACGGGCAGCCGGTGTTCATGAACCAGAAGGACTCGGCAGCCGCGCTGCAGACCATGGAGGCTGCGAGCGACACGCTGGCGGCGCGGCTCCACGAACCCGTGACCGCGCCAGTGCCCGTGTATCCGCCGTCGCCCGCCTACGCGCCTGAGCACGCCCCAACGGGTTAGAATCTCGCCACCTCAACCAGCGCCGGGCAGCGTGCCGGGTGCACAAAGGGAGTCCCGCCGTCGCAGCTTACGTCCCAGATCCCGGGCCCTCTCGGATGCGTGGCCGGCAACGTCGCCGGCGCGACCGCATCACGATCGCCGTCGCCCTCTGCCTGTTTGCCACCGCGTGCGTGACCACCGGTTTCGTCGCCGTGAATCACCACCCGCCACTCACGCTCGCGTCCAATCGCACCAGCACCGCTGCCACCGCGCCCGTCGATCGATTCGAATTCTCGGGCTACTGGCTGCTGATGCACGGCCAGCCGGCGCTACCGATCCACGGGCAGGCCGCCTACCTGGTCGACCTCGACACGCGGCAGGTCCTGTGGCAGCGCGACCCCGAGACCTCTCGCGCGCCGGCGAGCCTCACCAAGCTGATGACCGCCATGGTGGCCGTCGACGACGCAGGCTCGCTCGACCGAATGGTCACGGTGACCAGGGAGGCGACGCAGGTGGTGCCGAGCCTGATGGGGCTCACCGCGGGCGAGCGTGTCACAGTCCGTGAGCTGCTGGCTGGGCTTCTGCTCGACTCTGGAAACGACGCCGCCGAAGCGCTGGCCCAGGGCATGGTGCCCCGGGACAGGTTCATCCGCCAGATGAACCTCAAGGCCAGGGCGATGGGCCTCACCGCGAGCCATTTCGTCAACCCGAGCGGGCTCGATGCCGACGGCCACGGCATGTCCGCGCACGACATCGTCCACATCGCCGCATACCTCGATCGCTATTACCCGGAGGTGGCGGCGATCGCCGCGACGAAGGACATCGCGATCCCCGCGACCGCGGACCACAAGGCCTACTACCCCCACAATCTGAACCGCATGCTGTGGACGTACCCGGGCGTGACGGGCCTCAAGACGGGCCTCACGGACAACGCCGGCGGATGCTGGCTCGCCACGGCGACGCGCGGCGGCAGGCACCTCATCGTGGTCGTGCTGAACGCCACGGGGCGGTCGGCGGACGACGCCGCCACGCTGCTCAACTACGGCTTCAGCGTGCATCCCGCGAGCGGCTTCGGGCCCTGGGCCGGCGTGCCCAACTAGACTTCGACCTCGATGGCTCGACTGACCGGCCTGGCCGCGCTCGAGGTGCTCGACTCCCGCGGGAATCCGACGATCGCCGTCACCGCGACAACCGAGTCCGGCAGCGGCCGCGCCATCGTCCCCTCGGGCGCCTCGACCGGCGCCCATGAGGCGGTCGAGCTGCGCGACGGCGATCCGAACCGCTACGGCGGAAAAGGGGTCTCGACGGCGGTCGCGAACGTCGTAGGAGAGATTGCTCGGCGCCTCCGTGGGATGGACGTGCGGGCGCAGAGAGCCCTCGATGAGGCGCTGATCGAGCTCGACGGCACCCCGAACAAGGGACGACTCGGCGCCAACGCCATCCTGGGGGTATCGCTCGCCGCGGCCCACGCCGGCGCGCAGGCGGAGGGCGTGCCGCTTTACCGCTACCTCGGTGGGGATACGGCCTCGCTCCTGCCGCTGCCGATGGCCAACATCCTCAACGGCGGGGCCCACGCCGACACCTCGGTCGACCTCCAGGAGTTCATGGTGTGCCCGGTCGGCGCGACGCGATTTGACGAAGCGATCCGAGCCGTGTCGGAGGTGTACCACGCCCTCAAGGGCGTGCTGAAGAAGCGCAGGCTGGACACCGCGGTGGGGGATGAGGGCGGATTTGCGCCGCAGCTGGCGTCCAATGAGGATGCGCTCCGGTTGATCGTCGAGGCGATCGAGAAGGCTGGCTACGAGCCGGGCGCGGACGTGGCGATCGCGCTCGACCCCGCGGCCAGCGAGTTCTTCGCCGACGGCACCTACACCCTCAAAGGGGAGGGACGGTCCTTCCAACCCGCCGCCCTGGTCAGCCTTTATGAGGACTGGGTCAGCCGCTATCCGATCGTCTCGATCGAGGACGGCATGGCCGAGGACGACTGGGAAGGGTGGCGCCTGCTGACCGAGCGGATCGGGGACAAGGTCCAGCTCGTGGGGGACGACCTCTTCGTGACCAACGTCAGCCGCCTGAAGCAGGGCATCGACCGCGGCGTCGCCAACTCGATCCTGATCAAGGTCAACCAGATCGGCACCCTGACCGAGACGCTCGACGCCATCGAGATGGCCCGCAAAGCGGGCTACAGCTCGGTCATCTCGCATCGCTCAGGCGAGACGGAGGACACGACGATCGCCGACCTTGCGGTGGCCACCGGCGCGGGGATGATCAAGACCGGGGCTCCAGCGCGGTCGGAGCGCGTCGCGAAGTACAACCGACTCCTCGCCATCGAGGTGGAGCTTGGCCCGGCCTCGGTCTATGCAGGGGCAACTCGCCTGCGGTGAATCGCCCCCGGAACCGCGAGGCCGAGGCGTGAGCTCGCGGCGACCCCTGAAGGAGCCCTCGCGGGCCGTCCACGCCGGCCGCAACCTCGTGGCTCGTGCTCCGCTCGCCCCCGACCTGAGCCCCGCCGCCGTTCACGTGTACACCGACCTCGAGGACTATGACGCGGTCGTCCGCGGCGAGCGTCCGGGCCACTACTACGGCCGCAACTCGAACAGCAACCGCGGCATGCTCGAGCGCGCGGTGGCGGACCTCGAGCACGCCGAGGCGGGCGTCGCGACGGCCTCGGGCATGTCCGCGCTGCATCTTGCCATCCTCACTCTGGCCCCGAAACCGGTCACCATCGTCGCGACCAAGGAGCTGTACGGCGGCACCGCCGCCCTCCTGCGGCAAGACCTCGAGCCCGCCGGCTACGAGGTCCACTTCGTTGACCTCCGCGACCTGGAAGGCGTCCGCGCATCGATCCGCGGGGCAGGCCTCATCCTGGCGGAAACCATCACCAACCCACTCTGCGGCGTGCCGGACCTCGCCGCCCTTTCAGGGATCGCCCGCGAGCATGGGGTCCCGTTCCTGGTCGACAACACCTTCGCGACGCCGATCATGTGCCGCCCGCTCGAGCTCGGCGCGACGGCGGTGATGCACAGCGCCACCAAGTACCTCGGCGGCCACTCCGACCTCGTCGCTGGCGTGATCGCCGGCGACGCCGCGACCATGGACGCCGCCCGCTCGCGGTCGGTTCGGACCGGAACGACCCTTGGTCCTTTCGACGCGTGGCTCGCGCTGCGTGGCCTGCGCACGCTCGACGTGAGGATGCGCCGTCACAGCGCAAACTCGATCGCACTGGCGCGCGCGATGCGGACCACGGACGGCGTGGCGCAAGTGCATCACCCGCTGCTCGAAAGCTCGCCGTCGTTCGATGCCGCGCGGCGCCTGATGCCGGATGGGACCGGTGGCATGATGGCCTTCGACCTCGAGGGCGGCCGCTCTAGCGTTCAGCGCATGATGTCGCGCCTGCAGCTGGTCAGCTTCGCTGCAAGCCTGGGCGGGGTCGAGACGACCATCTCGTATCCCGAGCTGACCTCGCACCGCTCGATGTCGGCCACGGAGAGGGCGGAGCTCGGAGTCGGGCCGGGGACGGTGCGGGTGTCGGTCGGAATCGAGGACGCCGACGACATCATCGACGACTTCTCGCAAGCCCTCGGCGCTTAGGGACGATTTGGCCGCGTACACGCTGCTGCAGCTGGTGGAGGTCCTGCTGGCCGGCGCGATCATGATCTTCGGCATCGCCGGCCACTCGCCGTCGATCACCGTCCTGGGCGGCGGTCTGTTGATTGGAAAGGCAGTGCTGAACATCCTGGCGCCGGAGGGCGGCTCCGTCTACCGACGCTCCCTGATCGGCTACGGGCTGGGCGCGGCGTTCGTCGTGGCCGCCGTGGTCGTCGTCCATTTCGCCGGCTGACCGGCCTTCCTATCCTGTAACGGGATGTCGACGAGGTCGGCGGTGACGCCTGGGATCACGAAGCTGATCGGCAATACGCCGCTCGTGCGCGTCCGCCTATTTGAGCGGGAGTTCCCGCGGCTCGAGGTCTACGGGAAGGCCGAGTGGTTCAATCCGGGGGGATCGGTGAAGGACCGCGCGGCGCTTTCGATGATCGAGGATGGCGAGCGGCGCGGCGCGCTGACGCCGGACCGCACGATCATCGATTCGACCTCTGGCAACACGGGCATCGCCTATGCGCTGGTGGCGGCGGCGAAGGGCTATCGCGTGAAGCTCGTCATGCCCCGCAACGTCAGCGCCGAGCGCAAGGCGCTGGTCATCGCCTACGGCGCAGAGATCGTCTACAGCGATGCGGGCGAGGGATCCGACGGTGCGATCCGCCTGGTTCGCGAGCTGGTCGATCGTGATCCCGAACGCTACTTCTACCCCGACCAGTACTCCAACCCGGCCAACCCTCGCGCGCACTACGACGGCACGGCCGTCGAGATCCTTCAACAGGTGCCGAACCGGCCCACGCATTTCGTCGCCGGGCTCGGCACGACCGGCACCTTCGTCGGGACTTCGCGCCGGCTCAAGGAGCACGATCCCGCCATCCGCACGATCGCCGTCCAGCCCGAGGACGCCTTCCACGGCCTCGAGGGCCTGAAGCACCTGCCGACCGCGATCGTGCCCAGGATCTGGGATGCGAGCCTTGCCGACGAGGTGTGGGGAGCGCCGACGGAGCAGGCGTATGACATCGCGCGGGCCCTGGCCCGCACCGAAGGCCTCCTGGTCGGCCATTCCAGCGGGGCGGCTTTGTGGGCCGTGCGAAAGCTCGCGGAAACGATCCGCGAGGGCGTGGTGGTGACAGTCTTTCCGGACTCTGGCGATCGCTACCTTTCCACCGGCCTGTACGGGGCAGCGCCGCGATGAGGATCCACCACGACGCGATGGAAGCGGTCGAGGCGCATGGCGCGGAGGGATATCCGGACGAGATCTGCGGTGTGCTCGTGGGTCGGAGGTCCGAGAAGACCGTCCTCGAAGCCAGGCGCGCCCGCAACTTCATCGGCGAGAAGGGTTCGCGCTGGCCCGACCTGGGGGCGGAGCGGACCAGGGATCGGTACGAGCTGCACCCGCAGGACCACATGCGGATCGAGCGGGAGGCCGAGAAGGCTGGGCTCGAGATCGTGGGCTACTACCACAGCCATCCCGACCACCCCGCGCAGGCATCGATCTTCGACGCCAACAACTCCTGGTCGGGCTATGTGTACCTGATCGTCGCCGTGGAAAAAGGCATACCCGTCGATAGGAAGGCCTTCGTCGCCGACGACGACGGCGGCCCGTTCCGCACCGTGGCGATTGAGGTCATCTGACGGCTCAACCCGGGCGACCGCAGGCTGAGCGCTGGCTCAACCGCAACGTCCTCGGCATCGCAGTCGCCGACCTGGCCGCGGACGCCAACTACGAGATGGTCTTTGCCGTCCTGCCGCTTTTCATCACCACGACGCTGGGAGCCCCGGCCCTAGCGGTGGGGCTGGTCGAGGGAGTGGGGGACGGTTCGTCCGCGGTCGTCAAGCTCTGGAGCGGCTGGTACAGCGACCGCGTCGCGTGGCGCAAGCAGCTCGCCGTGGGCGGCTACGCAGGAACGGTGCTGGCGCTCGCCCTGCTGGTCGCGGTTACGGCCTGGCCTCAGGTCATCGTCGCCAGGGCCCTTGCCTGGATGGGCCGCGGACTCCGCCAGCCCATCCGGTCCGCGATGCTCGCCGGCTCGGTGCGAAAGGGTGACCTCGGCAAGGCGTTCGGCTTTCACGAGGCGCTGGACACGGCGGGCGCGCTGGTCGGGCCCGCGGTCGCCTTTCTGCTGCTGTCCACCGGGCACGACTTCCGGACCGTCTTCCTGGTCGCGCTCGTCCCCGGAGCTCTCTGCGTGGCGCTCTTCGCCTCGATCACGCGCGACCCTCGCCATGAGGTCGCGGAGCCGGTGCCGCTGCGGGTGCCGCTGCCGCCCGGGTTCTGGCGCCTCATGGCGCCCGTGGCGCTGTTTGGCGTCGGCAACTTCGCCACCGCGTTCTTCACCTTGCGCGCGGTGCAGATGGTGCAACCCGAGCTGAGCCACCCGGCGGCGCTGGGCGCCGCGGTGGGCTTCTATCTCGCCCATAACGCCGTCGGAGCGGCGGTCTCGTTCCCCGCGGGCTGGCTGACCGACCATGTCGGCAAGGCTCCGGTGCTGGCGGCGGCGTATCTGACCTTTGCCGCGGCCTGCCTCGTCGCCCTGGCGGGTCATGGCTGGCTCGCGCTGGCACTGCTTGCGCTGCTGGTGGGGGCCCAGAATCCGGTCGTCGGCGCGGTGGAGAGCGCGCTCACCAGCTCACTGGTCGAGGAGCGCCGCCTCGGCGCTGCGTTCGGCCTGCTCAACGGCATCAACGGTGCCGCCGACCTGGCCTCCAGCCTGGTCGCCGGGGCCCTATGGACCTTCGTCAACCCGGCGGCCGCCATGGGTTTTGGCGCGGCCTTCTGCGCCGCGGCGGCAACGATGCTGTGGGTGAAGCCTCCAAAACCGGTCTAATGGGCACGTGCCCAGGCCAATCGTCGCCATCGTGGGGCGTCCGAACGTCGGCAAGTCCACACTTTTCAACCGCCTCCTCGGTTGGAGAAAGGCGATCGTGGACCCGCAGTCCGGACTCACGCGAGACCGCCTCTACGGCGTCGCGGATTGGCGCGGCCGCGAGTTCACTGTGGTCGACACCGCCGGCCTCGACCTCGATTCGAGCCAGGATTCGTCGCAGGCCGCGATCGAGGCGCAGACCAAGGTGGCGATCGACCAGGCCCAGGCGATCCTGCTCCTGCTGGACGTCCGCCAGGGCCTGACGCCGATCGACCGCGAGATCGCCCAGATGCTGCGCCGGTCCCGGCGCCGGGTGATCGTCGCCGCCAACAAGGCGGACTCGCCGAGCGAGCGCCACCTCGCACACGAGATCCTCGAGCTGGGGTTCGACGAGCCATCTTTGATCTCGGCCCAGCACGGCCTCGGCGTGGGGGACCTGCTCGACCGCGTCCTCGAGGCGCTGCCCGCCCAGGACGAAGCACCGGTCGTTGAGAAGTCCGACCGGCTCGCCATCATGGGCCGGCCGAACGTCGGCAAGTCGTCGCTGCTGAACGCGCTCCTCGGCGACGAGCGAGCGCTGGTCAGCCCCACCCCGGGGACGACGCGCGACCCCATAGACACGGAGCTCGTCTTCGATGGCGTGCCCGTGACCCTGATCGACACCGCCGGGATCAGGCGCAAATCGTCCAGCCGGGACCAGATCGAGCGCTACAGCCTGATGCGAGGCATCCACGCCATGGAGCGCGCGGACGCTGTGCTGCTTGTCGTCGACGCGTCGGCCGGCGTACTGGCGCAGGACCAGCACGTGGCGGGGTACGCGCTCGAGGCGGGGAAAGGGCTCGTCCTCGTCGTCAACAAGATCGACCTGGTGCCTCCTGCGGAGCGCAAACCGGCCCACTGGCGGACCGTGATGCCGCGGCAGTTCAAGTTCGCGCCCTTTGCGCCCCTCGTCCCGATCTCGGCCCTGACTAAAGAGGGGATCGGCCAGGTGATCCCCACAGCCCTCGAGGTCGTAGGCCAGAGGAGGATCAAGATGGCGCCCAACGAGCTGAACAAGGTGCTGCGCGAGGCGTTCCTGCAGCACCCGCCGCCAAGCTTCAAGGGACGCCGCCTCAAGCTCGGCTACGCCACACAGGCGGGCAGCGAGGCCCCGACGGTCGTCATGTTCGTCAACGACACGGGATTGCTCCACTTCTCCTATCGCCGCTACCTGGAGCACAGGATCCGCGACCGGTTCGGTCTGTTTGGAAACCCGCTCAAGCTCGTGCTTCGCTCAGACGATGGTCCCGCGGGCACGCGGAGGCCAAGCAAGGGCGCTCGGGCCTAGCCGCCTTTACATTTCGCTGATGATCTCCCGACACCGGCCTGACGGCGCCGTGATCTATTGACGCTATGGCGGTCCAGATGAGCTCCCGGATCATGGTCGTGGACGATGAGCAGCACATCGTCGAGCTCGCTCGGCTGTACCTGACGCGGGAGGGCTATGAGGTGGAGGGGGTGGGGGATGGTGCCCAGGCATTGACCCGCTTCCGGCAGATCAAGCCTGACCTCGTGATCCTGGACATCATGCTGCCCGGGATCGATGGGCTGACCATCTGCAAGGAGATCCGCAAGCAGAGCCAGGTGCCCATCATCATGCTCACCGCGCGCGACGAGGTCACGGACAAGGTGGTCGGCCTCGAGGTCGGCGCCGACGATTACCTCACGAAACCCTTTCACCCGCAGGAGCTCGTGGCCCGGGCGAAGGCTCTTTTGCGCCGCGCCAAGCTCGAGCCGGACCAGCCCAAGCTCGTGAGGGCGGGGAAGCTCGAGGTCGACCTGGAGCGACACGAGGTGCGCCACGGCAAGGACCGGGTGCAACTGCGGCCGAAGGAGTTCGACCTGCTCACGCTGCTCGCCCGCCATCCAGGACGCGTGTTCCAGCGCAGCGAGCTGCTCGACCTGGTCTGGGGGTATGACTTTCCCGGCTACACGCGCACGGTCGACGTGCACGTCCAGCAGCTGCGCGAAAAGCTCGCCGGGGCCAAGATCGTCGACCCGAGCATCCAGACGGTGTGGGGGGTCGGATACCGGCTGGAGCTGGCGGGCACCTGACCC
>DASXBE010000122.1:0-2598 GCA_036491815.1 Candidatus Dormiibacterota bacterium | reverse complement strand
GGTTAACAAGATCGCCCTCCCTCCTTTCTGAAGGTCCTCTACCCCCCGGTGGAGGACCTTTCCCTATTTATGAAGCGGGTGCGCGGTCTTGCCTCCAGACGGGCGCCTTCAGCAGCCGGCTAGCTCTCGGTCGAGCGGATGGCGAAGACGCAGTCGAAAGTGCCGGTCACCGAGCCGCATTCGACCTCCTCGACGTACCAGTCGTTCGCGAGGCCGGCCCACCGCAGGATTGTCTCGATGGAAGACGTCCAGACGTAGCACGTCTTCACCGTCTTGATCCGGCCGAGGGCGAACATGTTGGAGAAGTTGACCAGCCAGAACTGGTTGGCGTCGACCTGCTTCCACGCGTGCGTGTGCTCCCCGCGCACGTTGTCCATCGCCTCGGCGAAGTTCTTGACCACGCCGGCGAGCTTGCGGTGGCGGCCCGGCACCAGCCGGCGGGGGCTGCCCAGCCCGTGCCGGCCCTCGGAGAGCCAGCGCTCGGTGGCGCGCCGCCCCCACGCGCGGATCATGTCCTCTCCCTCCGGTCCGTAGATCGTCTCGAACGCCTCGTTGAGACGGCTCAGCGACTCGACCGGCGAGGAGAGCTGCTCGTCGTGCGGAGGATCCTGCTCCACGTACTGCACCAGGCCGGCGGCGTAGGCGACCTCGGGCCAGCGGTCGCCTGACACGTCGCGGGCGACGTGGACCATGTTGCTGACATACGAGTTGAGGACGAACCGCCCGCGGGCGCGCGCCGGCTTGATGCCCATGAGCTCCAGGGTTCGGATCGCCGAACCGGCCGTTGCGGTCGGCGTCGGAGGCGGGGAGCCATGCAGGCCGGGAGGGGGGACGGTGACCACCCGCATCGAAGTCGTGTCCGGACCCGTCGGCCCGGGCGCCGGGCGGGGCATCGTCGCGACGCCGCCGGCGGTGGCGCCCGCCGCCACCGGCGACGCAGCCGCGGGGACCGAGGCCGACCGCCGCTGCGGAAGCCGCGCCATCTGAGCGAGCAGCTCACGGACCGTCTGGGGTCGCTCGGCGGGGTTTTTCGCCAGCACGCGGCCCAGGAGCTGGTCGAGCTCGTCAGGAAGGTTGGGGTTCATCTTGACCGCGGACGGGATGGGCGAGTTGACCGTCGCGTACGCCACCTCCATCCGGTTCGACCCGATGAACGGCAGCCTCCCCGTGAGCATCTCGAACGTCAGCACGCCCAGGGCATAGATGTCCGCCCGCTTGTCGACGTCGTGCCCCATCACCTGCTCGGGGGCCATGTAGCCGGGCGTCCCGATCGCGAGGCCGATCGTGGTGAGGTGCGTGGGCTGGCCCGCCCCGCGCGCGAGGCCGAAGTCCGCCAGCATGGCGCGCCCGTCGGCATGGATCAGGACGTTGGTCGGCTTGAGGTCGCGGTGCACGATCCCGGCGTCGTGCGCGTGCTGCAGCCCATCCCCGATCTCGCGCAGGTAGCGCCACGCGGTGAGGGCGTCGAGCGGACCGTGGTTGAGGATGTCGCGCAGCGTGCCCCCGCGGATCAGCGGCATGGTCAAAAAGGCCGTCCCATCGAGGACCTCGAAGTCGTAGATCGGAAGGATGTTTGGATGGTCGAGCTTGGCGAGCGTCTTCGCCTCCGACTCGAACCGCTTGACGAATCCGTCGTCCTGGAACAGCTCGGACGACAGCGCTTTGAGCGCCACCTCCCGGCCCAGCGGCTGCTGAACGGCGCGGTACACGACCGCCATCCCGCCGCCGCCGAGGCGCTCGACGATCTCGTACTGGCCGAGCCGTGTGCCGGTCAGGTCCTTCATGGCCTGACCCCGGCGAGCTGCTCGACGATCGAGATGAGGTCGGCGAGCCGGAACGGCTTGCTGAGCACGTTGTCCGCCCCGGCGGCCAGGAACCGTTCGCGGTCGCTGGCCATCGAGTGCGCGCTGGCGATCACGATCGGCAGGGTCGGCATCTCGGCCTTGATCCGCCGCATCGCCTCGAGGCCGTCAATGCCCGGCATCGCGACGTCCATCAGGATCATTGATGGGTGTTCCCTGAAAGTGATGTCGACCGCCTGCAGCCCATCCCCTGCGATCAGCACGCCATACCCGGCCTTCTCAAGCACGCGCTTGCACAGGCGCTGGGCGACGTCGTTGTCGTCCGCCACGAGCACTGTGAAGGGCGACGGCCCACGTCCGTCGATGACCTCAGGCACGCTGGAGCTGCAGCGGTTCAATTCCGGCCGCGGTGAGGGGGACCGTGAAGTGGAACGCTGACCCAAGGCCGACCGCGCTCTCCACCCAGATCTTGCCGCCATGCATCTCCACGATCTGCTTAACGATCGTGAGGCCCAGGCCAGTCCCGGGAATCGACTGCGCGGCGCCGCTCCGCACCCGGCGGAACCGCTCGAAGACGTGCCCGATCTCCTCCGGCGGGATGCCGAGCCCCGTGTCCATCACGCTGATCAGGGCGAAGTTGCCCTCGGCGCGGCTCGACAGCGTGACCACGCCGCCGTCGGGCGAGTATTTGATCGCGTTGTTGACGAGGTTGCTGACGACCTGGATCAGCCGGTCGCGGTCGCCCGCGACAATGGGCAGCCGCGGGTCGAGGTCTGACTTGAACTCGACGCTCGTC
>DASXBE010000121.1:0-4434 GCA_036491815.1 Candidatus Dormiibacterota bacterium | reverse complement strand
CCGCCCGCTAGCGCGTCGGCGGTTCGAGTCATGATGAAACGTGAGGTGGCGACCGCTCCGGACATCACGCAAGAGCGGCCCCTGAGCGACGCTGAGCTCGACCTGTTGAACGCCTACTGGCGGGCGGCCAACTATCTGTCCGTGGGGCAGATCTACTTGCTGGACAACCCGCTGCTCACCCGCCCGCTGAACCTCGAGGACCTCAAACCCCGCCTGCTGGGCCACTGGGGCACCACACCCGGGATCAATTTCATCTATGCGCACGCCAACCGCGTGATCAAGCGGCGCGACCTCGACGCGATTTACATCATGGGCCCCGGTCACGGGGGCCCGGCGGGCGTCGCCAACGCGTACCTCGAAGGCACCTACACCGAGCGCTACCCGGACATCACGATGGACGAGGTGGGGCTGCGCAAACTGTTCCGGCAGTTCTCATTTCCCGGCGGCATCCCCAGCCACAACTCGCCCGAGACGCCGGGCTCGATCCACGAGGGCGGGGAGCTCGGCTACGCGCTCGTCCACGCCTACGGCGCGGCTTTCGACAACCCGGACCTGAAGGTGTTCTGCATCGTTGGCGACGGCGAGGCCGAGACTGGTCCACTCGCCGCGAGCTGGCACTCCAACAAGTTCCTGGACCCGAAGACCGACGGCGCGGTGCTGCCGATCCTGCACCTGAACGGCTACAAGATTGCGAACCCGACGGTGCTCGCTCGGATCCCCCAAGCCGAGCTCGCGAGCCTGCTCGAAGGCTACGGGCACACGCCCGTGTTCGTGACCGGCGACGACCCCGCGGTGGTGCACCAGCGCCTGGCCGCGGCCTTCGATTGGGCGCTGGACGAGATCGCAGAGATCCAACGGGCCTTCCGATCCGAGGGCGCGACCACCCGTCCGCGCTGGCCGGTGGTCGTCCTGCGCACGCCCAAGGGCTGGACGGGCCCGAAGGCCGTCGACGGCCAGCAGGTCGAGGGCACCTTTCGCGCGCATCAGGTCCCGATCACCGACTTCGAAAAGCCGGGTCACCTGGGGATCCTGGAGGGCTGGATGCGCAGCTACCGCCCCGACGAGCTGTTCGACAAGTCAGGCCGTCTGGTCGAGAGGCTGGCCGGGCTTCCCCCTCGAGACCGCCGGCGGATGAGCGCCAACCCGCATGCCAACGGCGGCGAGCTGCTCAAGGACCTGCGCCTGCCCGACTTTCGCGACTATGCGGTTGAGGTTTCCAGGCCGGGGACCGAGCTCTCCGAGGCGACACGCGTGCTGGGCACCTACCTGCGGGATGTGGTGAAGGCGAACCTGCACAACTTTCGGATCATGGGCCCGGACGAGACGGTGTCAAACCGCCTTGGCGCCGTGCTCGAGGCGACCAACCGCGCGTGGGACGCCGAGACAATCCCGGGCGACGACCACCTCGCGCCCGACGGGCGAGTCATGGAGGTGCTCAGCGAGCACCTCTGCGAAGGCTGGCTCGAGGGCTACCTGCTCACGGGTCGCCACGGCTTGTTCGACTGCTACGAGGCCTTCATCCACATCGTCGACTCGATGTTCAACCAGCACGCCAAATGGCTGAAGGTCACTCGCGACATCGCGTGGCGGCGGCCGATCGCGTCGCTCAACTACCTGCTCTCCTCTCACGTGTGGCGGCAGGACCACAACGGCTTCTCGCACCAGGACCCAGGATTCATCGACCACGTCACCAACAAGAAGGCCGAGGTGATCCGCGTGTATCTCGCGCCGGACGCGAACTGTTTGCTCTCGGTCGCGGACCACTGCCTGCGGAGCCGCAACTACGTGAACGTCATCGTTGCGGGCAAGCAGCCCGCTCTCAACTACCTCGGTATGGAGGAGGCGGTCGCGCACTGCACGCGTGGACTTGGCATCTGGGACTGGGCGAGCACCGACGCCGGCCGCGAGCCGGACGTCGTGCTGGCCTGCGCCGGGGACGTGCCGACGCTGGAGATCCTCGCGGCGGCCGACCTCATCCGGCAGCACGTGCCGGAGCTTCTCGTCCGGGTGGTCAATGTGGTCGACCTCATGCGTCTCCAGCCGCCCAGCGAACACCCGCACGGCCTCAGCGACGCGGAGTTCGACGAGCTGTTCACCCGCGACAAGCCCGTCATCTTCGCCTACCACGGATATCCATGGCTGATCCACCGACTGACCTATCGGCGCGCCAACCATCAAAACATCCACGTCCGCGGTTACAAGGAGGAGGGCACCACGACGACGCCCTTCGATATGGCCATGCTCAACGACCTGGACCGCTTTCATCTCGTGATGGACGTGATCGACCGAGTGGAACGGCTGGGCTCCAAGGCGGCGCACGTGCGCCAGGCCATGGTCGACCAGCGCCTGCACCACCGCCAGTACACGCGCGACCATGGCGAGGACTCCCCAGAGGTTCGCGATTGGAGATGGCCTTACTGAGGATGGGCGAGCCCCGGCGGATTCCTGCTCCACGCGACCTGGATGAGCTCGGCTGGCATCGCAGCGCGCGGCGGGACGGTTGAGAGTCCTCGTCCTCAACGCGGGGTCCAGCTCGCTCAAGGTCAGTCTGGTCGACGGCGACGAGAAGGTCCTCGTCGAGCGGGAGTTCGAAGTCGCCGAGGGGCGGCTCCATGAAACCGAGCTCGCCTCCCTTGTGCACTCGATGCCGGGCGTGGACGCCGTGGGCCACCGCGTGGTGCACGGCGGGCCGCGCTACCAGGCCTCGGTGCGGATCGAGCCCGACGTGGTCCGCTACCTCGTCACGATCACCGACCTGGCGCCGCTCCACCTCCCCGCCGCGCTGGCCGGCATCGCCGCCGTACGCGAGATCCTCCCGCGGATCCCAGCGGTCGCGTGCTTCGACACCGCCTTCCATTCCAGGATGCCGGCCGCGGCTTTTACTTACGCGATCCCACGTGAGTGGCGCGAGCGATATGGCATCAGGCGCTACGGGTTCCACGGTTTTTCGCATGCTTACGCGGCACGGCGCGCGGCCGAGATGCTGGGCAGGCCGCCGTCAGAGCTCAGGGTGGTCACGTGCCACCTCGGATCCGGCGCCTCGCTCGCGGCCGTCCGGGGCGGAAGGTCGGTCGACACCACGATGGGCTTCACACCCCTCGAGGGCCTGGTCATGGCGACCCGGTCGGGCAGCGTCGACCCTGGAATGCTCCTTTACCTGCAGCGGCACGCCGGGTACACCCAGGAGCAGCTGACCGAAGGGCTGGACCGCGAGGGCGGCCTGAAGGCGCTGGGGGGCTCGCCCGACATGCGCGAGATCCTCCACCGCATAGCCGCAGGCGACGACGACGCAGAGCTCGCCTTCGACGTCTACGTGCACCGCCTGCGGGCCATGATCGCTTCCACGGCGGCTGCGATGGGCGGCCTCGACGTGCTGGTCTTCACCGGCGGGGTCGGGGAGAACGCCGCGCCGGTTCGCGCCTCCACCGTTGCGGGCCTACGGTTCCTGGGACTCGAGATCGGCCCCACCCTGAACGCGACCCTCGGCGCGGACGCCGACGTGAGCGCACCGGGGGCGAGCGTCCCGACCGTTGTGATCAAGGCCCGCGAGGACCTCGAGGTCGCGAGGGAGGTTCGGCGGGTCCTGTCGCGCTAGGGCTTGATGCGCTCCAGGATCACGATGGGGATCTCCCGTTTGGTCTTGGCCTGCTGGCCTTCGAGGTAGTCAAAGCGGGTCGAGAGCTCCGCGCGCTCACGCGGGTCTGCCGTGCGGGCGCGCACCGCGACCGTCTCGGGGCCGACTTCGACCGTGGCCACCGGGTTCACCTTGAGATTTCTGTACCACACGGGGTCTGAAGGTGCGCCATTCGCCGACGCGAGAATGAAGAAGCGATCGCCCTCGGCCTTGTAGCCCAGCACGACAGTCCGCGGCTCGCCCGTGCGGCTCCCTGTCGTCGTCAGCAGCATCAGCTTTCGGCCCGCCATCTGGCCGCTGAGCTCTCCGTGGTTGGCGCGGAACTCCTGGATCACCTTCTGGTTGAAGGCGTTCATGTCCGCGGGAATTTCCGGCGGTCTGCGCGCAGGAGGCTGGTCGGTCATCTCAATTCAGCATAGAAGGCGCGAGGCGCCGCGCAGTAAGGAAACCGCGCTTGGGGCCTATTGAATGGCTCCTTACCTCGGGCGTCCGCCTACGCGCCGCCCCGATCGCGCGGCGCTGCCTCCGAGTCGGGGTCCGGGCCGAGGTAGGTCTCGCGGAACTGTTGCCGGCGGGCCGACAGGTTGCGGCAGCGTTCGCACCGCTCCGTGTCCAGGTCGCCTGGGCCCTTGCGCCGGCATTCGGGATCGTGCTCGGCCGGGAGGATCGGTGACTTGTCCATCCCTCCAAGATATTGCCCGCCACGTTTCGCCTCAAACCCGAAGCCCGCGACATGTTTGAGCCGGGCTGGCCGCGGGCCTTGCGATGCGCTGAGAGGACGCTCGGTACCCGGACGTCCA
>DASXBE010000120.1:0-1733 GCA_036491815.1 Candidatus Dormiibacterota bacterium | reverse complement strand
AGCTGCGAGGAGAGCGCGGCCCCGACCACGATCAGGCCGACCATCGGCAGGTACGCGATCCCCGAGCGGACCGGAGAGTAATGCCAGACCTCCTGCACGAAGATCGTCATGAAGAAGAACATGCCGAAGATCGCGGTGCCGATGCACAGGCTGATCAGGTAGGCCGCGGTCCTGTCGCGGGACTTGAGCACCCGGGGCGGCACCAGCGCGTGCCGCGACCGTGCCTCGATGAACGCGAACACCCCGAGAAGCACCACCGCCGCCGTCAGCGACACAATGACCTTGGTGCTACCCCAGTGCCCAATCGCCTGGCCGTTGGTAAACGTGGTCGCCGCCTCGGAAAGCCCGTACACGAGGGCGCCAAGGCCGAGCGAGCCGGTGATAGCACCGGGCAGGTCGAACTTGCCGCGCACTCGCTCCGACTCGCCGATGACCCGGGGCGCGAGCAGCACCAGGATCAGGCCGATCGGCACGTTGACGAAGAACACCCAGCGCCAGTCGAGGTAGCTAGTCAGCAGCCCGCCGGCGATCAGCCCAATGGCCGCGCCGGAGATGGAAACGCCCGCATAGACGCCCATCGCCCGGTTGCGCTCCCTGCCCTCGGGGAAGGTGACGGCGATCAGCGACAGCGAGGCGGGTGCGGCCAGCGCGCCGCCGATGCCCTGGATGACCCGGGCGGTGAGCAGCCAGGCCTCGTTGGTGGCGAACCCGCCGGCCAGCGAGGCGATCGCGAACAACGCGATGCCCGCGATGAAGATCCGGCGCCGTCCGAGCAGGTCGCCCATCCGCCCGCCGAGCAGCAGCAGGCCGCCGAAGGCGAGCGTGTAGGCGTTGACGACCCATTCCAGGTTCGTACCGGAGAAGTGCAGCGCGCCCTGGATGTGCGGTAGCGCGACGTTGACGATGGTCGCGTCGAGCACGACCATCAGCTGCGCGGCCGCGATCACCACGAGCGCGAGCCCGAGCCGTCGTGGCCTCGGCGCCGCCTCCCCCGAGGGTGGCGTGTCGACAGCGGACGCGGCAAGCGCCCCGTTCTCTGTCTGTCCCGAAGTTGCGGACACTGAATTTTCCCCTTTTGTCGGCTTTTTTGAAATTCAATATCTACGCGTCGTACCGAACGGAGGCGTGGCTCCGCCCATCGCGCCCGCATCTTGGGAGGCGGCGTGAGCGGTTCCCGTGTCTCAGGTCAATGTCTGGTAACGAAGGCCGATAACACCCACGCTACGGCGTATCGCGGCCAGTTTCTGTCCGCGATTAGGGGACTGGCGAGAAACATGGCCACTACCCCGTCGGCTCATGTCTCGCCACCGGGCCAGCGTCGGTGCTGGCACCCGGTTCCGGCGTGTCTAGCATCTTCCTCAGCAAGCTGAGTAGGCACCGCCGCTCGGTCTCGTCAAGCGCGTAACACCAGGGCATCTTGGCCGCGAGCTGTGCCATCAGCCGCTCTTTGGCGGTCAAGCCGTCTGGTGTCAGCACCAGGTTCTTGATTCGCCGGTCGCGCTGGCTTGGCTCCCGGCGGACGAAACCGCGCTTCTCTAGGTTGTCCGCGATAGCGGTGACGAACGACGCGTCGCACCCCAGCCGCTGCGCGAGCTCCTTCATCGCGAGCGCGCCCTCCAGCTTGAACATCGCCAGCAGGTCTGGAGGAGTCACCCCGAATCCATCGGCGATGGAATGCCCGACCGACCCGGCTCGCTTAATCAGGGTAGTGAGCGCGTCGAGGATGTCCCGGT
>DASXBE010000119.1:0-15059 GCA_036491815.1 Candidatus Dormiibacterota bacterium | reverse complement strand
GTATGGAACGTGTTGACGCACCGGACCATGAAGATGCAAAACCTCCTCGTGTGTGGCAATACCGCCGTCATGGAGTACACCGAGGACGTGACGCACGCGGGCACCGGCGGATCGACCTACGGCGAGATCGCCGGCAGCGGCAAGGAGTTCACGATTCACGGCTGCGGGATCATGGTCTTCGACGAAGAGGGCATCAAGGAGCTCCGCGTTTATTCGAACGCGCTCTTTCACATGCTGGCCTTGTCCCAGGGACTCCAACCGGCCGGCCACTGAGGCGGCGGCCGGTGGTGCCGGCCCGGCCTTCAGCCCGCGGGTCGAGCGAGCCTCGTCACGCCGCGCTCGGCGAGGCTCGCCACCTCCTCGGCTGAGCAGCCGAGCTCGAGCAGGATCGCCTCCGAGTCCGCGCCGAGCACCGGCCCGGCGGTATCGCGGCGGACGGCGGCGTTGGTGAAGCTCATCGCCGACCCGAGCTGCCGGATCGGTCCAAGCAGCGGGTGGGGGGCGTCCCAGAAGTAGCCGCGCTCGCGCAGGTGCGGGTCGCTGAACACTTGGTCATAACCCTGGATCTCGGCGCATGGCACGCCGGCGCGCTGCAGCAGCGAGACCCAGTGCCGGATCGTCTCCGTGCGGGTGACCGCTTCGATCTCCTGCACCAGCTCGAGGCGATACGAGTGGCGCTTCGAAGCGTTGGCGAACCGTTCGTCGGCCTCCCAGTCCGGACGGCCCAGCACTTCGCAGAACGACCTCCAGGTCGGCCCCGATGTGGCGCCGACCGTGAAGTAGCCGTCCGACGCTCGAATCGCCTGGTACGGCGCCGCGCTCTGGTGAGCCGACCCGAGCGCCGTGGGCACCTCGCCCGTGGCGAAGAAGCGGCCGGCCTCCCACACCGCGAGCGAGACGCCCGACTCGTAAAGCGAGACGTCGATGAAGTCGCCGCCGCCGTCGCGCTCCTTGGTGCGCAGCGCGGCCATCGTGGCCAGCGCGGCATAGAGACCGCAAACCAGGTCGCACACGGGCACGCCCGCCTTGAGCGGCGGGCCTCCAGGCTCGCCCGTGATCGACATCAGGCCGCTCATCGCCTGGGCCATGATGTCGAGTCCAGCCAGCTGCGCGTAGGGACCGGTCTGACCCCATCCCGAGATGGCTACATAGATCAGGCCCGCATTCAGCTTTGAAAGGTCCGCGTACCCGAGGCCAAGGTCGCGCATCGTGCCTGGCCTCAGGTTCTCGACGAGCACGTCGGCTGTTTCGACGAGGCCGGCGAAGATCTCCTTCCCGCGCGGGTCCTTCAGGTCGAGCGCAAGCGAGCGCTTGTTCCGGTTCAGGCGGATGAAGGTGGATGACTCCCCTTCGATGAACGGCGCCGACCCGCGGACGAGGTCACCGGTGGTCGGGACCTCGACCTTGATCACCTCGGCACCGAGGTCGGCCAGCTGCATGCAGCAGAAAGGCGCCGCCATGTAATTGCCGACCTCGACGACCCGGACTCCCTTCAGAGACGCGGGGTTGCCCATGGACCCCGCGATTATCCGTCCCTCAGCCAGCTGGCGTTTTGGGCGCGACCGAAGCCTCGACGGCCGGCCAGACGTCTCTGATGAACTTGGTGATCGTCGACTCGAGGGGCTGACCTTTGAAGGTGAGCGGCCGGATCGTGACCTTGGCGATGTCGGGGGTCATCACGCCTTGCAGGTGCGCTGTGACCTGCTCGACCGAGCCGGCGAGCGTGGATGTCCGCACGTCGGCGTCGGACAGCTGGGCGGCCACGGCTCCCGAGTCCTTGGCCGCGGCCGCATCCTTCAAGGATTGCGTCGCGTCGATGCCGAGCTCTTCGAGGTGATCCCACTTCGGATACGTGTTGACGAGCCGCGTCGCGAGGCGACCGCGCATCGCGTCCAGCGCGCTGCGCTCGTCGTCGGAGATGCAGGCCTCCAACCGGAGGTGCACGGCGACGGAGCCGGCCGGCCGCCCGGCCTCCTGCTCACCCTCCCGAACGATCGCGATGGCGTTCTCGACCGCCTCGCGCCGGCTCATGTTCGCCAGCAGCACGCCGTCGGCGATGCGGCCGCACAGCTTGAGGGTCTGCCGGCTGTGGCTCGCCACGAAGACCGGGATCGAGCTCCTGACCGGGGTGAAGTTGAGCTTCACACCCAGCGCGCGGAAGATCTCGCCCTCGTACTGGACGGGGCCGCCCGCGAGCAGCAGGCGGATGATCTCCACGGCCTCGCGCAGCGCCCGTACCGGGCGGTCCTGGACGAAGCCGATCTTGTCCAGCGATGAGCCGGTGCCGAGGCCGATCTGGGCGCGGCCGTCGCTGACCTGGTCGAGGGTGGCCATGGACGCGGCCAGCATCACCGGGTGGCGCGTGTACGGATCGCTGACGCCCGGCCCGAGGAGGAGGCGTTTGGTCTGCTGGGCCGCCAGCCCAAGGCTGATGTAGGCGTCCGTCTCGAACCGGATATCGGTGTACCAGAGCTCCGAGTAGCCGGCCTCCTCGGCCAGTGCGGCCAGCCGGAGGAACTCCTTCGTGGAAGGCTCGGACCACAGGAGGATGCCTGGCGCGGCCATGTGTTGCGGGTTCAAACCGCGGCCGGAGTCATCTCGGGCCGGCGGTCTGCGGGGTCGATGACCTTGCCTCCCTCCGGGCCGAACTGCTGATGCAGGAGGGTTGCCGCCTGGCCGTCGATCCGCTCGAACCCCTTGACGTTGGCCGCCGCCTTGCGGTCAAGCTCCTTGTGCAGCGGGCTGTCCAGCCACTGCCTTGCGTCGGCCTCGCTCATCCACTTGTTGAGCAGCAGGTACTCGCCGCTGTCGAGCCGCAGCAGCATCGTCGAGACGAATCCCGGCTGCTGGGCCAGGGCGGGGTTGGAGTGGTCGCGTCGGAAGGCGAGGTAGGCGGCCTCATCTTCGATCTTGAGGCGGGCGACCGACACGTGCTCAGCCATCGCGGGCGCGCCGCCGCGCTTTGGGCGGCGAGAGGCGAGGCTGAGGCCTCTCGCGTAACCGGGGCGGGGGATCTCGTGGAAGATCATCTGGATTCCATCCACCGAGTTGTTCGTGCCTTCCGCCATTGCATCGGCGACCTCACGCGCGATGCGGTGCTTGCTTTCCTCGTCGCGGGGCTCCATCACTATGTGTACAAAAGGCATCGGACAAGACTCCTTCAGCGATCCGGGTCGGCCGGTGGTACGGGGTGCGGCAGGATCGCCCGATGTAGCAATCGTCGCACTGTCACATACTATACATTTCATGAATCTGACCGCTCGGGTCGTCGGAGTCGTCCGTGCGCAAGCGCGGGATTGGGCTGTACGGTTTACTAAACGCGACTTGACACGGACCGGGCTAAACGGGTGTTTGATGTATCATGTGTTCCACACGAATGCGCATTCGGTGTGGCTGGGGGGTAGGGCCTAGATGAGCGTTTTCCTGATCGTCGCCGCCACGTTCCTCGCCGCGGCCGTGGAGTGGGTTGAGGCTCTCACGATCGTACTCGCGGTGGGCCTGTTCAAGGGTTGGCGCAGCGCCATGGCGGGCACGGCGATCGGTCTTTTGTGCCTCGCGATCCTCACCGTCAGCTTTGGGCTGGCGATCAACTCGCACGTCGACCTTGCGCTGGTCCGGACTTTGATCGGTGTCTTCCTTCTGCTGTTCGGCCTGAAATGGCTTCACAAGGCAATCCTTCGCTCGAGCGGGCTCAAGGCACTGCATGACGAGGCCAAGGCATTCGAAGAGACCAAGCAGATGCTCACCTCGGCGGGCGGGGGCAGGGGCCTCGCCCTCGATGGCGTCGGCGTGACGACGGCGCTGAGCGGCGTCTTCCTCGAAGGACTGGAGGTCGTGTTCATCGTGATCGCGCTGGGAGGTTTGCGCAATGTACAGGCGGCTGCGATCGGCGCGGTCGCGTCGCTCCTCGTGGTCGTGGCGGCCGGCTTCGTGTTCAGGGCTCCCTTGACCGCCGTTCCCGAGAACACGATGAAGTACGTGGTGGGCATCCTCCTGACCTCGTTTGGCACCTTCTTCGCCGGCGAGGGCATCGGTGTGCAGTGGTGGAACCAGGACGTCAGCCTTCTGCCGCTGATCGCGGCCTATGCCCTTGTCTCGCTGGCCGCTCTCTGGATCCTCCGCCATCCGCGCTCGTTCACGGTCGAGGCGAGGGTGCTGCGGGCCCTTCGCGCCGCGGTCAGCGAGGTGTGGGGGCTCTTCATCGACGACGGGGCGCTGGCCACGGCGACGATTGCCGTGCTGCTTGCCGTCGCCGTCTTTGTCGACCACGAGGCGGGCAACCGAGGCATCGCGGCATGGTTGCTCGTGATCGGCGTGGTGGCCGCGATCGGCATCGGCCTTTCCGGCGTCGCACGACAGACCTGGGTGCGGTCAAAGGCCGCCAAGGCGGCAGCGACCGTCGAAACGGTGCTCGAGGATCGCTCCGACGGTGCCGGCAGGGTGGCGGAGGCGGCGCCGGTCGCCGACTGACTCGCGGACTCGCGGAGAGCGCGGGTTTAGGGGGCTGCCTTTCCGAGCGGTTGCCGGCCGTGTGAGTTCGTCGCCTGCGACCCCGCGACGACGCGGGGCCGGTGCCTGCTGCGGCGGCGTGAGGGCGCATCCGCCGCGGAGGAGTCCTCTCCGAGCTTGTCCTGGCGCTCAAACACCTTGGCCTCGAACTCTTCGAGCATGGCCTCACAGCGGTCGATCCACGCCTTGGCGTTGCTCTGGTTGGGCGCACCGAACCAGTCTCGTCTCAGCACACGCTCATACCAGGCGCCGATCTTTTCGAACTCAGCCCGGATCTCCTCGGCCTCCTCATAGGTGAAGTTCTTTCGAAATGTCTCGAACTCGATCTCCTTGGTGAAGTTGACCTCGCAGTTCTCGATGATCTCCTGGTAGTGGTTTGACGTCTGCTGCTGAAACTGCTGGATCAACTTCGCCTCCTCGGCGTCGTCGAGCGAGCGAAGCGGCAGCAGATGATATTCGCCCTTGCCGGTGGTGATCCTCTCCAGCGTGGGCTCGAGGTCCTTGCGGAGATCTCGGTTGTCAGGAAAAACGCAGACCGACTGCTGCAGGTAGATGGCCCCGCTCTTCTTCAATTGCCGCCACACCGCCACTCGGGCCGCGGTCGGCTTGGCCGGCATGCGATAGACCAGCACCGTGAATCGATCGACCCGAGCCGCCATTGAAGCTAGATGATAGCCCCAGGTCCGCGGCCCCCGGCCGTCAAAAAGCCAGGTTCACCGTGACGCTGCGCCTCTGCGTGAAGCCTTCCAGCATCCCCTCCAGGGACATCTCGCGGCCGACCCCGCTCTCCTTCACGCCCCCATAGGACTGCCCAAGGATCTGGCCGATCCCCTGGTTCACCTGCACCCAGCCCGCCTCGATCGAGTGCGCGGCGTTGAGCGCCCGGCTGATGTCGTGGCTCCAGACGAACGCGGCCAGCCCGTAATGCGACTGGTTCGCCATCCGGATCGCATCTTCGACCTCGGTCCAGGGGATGACACACAACACCGGCCCAAAGATCTCTTCGCGGGCGATCCGCCATTCGTTGTCGACATTGGCGAACACCGTGGGTTTGACGAAATAGCCGTGCTTTCCATCTCGGTGCTCGGGCAACCCGCCCATCACGACGCGCACTCCGGGCTGCTGAAGCCCGTCCTCGATGTACCCGCAAACGCGGTCGAACTGCTTTCGGTTGATCAGCGAGCCCATGTCCGTTCGCTCATCCAGAGGGTCGCCCACGACCAGGCCGCTCAGCTTCCCGCTGAGCTTCGCCAGGAACTCGTCCATCATCGATGCGTGCAGGAAAAGGCGTGACCCCGCCGTGCACGACTGGCCCTGGCGCGTGAATCGCATGCCGCTGACGACGCCATCGACCACCGCTTCATCTGTCGCGTCGGGGAAGACGATGACCGGGCTCTTGCCGCCGAGCTCCAATGACACGGGGATGATCCGGTCGGCCGCGGCGCGGATCACCTCGCGGCCGACCTCGGTCGACCCGGTGAACGAAAGCTTGCGGATGCCGGGGTGGGCCGTGAGAGCCCGTCCAGCCTCCTCGCCATACCCGGTGACCACGTTCAGCACGCCGGCGGGAAGGTGCCTCGCGCACACCTCGGCCATCCTGAGCACCGCGAGGGGAGCGTCCTCGGCAGCCTTGAGCACCAGCGTGTTGCCGGCGGCCAGGGCCATCGCGATCTTGATCGCGCCCAGCGATACCGGTGAGTTCCAGGGGATGATCGCCCCCACGACGCCGATCGGCTCGCGGAGGTTGTAGCTGAGCATGTGGCTGTTGAGCGGGATCGTCTCTCCCTTGAGCTCGCTCGCCAGGCCGCCGAAATAGCGAAAGACCTCGCTCGCCGTCGTAGCTTCGGGACGAGACTGGGGTCGGATCGCGTTGCCGGTCTCCTGGGCAATCGTCCTCGCGATGGCCTCGCGCTCCACCTCGATCTCGGCGCCGATCGCCATAAGCAACCTGCCGCGCTCGCGAGGCGCCATCGCACGCCACCTCGGAAAAGCCGCGGTCGCCGCCTGGACCGCGCGGTCGACATCCTTGGCGCCTCCCCTCGGGACCGACGCGATGACCTCGCCCGTGGCTGGATTTTCCACCGGGATGGTCGCTGCGTCCGCGCCGGCAATCCACTGCCCGTCGACGAGCATCTGAACCGGGCCTTTGTAATCAGCTGTGGCGACTTGCATGGCGTTCACCAACCCTGGAGGGCTTCCCTCCACCCACGACCCGCGAACCGCCCGCGGTGGCGGCTTGATGTAACAAGCGCTACAGTAGCACGGGCGCTCAATCACGATTATCTGTGGCCGCACGAAGGTTGTTTTGAGCTGATGCAGCTTGGCCCCTGGCCGCTGGGCGCACCCGGCGAACCGCAGTTCGGAACCGTCGACCCGGATCGAGCGTGACCATGCAGGTCTTCGGGGAATCGTTGGGCTTCCAGCCCGGCCCACAGGCACGCGAGGCCGAGGCGCAGGGCTACGACGGTCTGGTGGCGGTGGACCATTTCTACAGCGCGCGGGCGCCCGCCCAACCGAGCTGGCGCATCGAACCCCTGGTCGCCCTGGGAGCTGCCGCGGCAACCACCAGCAGGATTCGGCTGGCCGCCATGGTCATCAACGCGAACTTCCACCATCCGTCGGTGATCGCCCACGCCATGTGGAGCCTGGATCGGCTCTCCGGCGGCAGGGCGGAGCTCGGCCTTGGCGGCGGGTGGTATGCCCCGGAGCACACCGCCTTCGGGCTGCCCTGGGGTGCGGCGTCGGAACGCGTGGCCCGACTCCTGGAATGCGCGACGGTCTGCCGCGCCATGTTCGAGGGGCGGGGTGTGGTCTCGCATCGGGGCGACTACTTCCAGGTCGAGAGCTCCGTGCCGTGGCTTGACGGCGCGGACCACGTCGTTCCCGTCGTGATCGGAGGGTCGCGCCGCGCGCTGCTGTGCCGCGGCGCCGAGGTCGCCAACCGCATCGATCTTCTGCACGCGTCGGTGGACGGGATCCCGGCGATCGACGAAGGTTCCGGAGCGTCCGAGGCCAACCTCGTCGCGCTCCTCCACGCGGTTCGGGATCATGCCTCAGCCGCCGGAAATCCGATCAAGGTCTCGGCCACGCTCACGGCGGTGGTCGCCAGGCCGGGTGCGGGCAAGGCGAGCCGCGTGGAATTTGCCTCGCAGTACGGGACGACCGTGGCGCTCCTGGAGAAGGATCTGCTGTATGTCGTGGGCGAGCAGGAGGACCTGCTGGCGAAGGTATCCGCCCTGGCCGCGCTCGGGGTGGATCGCGTCCACTTCATTCCCGGTCCGTTGGACCAGGCCCGCACGGCGGAGGCGTTGCGAGAGATGCTGCCCGCGATCCAGGAGGTGGGGACCTAGCCTTTCGCGGCGGAAGTCATTTGCTTCCACGTATAAGATTGTCGTGATGACAATTACCCTGGCTCCGCCGGCGCTCCAGACGGAGATCAAGGACGCGCTGCTCGCCTACCTCGACGCCCTGACCCTCGCCGAGCCGATCCAGGCGAGGCTCTGGCAGCAGGCGGAGATCACGCTGACGCAGCTTTCGCTTTTGCGGGAGCTGAGGCAGGGTCCCAAGACCGCCGGCAGGCTGGCGGATGCGCTTGGGATTTCCGCGACTTCGGCCACACGCCTGGTGGATCGTCTCGAGCGGCGTGGCCTGGTGGACCGTCGACGTGACACGGACGACCGCCGGTGTGTGGAGATCCACCTGGCGCCTGCGGGCGAAAGGCTGCTGGGCGAGATCCGGGTCCTGCGAGGCACCGACCTGCACGCGGCCGTCGGCTCCATGACCAGCGCCGAGCGGCGGCGTCTCACCGCCGGCCTCCGGCGCCTGGTGGACCTGGTGCGCGCCCGATCGTTTTCGGTGGAGAGGGCGGGTTGAGAGAGACCGCGATCCGGCCGCCCGCCGCACCGACGCCCACGCCTCGCATCGCCTACAAATGGATCGCGCTTTCCAACACCACGATCGGGATGCTCATCGCGACGGTGAACGCCACCAGCATCCTCATCGCGATGCCCGTGATCTTCCGCGGCATCAACATCAACCCCCTGGATCCAGCGAACTTCAGCTACCTGCTCTGGCTGCTGATGGGCTACATGGTCGTGTCCGCGGTCCTGGTCGTGACCGCCGGCCGGCTCGGCGACATGTACGGCCGGACCCGGATCTACAACATCGGCTTCGCGATCTTCACGGTCGCCGCGGTCGGCCTGTCTCTGGTCTGGAGCCAGGGGTCGGCCGGGGCGATCGAGCTCATCGTGCTGCGCATGGTGCAGGCCGTCGGGGGGGCCATGCTGATGGCCAGCTCGGCGGCGCTCCTCACGGACGCCTTTCCGCCGCAGCAGCGCGGGCTCGCTCTCGGCATCAACATGATCGCCGGCATGGCGGGCTCGTTCCTGGGCATCGTGGTGGGCGGCGTGCTCGCGAGCATCAGCTGGCGCTGGATCTTCATCATCAACGTGCCGATCGGCATCCTCGGCACGGTCTGGGGCTTCTGGAAGCTGCGCGAGATCGGAACGCGCCATCGCGCTCGCATCGATTGGATCGGCAACGTGAGCTTTGCCGCCGGCCTCTCCATGATCCTGATCGGGGTGACGTCCGGGCTTCAACCCTATGGCGGCTCGCCGATGGGCTGGACGAATCCGATGGTCATCGGTCTCGTGGTGGGCGGCCTGCTCATCCTGGCCGGGTTCGCGTACTGGGAGACCAGAGCAAAGGATCCGATGTTTCACCTCGAGCTCTTTCAGATCCGGGCCTTCACGGCGGGCAACATCGCGGGCCTCCTCGCGTCGGTGGCTCGGGGCGGCCTCCAGTTCATGCTCGTGATCTGGCTGCAGGGCATCTGGCTTCCCCTGCATGGCTACGACTACACGCAGACGCCGTTGTGGGCGGGCATCTATATGCTTCCGCTGACCGTCGGATTCCTGGTCGCCGGCCCCATCTCGGGAATCCTCTCGGACCGCTATGGCGCGCGACCCTTCGCGACGGGCGGCATGCTGCTGTCCGCGCTTTCGTTCGGGCTCCTGATGCTCCTGCCGGCGGACTTCTCCTATCCCGCCTTCGGAGCCTTGATCTTCATCAACGGCATCTCGATGGGCCTGTTCGCCTCGCCCAACACCGTGGCGATCATGAACAGCGTGCCGGCCCGGCACCGGGGCGTCGCCTCCGGCATTCGAGTCACGTTCAACAATGTCGGCCTGCCGATCTCGATCGGACTTTTCTTCACGCTGATGATCGTGGGCCTGAACTCCACGGTTCCCTCGGCGATGTTCAACGGGCTCACCGCGAACGGGGTTCCGGGAGCGCTGGCGCACCGGCTTGCCGGGCTGCCTCCGATCAGCTACCTCTTCGCTTCGTTCCTCGGGTACAACCCTCTCCAGACGCTGCTCGGCCCAGTCCTCGGGCAGCTCTCGGCGGCTGACGCCGCCCGCCTCACCGGGCGCTCCTTCTTTCCCTCGCTCATCTCGGGACCGTTCCAGCACGGCCTGGTCCTGGTGCTCAGCTTCTCGATCGCGGCCAGCCTCGTCGCGGCGGCGGCCTCGGTGTTGAGGGGAGGCCACTTCATCCATCAGGACGCTGAGTCGACAGCCCGCCCGGACGCGGCCGAAGCCTAGCCGCACCGGGCGCTATGGTGGTCGAGAGACAACACCAGGAGGTCAGCCCATGAACCCACCGTCCGGCGTTCAATCCAGGATGGTCAGAACGGACCGGCTCAACATGCGTCTCATCGAATCCGGGCCCGCTGATGGGATCCCGGTCCTGATGCTCCACGGCAATCTTTCGACCGGCCGGTTCTTCGAGCACCTGATGCCCGGCGCGCCCGAGCGCTATCGCATCATCGCGCCCGACCTGAGGGCATTCGGCGACACCGAGCGCGTACCCATCGATGCCACGAGGGGCCTGCGCGATTGGGCCGACGACGCCGCCTCCCTCCTCAGGGCTCTCGGCATCACGCAGCCGCCGCATCTCGTGGGTTGGTCGACCGGCGGGGCGGCGATCGCCAACTACGCCGAGGACCGAACTGTCGCCTCGCTCACCTTCATCGATCCCGTGTCGCCGTATGGGTTCGGCGGGGTGCGGCCCGATGGCACGCCTTGCTTTCCGGACTTCGCCGGCTCAGGCGGCGGCACCGGCAACCCGGAATTCATCAAGCGCATCGCGGAGCACGACACTTCCTCGGACTCGCCCTTCTCACCGCGCAACGTGATGAACAGCTCGTACTGGGCTCCTTCACATCGCGAGAGCAAAGAGCGTGAGGACATGCTGGTGGAGGAGCTCCTGAAGTCGGTCACCGGCGACGATGGCAACCCGGGCGATTCCACACCCTCCACCAACTGGCCCGGGGTCGCGCCCGGGACACGCGGAATCCTCAACGCGCTCTCCGGAAAGTACTGCAACTGGTCCGGCATCGTCGACATCGATCCGAAGCCGCCGATCCTGTGGACGCACGGCACCGCGGACATCGTGGTCGCGGACGGGTCGGCGTGGGAGATGGGGACGCTGGGCAAGCTGGGCCTGGTTCCCGGGTGGCCCGGTGACGAGGTCTTCCCGCCACAGCCTATGGTCAGCCAGATCAGGAACGTGCTGGAGCGCTATCGGCAGGCCGGCGGGCAGGTCCGGGTCGAGATGTTCGAGGGCTCGGGGCATGGACCGCTGTTTGACGCGGCGCAGCGCTGGAGCGACATCTTCTTCGAGTTCCTCGCCGGCGTGGACGCGGTGGCCGCCAACCGCTCGGCCTGATCGTCCGGCCGTCGGGCCGCCGCGCCCCGGCGCTCAGTGGCTCATGAGCTGGGCGACCGTCGGCCCGGCCCGCCGGCTCGGGTCGCGGCTGTAGAGATGGCGCGCCCAGACGTACCCCGCGACCCCGATGACCAGGCACCAGCCCGCGGCGACGAGCCCGTGGGTGCCGACCGGCCTACCCATGAGGAGCTCTCGCAGAGTCTCGATGATGGGCGTGTACGGCTGGTTTTCGGCGAACCACCGGACCCCGGCGGGCATCGAGGCTGTCGGCACAAAGGCGCTGCTCACGAGCGGTATGAAGCCGGGGATGAGTGACAGCGTGTTGGCGCCAGCCGCGCTGTTGGTGTACAGGCCGATGGCGACTCCGAGCCACGTCAGAGCGATCAGGAACATCGCGATCAGGCCGATGGCCTCGAGCCACTGCAGCGTCCCGGCCGAGGTACGGAACCCGAGGAGCCACGCGAGGGCGAAGACGAAGAGGACCCCCGCCATCGTCCTTAGCACGGCGCCGACGACCGTACCTGTGAGAACCGACGTCCGGGCGATCGCCATGGTGCGAAACCGAGCGATGATCCCCTCGCCCTTGTCGATGTTCACGCTGATCGCCGTGCCGGCCACGCTGCTGCCAACCGCCATCAGGATGATGCCGGGGGTGATGTACACGATGTAGGGCACGGCGGCCGCGCCGGTGCCGAGCGCCTTCGACATCGAGCCTCCAAAGACGCCGACGAACACGAGCAGGAAGAGCACCGGCGAGAGGACCGCGCTCAGGGTCAGCATCGGGTTGCGCCGCGCGTGCAGCGTGTCCCTGCGGACCATCGTCAGCGTGTCGCGAAAGGAGAAGGAGATGCTCATGAGGCCGCCTCCTGCGGCTCTGCCGCCCGAGAGCCGGGTGTTTGACCCGTGAGGGCCAGGAACACGTCGTCCAGGTCCGGGGTGTGGATGGCCAGGTTGGCCACCTCGATCGAGCGCCGGTCGAGCTCGTCCAGGACATCCCGCACCGACCGCGGGCTCCCGTCGCTCGGCACATTGAGCGTCAGCGCGCTCGCGTCGGTTTTGGCGTTGCCGAAGGCGAGGCTGGCGGTCTCGAGCGCGGCCGCGTCGGCGAACTCGAGGCTGACATGGCCGCCGGGCACGAGGCGCTTGAGCTCGGCGGCCGTGCCCTCGGCGATGATCTTGCCGCGGTCGAGGACCGCAATCCGGTCCGCGAGCTGGTCCGCCTCTTCCAGGTACTGCGTGGTCAGAAAGATCGTGACTCCGTCGGAGACCAGGTCTCTGACGATGTCCCACATGCCGCGGCGGCTGCGTGGGTCAAGGCCCGCCGTGGGCTCGTCGAGGAAGATGATGCGCGGGGAGCCGACGAGCGTCATCGCGAGGTCGAGCCGCCGGCGCATCCCACCGGAATAGGCGGCCGGCGTCTGCTTTGCGGCGTCCACGATGTCGAAGCGCTCCACGAGGCGCTTCAGCCGCCGGCCGCCCTCATCCCGTCCCAGGTGGTTGAGGTCCGCGATGAGCCTCAGGTTCTCCTCGCCCGTGAGAAAGCCGTCGACCGCCGAGAACTGGCCCGTGACCCCGATCAGGGCTCGGATCTCATGCGGCTGCTTGATGAGGTCGAAGCCGCCGACTCGGACCTCACCGCCGTCGGGCCGGATCAGAGTCGACAGGATTTGAACGGTGGTGGTCTTGCCGCTCCCGTTGGGGCCGAGCAGCGCGAAGACGCAGCCCGCGGGGACCTCGAGGTCGATGCCGTCGAGGACCAGGTGGTCTCCGTAGGACTTGCGCAGTCCGCGCGCGCGAATCGCCGGCTCGTTCGTCATTTCGATGCTCCTTGATCGATTGGTGGTCATGCCCGGTGGACCCTGATGTCGCCGTATCCGGTCACGGCGTGAACTTCGAGGAAGTCACCCGGCTGGGCGCCGTCGACGCGGTCCAGCTCGTTGCGCACACGGCCGTGGTTCGACTGGAGGTCGAGCAAGGTCGCGATCCCGCCCGCGACGCCGACCTCGACATCGCCGTACGAGGCGGCCAGGTCCAGCCTGCCGCCGGTGGCCCGCCCCACCGAGATCGCGCCGTAGGCGGTTCGCGCGTTGAGCGCCGCGCCCGCGCTCTCCACCCGGATGTCGCCGGCGGATGCCTTGATGGTCGCCGCCGCGCTGGTGGCCGCCACCCGGATGTCACCCGATGAGCACTTGATCTCCGCGATGCCGGCGATCCGACCCGCGGTGATGTTTCCAGCGGAGGTCTGTAAGGTGAGCGCCGCCGCGTCCTCGACGTGCACGGTGCCGTAAGAGGTCTTGAAGAAGCAGTCCCCGAGCCGGCCCTCGGCGTCGAAATCGCCGTAGGCCGTGCTCGCCTTGACGTGCGAGCCGGTCGGCAGCTGAATCACGACCTCGACCGCGCCCGGCTTGATGAAAAGAGCCAGGCCCCGGGTCCTGGTGGTCCGGACCTCGAGCCGGCCCCCCGCGAACTGGACTCGCGTGCGCTCGGCGGCCTCGACATCGGCCCGCCGGCCTTCGCTGAGCGGCCGCACCGCGACCACGGTGGTGGACCGGTCGCTCGCGATGATCCGCGCTCCTCCGAACTCGACGCTGAGGTCGACGGAGATCGCCTCTGGGGTGTCGAACGTGTGCAGAGGGGCCGCCATCACCGGAACCACCCGTCGACCCGGCTCGCGCCCTTGCTGTCGGTCCGCGGGGCGGACGTCCTGCCGGGGTCGAGGGCGCTGGTCAGCGTCCTGACGAGGAAGGTGTTCACGGACAGGCCTTCCCGCTCCGCGGCATCCTCGATCCGAGCCTTCAGGAATTCGGGCGGGCGGAAGCTGATCCGCGAGGTCGCGCCCTCGCCGGAGGGCTCAGGTCCGCGTCCAGGGGCCGGCTCCGCCGCGCCGGGGGGCTCGGCCGCGGAGTCGTATTGGGCCGCCACTGTCACGACAAAGCCGAGCTCCCGCCCCCTCAGCCGCAGCTCGACCGAGCCGGGAGCCAGCTCGCGGGTGATCTCCGCCGCCGCGTCGGACAGGGCGTCCTGGAGCACCAGCCGCGCCGCCGCGTCGAGCGGTGCCGTGAGCCGCTCGGCGATCTCCATCGCCTGTTCCCCTCCTGCCGCCGCCGCCAGGGCGAGCTGGGATCGGAGGGCTTCGACGTACGAGTTGAGTTCCATGACGGCATTATAGCGCCACAATGGCACCACTGCAAGGCCAAGGTGGCGTCATGAAGGCGCCGGACCTGTCAAAATCGTCGCCGACGACCGCACCAGGTCAGCCACGCCGGGCCTCGAGACCCAACCTCCGCCGTCCGTCACCAGGCGGAAATCCCAGGTAAATCTCAGGCTTCTGCCAGCCGCCTCTCATGGAGCCGGGCCATCCTGCGCGACGTGTGCGAATCGGCGTCCGTCAGAGTTCTGAGCCCGGGCGGGATCAGCAGGCGCGGAGCGACGCGGTGAGATTCTCGATGGCGGCCCTCCTGCGTCGAAGGGTGCTGGTCACGCTGGTCCTTGTCGCCGCGATCCTGGGCGCCACCATGGTCTACGTCCAGGCGGCCAGGATCACCACGACCTACCGGACCGCCCTTGTGACCTACGGCACCATCACGCAGTCGATCGGCATGGCAGGCAACCTGGCGCCGGTCGCCCAGGCCGACCTCAACTTCGCTTCCGCGGGAACGGTCCAGTCCGTCGATGTGACCGTCGGCCAGAGCGTGCCCGCCGGCACCACCCTTGCGGCCCTCGACCCGACGCTCCTGTCGGCCCAGCTCCTGCAGGCGCAGGCGACTCTGGCCACCGCAGACGCGAAGCTGGCCCAGGACCAGGCCGGGCCGACCGCGCAG
>DASXBE010000118.1:0-3355 GCA_036491815.1 Candidatus Dormiibacterota bacterium | reverse complement strand
TGACGTGTTTCATCCGTGGCTCGCCATCGCGTTGACGTACGCGGGCGTGACCGCTTACCGGTTCCTCTATGAGGACCGCGAGAAGCGCAAGGTAACCGCGATCTTCAGCCAGTACCTCAAGCCCGAGATCGTGACCGACCTGGCGAGGCGGCGCCGGGGCGTCGAGGACATCATGCGCGGCGGCGAACGCCGCGACCTGACCCTCTTGTTCGTCGACATACGCGGGTTCACATCGATGTCCGAGTCGATGGCGCCGCCGGACGTCACCGAGCTCGTCACCACCTACCTCGACCACCTCAGCGGCTTGATCTTCAAATGGGACGGCACGATCGACAAGTACGTCGGAGACGAGATCATGGCCTTCTGGAACGCTCCTCGCGTGCAGGACAACCACGCGCTGCTCGCCGTGCGCTGCGCGTACGACCTGATCAACCACGCCCCCGAGCTCGAGCAGATGTTGCTCGCCAAGGGCCTGCCGCCGATACGCTGGGGCATCGGCATCAATACAGGGCCGGCGGTCGTCGGGATGATGGGGGCGCGCAGCCGGATCCAGTACACCGCCCTCGGCGACACGGTCAACACCGCAGCGCGTTTCTGCGCTCACGCTCCGGCCTTCCAGGTCCTGATCGGCGAGATGACCTACGAGATGTGCAAGGACTACATCGCGGTCGACCTGGTGCCTGGCGTGCAGCTGAAGGGCAAGTCAGCCGAGAAGTTCAAGATCTACGAGGTGACGGCGATTCGCGAGACGCCCGCCTCCCCCTGGGTGCAGTTCCCGACACAGATGGCGACGCAGTCGCACCAGTCCTACACGGCCCAGTACACCGGCCAGACCGTGATCCCGAGCGCCGAGAGCGCGTCGACCGACCTGCTTGTCGGCGACGCAGCAGAGCAGGAGATGGCGCGGCAGCACATGTCGCCGAACTGAGCGCGGTGCTAGTGCAGGAGCGCCAGGACGGGGCAGGCCAGGGCGGCGAAAGACAGCAGCACAGCGAGGATTCCCAGGCAGCCGGCTGATTTTTTGACCACCGGTTTGACGGGCGGCGTCGGGTTGTACACGACCTGGTGGGAGACCGCCATCGCCGGGTTCGCGATCGCGATGCCGATCGGGGTCGCCGGGATGAGCTGGGGCGCCGAACCCGGGACCATCTTCGAAAGGTCCGCTCCAGGGTCCAGGCTCCGCTGCCAGCCCGGGCACATTCGATCCGCCACGGACCCCAGCGCATCGTCGAACTCCTCGCCGGTCTGGAAGCGGTCCTCCGGACGCTTCGCGAGCGATTTCATGATGATGCCCTCGAGCGTGGGATCCAGGCCCGGCTGGAACACAGAAGGGGGTTTTGGGGGAGCCTGCACGTGCTTGGCCATCAGGGTGAACGGCCCGTCCGCCTCGGACGCCGTGAACGGCGGCTGCCCGGTCACCAGCTCGTAGAGCACGATTCCGCTGGAGTAGAGGTCGCTCCGCCCGTCGACCTTGCTCGAGGCGACCTGCTCCGGGGACATGTACTGCGGCGTTCCCACGGTCGTCCCGGTCTTCGTCGCCGTGCCTCCGACCGCGGGATCGTCCATCAGGCGGGCGATCCCGAAGTCGGCGACCTTGACCACGCCCTCGTCCGAGATCAACACGTTTTCCGGCTTCATGTCCCGGTGGACGATGGCGCGCTTGTGCGCGTAGTCGAGAGCCTGCAGGATTCCGTGCATCACGGCAAAGGCCTGCGGCGGAGAGACCGGACCTCGCATCATCCATTCGCGCAGGGATTGGCCGCGGATGAACTCCAGGACGATGTAGTTCTCGGCGCCCATCAGCTCCAGGTCGTGGACCTGGACGAGGTTTGGGTGGCTGGCCCGCGCCATCACCTGCGCCTCCTGGAGGAAGCGCCGCAAGGCCACCGGGTCCGCCGAGCCGATGAGCTGCTTGATCGCGACCTCCCGGCCGAGCCCCGGCTGCTCGGCGAGGTACACCGCACCCATGCCCCCGCGGCCGAGCTCGCGCTTGACCCTGTACTTGCCGATGTAGCGCTCGCCTTCGATCTGCGGCGGGGTGGTGATCGCCGCCACCGGCGGAGGAGGCGTGGCGGGCGGCGGAACTGGGATCAGCCGCATGGTCGCGTCGACCGCGGGGAGCCCTGATGCGCCCGGGACTGGGGTTCCGGCTGCGGTCGCCGGGTCTGGAGCCGGCGCCCACGACGGAACCAGCGCCTTGGGCTGCTCGGACTGAGGTGGGGTCGGTTGACCGGCTTCGGTCATCTTCGCTGGAGACTACCAGACAGACTGCAGCTCGAACCCGTGCGCGCCGAACTCGGCTTGCCTATGGCGTTTTGGGGGCATTCACCCCATAATCTGGCGCGCAACTGCCAGCCACCAGGAGGAGAGAAAAACCCATGTCGCAGATTCCGCCCCCGCCCCCGAGCCAACCCGCTCCGATGGGGGGCACCCCGAGCGCCGCCGGGAGCAGCTCCAAGACCAACGTCCTGCTCGCGTACCTTCTGTGGTGGATCACCGGGCTCATCTTCCTGTTCGTCGGCAAAAACGACCCCGACGTCAAATGGAATGCGGCACAGTCAGTGGTGGTCCTGGGCGGCCTCTGGCTGATCGCGTTCGTCGTCGGCCTCGTCATCTTCCCCGTCTCCGCGATCATCTACCTCATCGCCCTCGTGTACTGGGTCATCTTCATGATCGGCGCCTTCAACTACAAGGGCGGTCACATCGACGCGCCCGGGATCGGTCAGTTCACCAACCAGCTCACCGACCAGCTCGCCAACATGGTCAAGTAGAGCAACCGAAAACCCTGTCGAAAGGCCCCGCCTGCGGCGGGGCCTTCTGCTTTTTCAGCGACGCCGGCTAATCGCTCCCCGAGATCTGGTCGAGGACTCGCTCGATGCCATCGCGGAGCTCATCGCGCTCCGCGCGGAGGTTCCCTGCCTCCGCCCGAGCCGACGCGAGCTGGTACCTCAAGCGTTCGATCTCAGCCCGCTGCTCGCCGAGCTTGGGATCCGGACGCGAGGTCTTACTCCGCGCCTCCTCGAGGTCGAGGCGCAGCCGCTCGACAGCAATCCTCAGCTCGCGCCGTTCCGCAAGGAGATCCTGAACGAGGGATTCAGACGGCCTGGTCTTTTCTTTGGACATAGCGGCACAGGCCGGGCTGAAACTCGCGCAGGCGAAGATGCTCCATCTCGCCGCGGAGGTAACGGGCCTTGATCGCGAGGCTCTTGATGCCTTTGGCGTCCTCGAAGGGGAGCCGGTACAGCTTTCCCGAATCGACGAGCATGCACAGGGAGAGCTGCTCGCCGTCCTTTTCGATCACGTGCTTGTAGCAGGGGACGGTGCGGCGCGCGATCTCCATCTTGGTGAAGCCGCC
>DASXBE010000117.1:0-17465 GCA_036491815.1 Candidatus Dormiibacterota bacterium | reverse complement strand
AAAGGCTGACCCGGCTCCGGAAGGGGCACGTTGACAGCGAGGTGGATCGTCGGCTCCGCTCCGCCGTTCCAGTTGCGATGCGGAACCCCGGCCGGAAAGACGACCAGCGTGCCTGGGCCGGCCACGTGGGGCTCGCCGGCGATCTCGAGGTTCATCGTCCCGCTCAAGACATAGAAGAGCTGATCGACGGCGTGTGTGTGCATGCCGGCCGGCGAACCCTCGCCCGGCGGCGTCTTGATGCAATTGACAGCGCACGTGGTGGCGCCCGAATCCCGATCGAGCAGGGACTGCACCGCCCTGTCGCCGGTGGCCGCAAGCTGAGCGAAATCGACCTTGCGCAGGTAGATCACGATTGTCTCCTCCTCTCTACGAGGTTGGCCATGGATCGTCATCGCGAGCATTTCGCGGACCGTGGAGTGTGGCGCCCGGTGGCGCTAGACGGCGGTGGCCGCCTTCTTCGGTGCCGGGGTCCCCGGCGCTGGATGAACCGGGATCGCGAAGCTGAACACCGACCCACCGCCCTGCGCTCTCTCCACCCAGATCCTGCCCCGATGCATCTGGACGATCTGCCGAGTGATGGCCAGCCCGAGGCCCGTGCCGATCACCTTGCCCGGGTTCTGCTCATAGCGCTCGAAGCGCCCGAACAGCTGGTCGATGAACTCGGCGGGGATTCCGATGCCGTGGTCGGTGACGCTCACCTCGGCGCCATCGTCTGCCAGCCGCGACGTGATGAGGATCTGGCTGCCCTTGGGGGAGTACTTGACGGCGTTCGAAATGAGGTTGGAGAGAACCTGGATCAGGCGGTCCGCGTCACCGACGACCACGAGCTCGCCTGAAGCGAGCTGCGTCGCGAATTCATGCGTGGTCGACACCGCACGCGTTCTTTCGACCACGTTCTCGATGGTCGCATTCAGATCGACCGGCTGCATTCGCATGGTCATCTTCCCGGCCTCGAGCCGGTCCAGGTCCAGCATGTCCGTGATCAGACGGTTGACGCGCTCGGCCTCCTTGAGGATGTAGCCGCTGTACTCCTGAACCTCGGCAGCCTCGATGTTGCCGCCATTGATCAGCTCGCTCATTCCCTGGATCCCCGTGAGCGCGGTCCGGAACTCATGGCTGACCATGGAGGTGAACTCGCTCTTGAGGTGATTCAGCTTCTCCAGCTCAGCGAGGTTCGCGAGTGCTGCCAGCTCGGCCGCGTGCTTCTGTGTCGTGTCTTCGAAGGTGATCACGAAGTATCCGAACGCCCCGTTCTGGCGGCGCACTGCGGTGGCTCGCCAATGGAGCCAGAGCCGGACCCCATCCGCGCGGATGCCGAGGCTGTCCGATTCGATGGTGTTGACTGCGCCGGAAAGCAGGCTCTTGAACTGCGCGACGATGCCGGCGGCCTCTTCCGGCGGAAAAAAGCGGGTCAACAGCGACCCAGCCAGGTCCAGCTCATCGGTCGCCAGGAGTGATGCGAGCCGGCCGTTGCCTTCGACGATCTTCAGGTTCACGTCCATCTCGGCAAGGCCGCGCGGGGAGCTCGAGAACCAGTGCTTGCGGCTTTCCGCCAGGCGAGCCTGCATCTCGGCTCGCAGCAGAACCTGGCTCGCGACCACGAGCACGAAAGTAAGCGTCGCCAGGACTCCCAGGAAGGCGTTGCCCGAGCGCTCCGCCGAAACGATTCCCAAGACCAACAATGCCCCCGCACCGACGGTGAGCCCGAGCGCCACCCATTCCCTCCAGGGCACGTTCGACCAAGCGCCCAGCAATCTCCGGCGCGCCGAGATCACGGGGCGGTCGCCAGACCTTTCTCGGGGCGACGCTGTGCCAGCGGCTCGCTCATCCTTGAGAGGATGGCTGAACCGACGGTGGAATTGGCGGAATTACACATTCACCTCGAGGGCACTTTACGCCGCGAAACGGCCATCTCCCTGGCTCGGCACCATGGTTTGCCGGACCCCCCGGCCTATGAATATTCGACGCTGCCGGAGTTCCTCGCCATCTACGGCCAGGTCTGCCGCTGCATGGTCACCGGCGACGATTTTGAGCGCGTCATCCTGGACCATGCCCAATCGATGAAAGGGCAGAACATCACGTACGCGGAGATCAGCTTCAATCCGAGCCTGCATGCCGGCGAGGCGTGGCTCGACGGCGTGATTCGCGGCCGGCGCCGAGTCGGCTCTGAGCTGGGCCTGGAGATCGGATGGCTGGTCGAGATGGTGCGCGGCGCTCCTTACCGGGACAACGAACGAGCCCTCGAGATCGCGATCGCGACAGAAGGGACGGTGGGGATCGGGCTGGTCGGGGACGAGGGTGTGCGGGCGGCCTCGCTCGGTCCCCTGGTCGAGCGCGCGAGCGCCGCCGGCTTGGGATTCATGCCGCACGCCGGGCAGGCCGGCGGTCCCGAGGTGGTGCACGAGGCGGTGGCCATGCTTGGCGCGAGGCGGGTCGCCCACGGGGTCGCGGCCGCCGCAGACCCGGCGGTCCTTCGGCTCCTGGCCGAGCACGAGGTCTGTCTTTGCATTTGCCCTTCCAGCAACGCCCGCGTCGGTCTCCGGCCCGACTACCGCCTGCTGGCGGGCGCCGGAATACCGTTGACGGTGAACACGGACGATCCGGCCATGGTTCCCACCACCCTCACCCACGAGCTGGAGTTGGCGGAATCGGCACACGGGCTGAACCGGGACGCCCTGATCGCCGCGGCGTGGCGCAGCCGGTTCGGAGGATCGGCCCAGGCGCCCGCGCGTTGAACGTTGCGCGCGGTTCGTCTCAGCGATGGCTTTCGCGCGTACCTTTTATTCGTCTCCCACAGTTACGGATTTAGGCCCTTGAAGGGGCCACAATCAAGTGGGCAGTCGGGTCGGGAGGCGAGGGGATCCTTGAAGGTCTGGGGCGCGCGGCGCAGGGTTCGGAGGCGGGGCCTCATGGGTATCCCGGCCTGTCCCCCGCATGGGTCACCCGACCCCGCGCGGTGGGCCGGTGGTGCACCTCGATGACCAACCTTCGCCTGGCGATCGCCGCCGTCGCTGTGCTCTTGGTGCTCCTGAGCATCACGCCCCTGCGCCGGCGGCTGCCGCTGATTCGAGCCTTGCCGCGTGGGTTCGAGCTGGTCCTGTGGCTGGGATTCGTTTCCCTGTGCCTTGGCGCCTTCGCCACGGTCCGGACCGTCCATTCGACGGAGCTGAGCCTGGCCGCCGCGCATGCGGGGGCCAACATCGCCGGCCAGGCGCTTGGCTCTGTGCTGGCTTCCCCCGCGCATTGGGTGGCGGTGCACGAGCCGGCGGTGGCGATCGCCAGCGTGGCGGTGGCGGGTCTGGTCTGGATGTTCATCGTGGCCCGCACCTGGGCCCTGATCGGTCGCGCGGTACGCCCGCGCCCGCGCCTGGGCGGTGGCTGGGTCGTGGTGGCGCGCCGCCGCCGCGGAGCCCAGGAACCGCAGCAGGCTCCAGCCACGTCGGCCGCCCAGGCGCCCGCTTTCGTCGACGCGAACATCGCCGCCACCTACCTCGGAGTCTCCAGAGGCACCGTCTACCGATGGGCGCGGATCGGGCGGCTCCGCTCGCTGCGTGCCGGAGCAAAGATCCATTTCAGCGCCGGTGAGGTGGCGGCCATGCGATCGCAGGACGGGCCCAGGGAGCTCAATGGCTAGGACGCGGGTGACTGGCGGCTCTGCGTGGGCCAGGGGCCGGGACCTGACAAACCGGCCGGCCGACGCCCACGGGCGGCCCCTCAGGGCGGGGATCTACCGGAGGCACGGACCATGGAATCCCTCGCCCCTGGCGGGTCTCTGGGTGTTCCCGGCGGCGGCCAAGATCGGCCTGGTCGCGGTCATCCTCGGTGCGACCCTCATGGGCACCTCATCCGGGTTCACGAGCTACGTCAACGCACTGCCGGACGTCCACAACATCGCGGCCGAGCCGCTGATGCGGGACACCCTGATCTACGCGTCGGATGGCACGACTCTCCTCGCCGACCTCCACCCTCCCGGCCATCAGCAGTACTACCAGCCCCTTTCTGCGATGGGCAAATATCTGCCGATGGCGGCGATCGCCATCGAGGACCACAACTTCTACTCGGAGCCGGGGGTCGACGCCGGCGCGTTGATCCGCGCCGCGGCGATCGACATCCACGCGGGCAGCCCGATCGAAGGCGCGTCCACCATCACCCAGCAGCTCGTGAAGCTGACGATCGTGGGCAACCAGCCGACCCTCAGCAGGAAGATCGAAGAGGCGCTCCTGGCGGTCGAGGTGGAACGCGCCTACACGAAGCAGCAGATCCTCGAGATGTATCTGAACATCGTGTTTTTCGGCAATGACGCCTATGGCGCGGCCGCCGCGGCCCAGATCTACTTCCACACCACCACGGCGCGCCTGGACGTCGCCCAGGCCGCGATGCTCGCGGGCCTGCTTCGAGATCCGACCTACAACAATCCTTTCAGCAATCCGCAGGGCGCCAAGGCGCGCCAGGGGCAAGTCCTCGACGCCATGGTCAGGGCCGCGGTGATCACGCCGGAGGTGGCCGCCGCCGCGTTCGCCGAGGACCTGACTTCGCCGAACCGCATCTTCTATCCGGCGAACCGGATCCTGGCTCCGGCTTTCGTCAGCTATGTCACCGAGGAGCTGCTGGCCCGCTACGGCCCGCAGGTCACATACGGCGGTGGGCTCACTGTCGTGACCACGCTCGACTGGGCCATGGAGCAAGAGGCTCAGGCGCTGATCAGCGCACAGGTCAGCCGCTACGCGTGGGGCAACGTCCATCAGGGCGCGATGGTGGCGATCGACCCGCAAACCGGCGCGGTCCTGGCGATGATCGGCTCGGCCAGCTCGTCGGGGAGCGGCGGCCAGTACAACTTCGCTGTGTGGCCGCCGCGCAACCCGGGCTCGTCCATGAAGATCTTCAACTACACGGCGGCGATCAACAGCGGCAAGTTCACGATGGTCTCGCCGGTGCCCGACCGGCCGATCTCCGTATCCCAGGGACTCGGTCAACCGGTCTACACGCCGCGGAACTATGACGGCGCCCTACACGGGACCTGCCAGCTGCAGGCATGCTTCTTGAACTCGCTCAACATCCCCGCGGTGCGCGTCGAGCTCGGCCTGCCCAACGGCCCCGGCGACATCGCCACGCTCGCGCGCAGCATGGGAGCTCCGCCGTGGCACTGCGCGAACTCGCCCGCCTGCACGCAGTTCACAGACAATGACCCGCTGTCCAGCTACGGTGCATCGCTGACGCTGGGCGGCTGGGGAGAGACGCCGCTGCAGATGGCGACGGGGGCCTCTGTCCTCGCGACCCAGGGGATTCTCCACCAGCCGACATCGATCGGCGCGATCGCGTCTGCCGACGGCAAGCCGGTGTACAAGCTCGACGCGAAGGCGACCGCCAAGCAGGTACTCGATCCCCGGGTGGCCTACATCGTCGAGCAGATGATGTCGGATGACAGCAACCGGGCCATGATCTTCGGGCGCGGCTCGAACCTCACGCTGCCCGACCACAAGGTCGCCTCGAAGACCGGCACCACCGAGGACTTCCGTGACGGCTGGACGGTCGGCTACACCCCCGCGATCGCCACCGCGTTCTGGTTCGGCAACGCCAACTTCAGCCCGATGGCCCGCAACCTCGAGGCAAGCGTCATCGCGGCGCCCGTCTGGCACAGCTTCATGGAGTGGGCGTTGACGACACACCTCCACAGGCCGGCCTCCGAGTGGTTCTCTCAGCCGGCGGGTCTCACGACGTACGTCGTGGCCGGGAAGGTGCAGTGGTTCCTTCCCGGAACCTCTCCGTATACGCCTACCCCGCAGCCCCAGGGCATTGTGGCGCGCCGCGCCAAGCACTGAGACGATCGATCACCTCGCCGGCGCCGCCGCCGCGTCGTAGTACACGATGCGGTCGCGCCCACCTTCCTTGGCGTCGTAGAGGGCGTTGTCGGCGCACTCGATCACCGCCTCGGCCGAGTCGCCGTGATCGGGGAATACAGCCACCCCAAGCGAGAGGGTGACCGGCCACAGCGGCTTGTTGCGGTGCTTGATGGTCACGGACTTGATCTGGTCTCGGATCTGCTCGACCCGCTTGGCAACGCCCTCGAGGCTGGTGCAGGGCAGCACCAGGAGGAACTCCTCTCCGCCGTAGCGAAACGCCAGGTCCTCCTGCCGGATCTGCGAGCGCAGAAACGTGCTCATGGCTCGCAGCACTTCATCCCCAGCGTCGTGACCGAACGTGTCGTTGACGCGCTTGAAGTGATCCACGTCGAGCATCACAAACACGATCTTGTTGGCGCTGCGGCGCGTGCGGCTGAGCTCGCGCTCCACGAAGTCCGCCAGGTAGCGCCGGTTGTAGAGGCCGGTCAAGGGGTCTGAAACCGCCTCCGTGGCCAGTCGCTCGTTGGCCGCGCGCAGCTCCACCGTCCGCTGCGTGACCAGGCCCTCGAGCTCGGCGTAAGCCGCCTTGAGCGCGTCCTCTGTGCTGCGTCGCTCCGAGACGTCCTCGAACATGACCAGGAAATAATCGATCTCGCCCTCCGGATCCCTGACCGTGCTTGCGGTCCAATGAAGCCAGATGGCGTTGCCGTCCACGCTCGAGCCCTGGGTTTCGATCTCGGTTGAAGCGACCTCACGGTTGGCAAGAGCCCTGAAGCGGTCGTCCACCAGGGCCATCTCCTCAGGCGGAAAGAAGTCGCCGATCGGCTCGCCGATCATGTCCGCGACCGGCCTGCCGAGGATGGCGCTGAAGCTCGGGTTGGCCTGCAGGATCCTCATGTCCGGGGCGATCCGCACGACGCCGAGCGGCGCGTGGACGATGACGTCGTTCAGCGTCGCCGCGGAGAGCCGGCTCTGGATGAGCAGGGCAAGTGACTCCCGGTGGGCGATGACCTGGCTCGCCATCAGGAGCGCGATCACCGCCCCCGCCAGCACGGTCGAGAAGACGTCGAGGGGGTGGCCCAGGATCGCCAGCACGATCGCGGCCATGCCACCGGCCAGGATGGGTATCCACGGCACGGCCAGCTGCCACACGTCGATCGGTTTGGTCTCGGTCGACCGGTCCCGCACGCCGGATGGCCACAGGGCGGCCAGCGCGATCATCAGGTAGCCCACCACCCAGCCGGCGTCGAGCACGTAGGCGGTGGTGCCGCTCAGGTTGAGGTAGGCGAAGGTGCTGTCCGAGACCGCGTTGGCTGCCAGGCCGCCGAGCAGCAGCAGGAGTCGCCCCTGCGTCTCGCCGGTGGCCCGCCGGATCGCGAGCAGGAGGACAGTGCCGATCAGGATGTCGCCGATCGGGTAGGCGAGGTTGACCAGGCGAGCCTCCATGGGTGCGCTGGTGTCGGCGAACACCTGGCTCAGCCCCAGCTCCCAACCCAAAAACAGGAGCGACAGGAAGACGATCAAAGTGTCCAGGCCCAGCCGTGCACCCGTTGACGTGCCGCGAGGCGCGCTGGCGAAGCTGGAGAGTCCGGCGATCGCCAGGAAGATGGCCGCGATGAAGCCGATGTCCGCCGGCGATGGGTTGGGCACGGCGATCTGGAGTCCGACCTCGTAGACGGACCAGATGAACTGGCCGAGCGACCAGCTTGCCGCCGAAGCGGCAAGCAAGACCCAGCCAAGCCGCAGGCGTCCCTGCGTTCGCCGGGCAGCCATCGCGCAGCTGACCGCTGCGATTCCGGCCGCCACGGCCTCTCCGATGTCGTCGACCGCGGTGGTGAGGGTCGCCCCGCCGGCCTGAAGGTACATCCAGCCGATGAACGCAAAGGCAGCCAGGGCGAACAGGCACGCGAAGGCGGCGAAACGGCGCCAGTCGTCGGGCACGCGAAGCGACGCGATCACCATCGGCGAGTCACTTTGGGGCCCTGTATAGCACCTGCTCAACAGAACGGCGAGCACAAAGCCAACTTCGCGCCCGCGCCCCGAACTAGGCCGGCCCCGCCCTCAGCACCTCGAGCACCTCCTCGCCGTATCGCCGGAGCTTCGATTCGCCCACGCCGGACACGCGCAGCAGCTCGCCCAAGCTGGCCGGCTTCGCGGCCGCGATCGCCACGAGCGTCGAGTCGTGAAACACGACATAGGACGGAACTCCGCCCGCGATGGCGGTCTCCCGCCGCCACATGCGAAGCCGGTCGAGCAGCTCCGAGGACACGTCGGCCGCGCCGGCGGGCTCAGACTCCGCCGGCAGGGTGAGGGTCGCGCCGGACCGCTGCGCTGCGGCCTCGCGCCCGGCCGCCGTGATCTCGACCACCGGATACTCACCAGAGCTCTGGCGCGCGAGCCCGGACTGGATCAGCTCCCCTAGGAGCAGCCTGATGCGCTCCTCCTTCCACCGTTTCAGGGCGCCGTGGTAGGGCAGGTCCTGCACCCATGCCTGCGCCGCCGACCACTTGGTGCGCCGGCCGCCGAGGACCGCCGCGACGTTGGCGACCCCGACCCGGCCGCTGAAACGGGCCACCGCGGCGAGCGCGGCCTGGATCGCTTCCGCCGGTACGGCGACCTCCGGCTTCGCCCCACCAAGGCAGTTGTCGCACGCGGAGCACCGCCGCGCGACGCCCTCCTCCCCGAAGTAGTCGGCGATGCGCGCGTGCCGGCACTCGCGCATCTCGGCGTAGGCCATCATCTGGGCCAACCGCGCGTACGCATGGTCCTTCAGCGGTGAGCCGTCCTCCAACCCGGACTGCTCGATGAAGAAGGCCTGGAGGTCGCGGTCGGCCGGGCTGTAGAGCAGGGTGCAAGCGGCGGGGCGGCCGTCGCGCCCCGCCCTGCCCGCCTCCTGGTAATACGCCTCCAGGCTCCCGGGTATCTGATAGTGGATCACCCGCCTGATCCCGGCGATGTCGACCCCCATGCCGAAGGCCGAGGTCGCCACCACCACCTTCGAACGGCCCGCGGTGAAATCTTCCTGGACGCGGCGGCGCAGCTCCGCGTCCTGCCGCCCGTGATAGCACGCGACGCCAAGCTCGGCGGCCAGCTCCTCGGCAGCCGAAACCGTTCCGACGTAGACGAGCGCCTGCCCGGAGGCGCCTGAGAGGAGGGCTCTTATCTGTTCGCGCTTGGCCCGCTCCCCTCGGCACCGGACGACCGAGAGGGTCAGCGACGGCCGGTTGAACCCGCTGACCGAGACGAGTGGATCGCGCAGGCCGAGGTTGGCCGCGATGTCGGCACGGACGCGCGGGGTCGCCGTGGCCGTGAATCCTGCCACGGGTGGGCGTCCGGAGGCGGCGATCGCAGCACCCAGGAGCCGGTAGTCCGGTCTGAAGTCGTGGCCCCAGGTCGAGATGCAGTGCGCCTCGTCGACCACGATGCGGCGGATCTTCAGCTCGGCCAGGGCTCGCATGAAGCCGGGCCTGCCGAGCCGCTCCGGCGCCACGAAGAGCAGCCGGTAGCCGCCGGCGATCGCCCGCCGCAGGCGGTCGGCCTGCTCCTCGCGTTCCACCGACGAGTTGATGAAGGTTGCCGGAACTCCGCGCGCGGTCAACCGGTCGACCTGGTCCTTCATGAGCGCGATCAACGGCGAGACCACCATGGTGAGGCCACCCCCGACCACCGCCGGCACCCAGTAGCTGATGCTCTTTCCAGAGCCAGTCGGTGCGACCGAGAGCACGTCCCGCCCGGCCAGCATCGCCTCGACGACGTCGGCCTGTCCGGGACGGAACGCGCCGAGGCCGAACACCTCGCGAAGCGCCTGCTCGGCCCTCTCCATCACCCCTCGGAGTCTGACGGAATCCGCCCCCGCCGCAAAGCGCCCTTTACAGCTCGCCCGGTAGGATGCCCAGGGACATGGAAGCGCACGGTACGGTGGAGGCCATCTTTCTAGCCGCGCGAAATGGCGAGCCCGCCCACGCGGTGCCAAGCGCCGTCGCGCATCCCGGCCGTGGGCTGGAGGGGGACCGCCACTTCGACGACGCCGGCGCCTGCGACATCACGCTGATTGAGCTCGAGGCGATCGAGGCGGCCCGGACCGGGCATGGACTCGAGCTCGCGCCCGGAGAGTCCCGCCGCCAGGTGCAGGTTCGCGGGGTGAACCTGCGGGACTTCATCGGCCGGCGCTTCCGGGTCGGTGAGATCGAGTGCCTCGGCGAGGAGCACTGCGAGCCGTGCCATCACCTGGCCGGCGTGCTCCAGACGCAGGTCGTGCTCAAGGGCCTCCTCCACACCGGGCTGCGGGCGTCCATCATCAAGGGCGGGACCATACGGGCGGGTGACGTGGTCGAGCTGGTGGCCCAACCGGCGCACGCCGAGAGCTAGCTCGGGAGGCTCCCCAGCAGCACAGCGTTGCTCAGAGAGACCCAGACCAGGCCGACGGTGGCCAGCTGGACGGAGACCAATGCGACGCGATAGGTGATCACGGAAAGGCGGTGGTCAGGACGCACTGCGCGGGCGGCCAGGAAGAGGATCGCGGCCGCGATCAGGACCAAGAGCACCTTGGTTCCCCACAGCAAAGCGATGCCTCCCGCGTCGAGAAGCCTGCCCGTCACTGGCATCAGCTCGAGAGCGCCGCGCGCCCGGTCGATCGCTGTGGTGAGCGTGTCAGTCGTCTGGCCGCCGAGCAGCAGGGCGCTCCACAACAGGGCCTGCCGCATCTTCACTAATTGACAACGCGCGGGCATCGGGCTGTAACTTTCCGCATAACTTTATTGAGGCCGCCGCGATTCGCGCGGCTGCCGCGAGTGAGTCCATGGGCCGCCGCGTTCCCTCAAGTGGAGGTAATGCCCAAATGGACACTGGAACCCTTGTGACCATTCTTGTCGTCGCCCTGATCGTCGTCGTGCTCCTGCTGCTCTTGCGAGCGGCCACCGGCAGACGCCGGACTCCGCAGCTCCGGCCCCTGTCGCCGGGCTCACGCGACCGCTATATGGCCGAGTGGGACACGATCGAGACCAAGTTCATCGATGCTCCGGAGGAAGCCGTCCGGCAGGCCGAGTCGATGGTGCTGTCAGTGCTGCGAGAGAGGGGCCACCCGCTCGCCGAACGCGACCTGCCCGTCGAGGTGCGGAAAGCGCACAGGCTCGGCTACGACTCGAAGGACCGAACCGAAGGCATGCGCCAGGCGATGCTCCACTACCGCGCCGTGCTCGAGCGCATGGTGGGGCCCGAAGACCGGACCGTGCGGGAGGAAGAGACCCGGCGGGAGATGGCCTGAAGCCCCTCTGACTAGAGGCCGGGCGTCGTGTAATGCGGCCACGCGTCGTTCACTCCCGAGAGGCGGGACGTGATCTCCGACGCGCCGGCAATGCTGTAGATGTACGCGACGCCCGTCGCCTCGGGCTCCCCGCCGAAACACGTCGAGCACGGGCGCTGCCCGATGTACCAGACGAGGTCGTTGTTCAGGAAAGCCACGCCGGCGCGCCCGGGCGGCGTCGTGTTGGACGCGCTGTTCGCCTGCACGCTGTAGAAACCGATTCCCCCGACCCCGCCCGAGGTGGGAAAGGTGTACGCGATCCAGCGCCCGTCAGGTGATGACCTCGGCCTGATCCAGCTCAGCGATGTCATGGCCGAAACACCGCTGCTCGGATCCCAGCGTTTCACGTGGCCGGTCGCGTCGCGGTAGAAGAGGCGGCTCGGAACCGACGCCCAGGTCGCCATCGTCATGCCGGTGGTGGAGTACACCAGGGAGCCATCGCTCGCGCGGCGGATCTGATCGGGCGCCGTCTCGCCGCTGCCGCCGGTGCGGAACGTCTGAAACAGCGCGATGTACTGGCCGTCGGGCGAGTAGCTCAGATAGCTGTCGTCCTGGTTCGGGTCGGCGCCGCGGCCAGGCACGGCGGGCAGCGTCGCCAGCACGCGGCTGCCCGCGGGGCCCGCCAGGCGCCATGCGTCGCCGTCGAGGTACGTCACGAACCTGCCGTCGGAGCTGACCGCGTACTGTCCGGAGCCGATGCCCCCGCCGTAGGTGGCTATCGGCGTCGAAACTCCCGTGGCGAGGTTCACCTCGACGATCTGCCCGTCAGACGTCTCATACACGACACCGCCCGCGTTGATGAAACGCGGCGAGAGGGCGTTCGCGTCGAATGAGCAGAGATTCCTTGCGTGCGCTGGATCCTGGATGTCCCTGATGACGACCGTCGGATCGCCGGCGACAGTGCCGATGACCAGGTTGTCGCCCGACGGGACGGCCGCCGAGCAGTGGACGAGCGGCGCGGGGCCGGTCGCGGCCGTGCCTGTAGGCGAGGCGCCGGGGGACGCGGTCGGCGCGGCGCTGGACGAAGGAGATGCAGCTGGTGAGCCGGACGGGGGCGCTGCGGTTCGAGCCGCCGTGGGCCTCGGCGTTCCGCCGCACGCAGCGAGCAGCAGCACGATGATCGCGGCGGCCCCACTCGCGCGCACGGGCGAACCTTACATGAGCGCGCGTCGGTATCCAGCCTCCCACGACGCGTTGACGAGATATGGCAACCACCAAGCAGAAGACAGCCGCGAAGAAGAACATCAAGAAGGCATCCGCGACGGCCAAGAAGAAGCGCACCGTGGCGAGCCTGCCGAAGTCGACGCGGACCGCGCTCGCCAAGCAGGCGAACAAGGTCAAGCGCAAGAAGGCCGGCTAAACCGGCATCACCGCCCTGCCGTCGCTGAGTCGATCCGCGCCTCGGCGATGCCTCGGGCCGCCGCGTCAGTGTTGATGCCCTCGGTCTCAGCGCGCCCGAGGATCGCGTATACCGCGTCGCCGATCCCCGCGAGCTTGGCGTCGAGGAGTTCGCGCGACCAGTGCAGCTCCTCGAGGCCGCCGCCGTGCAGTATCCCGCCGGCGTTGATCACGAAATCGGGAGCGTAGGCGATCCCCCGCTCGCGGAGCAGGTCGGCGTCGGCGGGCGTCTCGAGCTGGTTGTTGGCCCCGCCCGCGATGATGCGGCAGCGCAGCTTGGGGATGGTCTGGGCGTTGAGGATGCCGCCGGTGGCGCAGGGGGCGAGCACGTCGCACTCGGCCGTCAGGGCGGCTTCCGGCCCCACCACGTCCACTCCCTTCCCGCGGAGGGCTTCCAGCCGCATGCCGTCGATGTCGGTCGCGACGACGCGGGCTCCGGCTCCTCGAAGCAGCTCGATCAAATGGCCGCCGACACCTCCCGCGCCCTGGACCAGCACCGTACGACCCGATAGGTCGTCGCTGCCGAGGGCATGGCGGCAGGCCGCCCGGATGCCGTGCAGGACACCCACGGCCGTGTCTGGGGCCGTGTCCCCCGAGCCGCCGGCTGCTTGGGTTCTGCAGAAGACGTGAGGGCAGACCTCGGCGATCACGTCCATATCCAGGGCCGAGGTGTTCATATCTGGCGCGCAGCTGTACAGGCCGCCGAGTGAGCGGACGAACGCGCCGAATTCGAGCAGCAAGCGCCGCCTTGCCTCGCCCTGCGGGAGCTCAGGGCTCGGAAGGGCGACGACCGCCTTGCCCCCACCATGCGGAAATCCGACGCTGGCGAATTTGAGGCTCATCGCCTCGGAGAGTCGCAGCCCGTCGCGCAGCGCTTCTCCCATGCCGGAGTAGTGCTTCATCCGGGTGCCGCCGGCGGCCGGCCCAAGCGCGGTGGAATGGACGCAGATGAACATCCACGTCCCACTCGCGGCGTCTCGATGCATCGAGACGGATTCGCCCTCCCAAGCGGTGAGGATGCCTTCCACCGGCTTGGAGTGTAGTGTCGACAGCCGAAGCGGACTCAGGCCGCTTGCTTCTGCGGCTTCCTCCGGCCCTGGTCGCGGGTCGGGTGCTCCACGACCGCCAGGACGCGGGGAGCGATGAACCTCGCGGTCCGCACCACGCCTCCCGTCCGGGTCAGCTCCCGCACCTCGACAGTCGTGCGCGAGCTGCGCACCTCGACCGTGCGCCCTGCCCGGGTCGCCTCGACCACGTACTCACGCGCAGCGCCGCCTCCGGCATCGACGAGAACCTCGACGAAATCACCTTTTGCCACACTTGATTTATGCCCAATTCCGGCCTCTTTCATGCGTGCGAAGCGTTACTTCAGAGTGGCCGAACGCCGTTCGGATGAGCCGTCGATCGATCAGCTGCGGGAGTCGGCGGCCGGCTGCAGGGCGTGCGAGCTGTGGCGCGACGCGACCCAGACCGTGTTCGGGGAGGGGGCGGGCAATCCGAGGCTGATGCTGGTCGGCGAGCAGCCCGGCGACCAGGAGGACCTGCAGGGCAAGCCCTTTGTCGGGCCGGCCGGCAGGCTGCTCGATCGAGCCCTCGCGGAAGCCGGGATCGAACGTGGCGAGGTGTACGTCACCAACGCGGTCAAGCATTTTCGGTTCACGAGGCGTGGCAAACGCAGGCTGCATGAGAAGCCGAACGCCGGGCAGATCCGTGCCTGCCGGCCGTGGCTCGAAGCCGAGATCGACGCCATCAAGCCTCGATTGATCGTGCTCCTCGGCGCGACGGCGGCCCAGTCGGTCATGGGGCCCGCCTTCCGCGTCAGCCGGCAGCGGGGCGAGGTCCTCAGCTCCCCATTCGGAGTCCCGGTCGTTGCGACGGTCCATCCGTCCTCGATCTTGAGGGCCGGCGACGACGCCTCCCGGGAGGCCGCCCTGGCCTCCCTGATCGCCGACTTGAGGGTTGCGGCCGGCCAGCGTTGAGGTCACAATGCCCCCTGCATGGGCGCCAGTCAGGTGGAGGAGGCGGCCGTCCAGGAGGCGATCCTGCCGCTCACGCTCCAGAACGCCTACCGCGCCCGCTACCGCGAGCTGCGGCCGGAGTGGAGGTCGAGCGGCGATCAGCTGGAGGCCATGGTCAGGGTCCTGGCCACGCGGCAAAGTCGCGTGCTCGACCTGGGCTGCGGCCGCGGCGGAGTCGTGGAGCTCGTGTGGCGCACGGTCGAGCTCGCGGCGGGCGTCGATCCGGACGCGCCCTCCCTCAGCGAGCACCGAGCGCCTGGGATGCCGAGGATCCGAGCGCGGGGAGAGTGCCTGCCTTTCGCGGACGAATCGTTCGACCTCGTGGTCTGCGTCTGGGTGCTCGAGCACCTCGCGGATCCGTCGACGACGTTCCGCGAGGTGCGCCGGGTGCTCCGACCAGGCGGCCACTTCGTCTTTCTCACCCCTAATCTGCGCAACCCCTTGATGGTGCTCAACCGGCTCGGCAAGGCGCTGCCTCGGCTGCAGCGACGCCTGGTGCCGAAGCTCTACGGGCGCGTCGAGGCCGACACGTTCCGCGTCCAGTACCGCGCCAACACGCCGCGGGATCTTCGCCGGGAGGCGACCGCCGCGGGCCTGGAGGTGGCCGAGATCCGCGTGGTCGCGGATCCGACCTACCTCGCGATCAACCCTGTTCTCTTCCGCCTTGCTGTCATGTCCGAGCGGCTGATGCCGAAAAGCCGCGGGGTGCACCTGCTCGGCGACCTGACGCGCGCCTAGCCTCGCCTGGCGCGCGACCGCGCGTGGTCACTCCGGGCCAAGCAGGAAGCCCAGCCGGCGCGGGGTGCGGGCGAGCTGTGTGGCGAGGAAGCTCGGCTGGCGGCCCTGCTCCTCCGCGGTTTCTTTCGCGATCATCGCGCGGCGGACCACAGCGGCGCCCACGGCGCGGAACGGCTCGGGTGGGAAGTTGCGTGGCTTGGAGTTCACCATCGGGAGGCGGACCAGGTCGGTGTCCGCGGCCGTGATCAGGTCCGCCAGGACCTGGCCTGCCAGGTGCGTGGGCGCCACGCCGTTGCCGGTGAAGCCGAGCGCGTAGTAGACGTTGTCTGACCCCGCGCGGCCGAAGGTCGGCGTGTGCGTGGGCGAAACGTCGATCGGACCGCCCCATGCGTCCTCGATCGGCACCCCGGCGAACGATGGGAACATCAGCCGGAAACCTTCGGCCGTCTCCGCGACCGCGCGCGAGTCGTGCGTGAACATGTGGTCGACCCGGCGCCGTGCGCGCCCGCCACCTCCACCGAACGCGATTCGTCCGTCGCGCGTCGTCCGGAAGTAGCGCAGCGAGGTCCTGAAGTCGCTGATCAGCTCGCCGCCCTTCCAGCCGACCTTCTCGATGAGGTCTGGGGCAGGTGCGGTGAGGACGATGTAGCTGCTCCACGCGACGAGGCGCCGGCTGAGCTGGGGCCACGAAGTGCCCCACGCATTCACCGCGAGCACGGCGTGGGACGCCTCCACGGTTCCGTTCGGCGTCACGGCGCGCGGCTTTGCTCCGGGCTCAAGCCTGGTCACAGTCGTGTGCTCATGGATCACGACGCCGCGTTCGAGCAGGAGGCGGCGCAGGCCCCGGGCCAGGAAGGCAGGCTGCAAGGAGGCGCCGTCGCGCATGAACGCCCCGCCCTGGAAAGCCGGCGAGGCGCACCGGCGACGCACCTCCGCCGCCGTCAGCTCGCGGATCTCGTCCTGGGCGCCGACCTCGCGCGCCAGCCCCACCATCGCCTTACACGTGTGCTCGTGCGCGGCCGCGGTGACCACGTACATGTAGCCCCCCTTTTGATACCAGGCGTCGATGGCGTGGTCGGCGCAGAACCGGCCAATGCCGTCGATGCTCGAGGTGATGGCCCGGCACGCTCGCACGGCGGGCTCGGCGCCATACAGCGTGACCAGAGAGTCGAGCTCGTCCCACCAGCCGCTGGCGAATCCACCGTTGCGCCCGCTCGGGCCGCCGCCGCAGATGTCCTGCTCGAGAATCGTGATCCCCAGGTCGGGCCTGGCCAGGCGAAGAAACCACGCCGTCCACAGGCCGGTGAAGCCGCCGCCGACGATCACGACGTCGGTCCGCGTCTCCCCAGCGAGCGGCGGGCACTCATGTGGAGCCTCGGCCGCGAGCGCCTCGCGAAGCCACCAGCTCCGCTGGGCTCCAGGAGTGAGCGCGAAGCCGGTCACGTTGAGATCGGCCTCCGCGCTGCTCACGGCCATAGTGTGGCGTGGTGGGCAATCAGGGCTGGATAATGCCAGCATGAGTTTCTCTGAGCTTCTGCAAATCATTGCCCTGATTGTCTTTGTCGTGGCGGCGATCGGCTGGACCTACAAGAAGTCAGACCTTGTCGCCGGCGGTCTCGCGATCTGGGTGCTGTCGCTCCTCGTGGGCGGCGCGCTCACGTTGAACCTGGCGACGATCCTTCTGATCCTGGCGTTCATCGCGTTCGTGCTCGCCGCCATCGGTTGGGGCTACAAGAAGATCGGCCTGATCGCGGTCGGCCTGGCCCTGTGGGCGGCATCGGTCGTGCTGCCGCACTTCATCCACTAGACATGCCTTACACAGCCGACTACAGCGTCGACGTCAACGCACCCCAGGCAAAGGTGTTCGACTACGTCGCCGACATATCACGCCACGGAGAGTGGGGGAGTGAGGCGGACCACATGAAGGCGACCGCCGAGCGCGCCGGCTCGCCCGCGGTGGGCTCACGCTACAAGGCGGAGGGGATGCTGAACGGGAAGGCGAATCCATCCGTGGTCACGATCACCGCGCTGGATGCCCCAAACCGCGTCGCCTTCGACGCGGAGGACGCCAACTCCGTGTTCCACCACGAGATGGTCCTCACGCCAACCTCCGGTGGAACCCGCGTCGATCGCCACGTCACCATGACCAAGGGCCCGTTCTACTTTCCG
>DASXBE010000116.1:0-19753 GCA_036491815.1 Candidatus Dormiibacterota bacterium | reverse complement strand
GTGCTGTCGGCGTCGAGCCGCCCGACAGGGAAGAGACGATGGCCGTGGCGGCCCTCATCGCCGACCACGTCGAGCACGGTGGTGCGCGACGACTCGTCCTTCGCCGTCGCGATCACGCCGAGCGGCTTGTTCAGCAGCACGTAGCGGTGGGTCGTGATGGGCCGGACCGCGCGGCCGTCGACAGTGACCTCGGCCGCGTCCGGGTCGATCAGCATCCCGCTCGGCGGCACGGGCTCCCCGTTGACGCGCACGGCACCCGACGCGATGAGCTCGTCCGCCGCCCGCCGGCTGGCCACGCCGGCGCGAGCCAGGAAGCGATTCAGCCGCTCGTGGGCAGCGATCGTCCGTCCTCGGCTCCCGCGCCTCGCGGGGTTGGCAGGTGGTCGAGCGACTCGAGCCCCAGGACCTGCAGGAAGCGCATCGTGGTGCCGTAGAGCTTGGGCTGGCCGGGGCCCGATCCGCGGCCCACCTCGCTGATCAGGTCTCGGAGCTCGAGGTTGTTGAGCACGCTCTCGCAGTTGACGCCGCGGACCTCTTCGATCCGCGAGCGAGCCACGGGCTGCTGGTACGCGACGATCGCCAGCGTCTCGTATGCGGCTGGGGACAGCTTTCCGGACACCTCCGGGCGCAGCGCGCGCCGCACCGCGCTCGAATGCTCGGGACGGGTCGCGAGGTGCACCTCATCGTGGTGTCGCAGGAGCATGACTCCACGCCCGTCGAGCGCAACGCGCAGCTCCTCGAGGGCGCCCTCGACGGCGGTCCGGTCCAGGTCGGTCGCCTGCTGCAGCTCGCGCAGCTTGAGGGGCCGGTTGGAGCTGAAGAGGATCGCTTCGAGCGCCGCCGAAGCCTCACTCACCTGCGGGCTCCCTGGCTTCGACGTGGATCGGGCCGAACCGGTCCCGCTGGCGGACGCGGACCAACGACCGGCGCAGGAGCTCGAGCAGCGCGACGAACGTGACGACGGCCTCGAGGCGGTCCTCCGACTCGAGGATGAGCTCGACCAGCTCGATGGGGCCCCCCCGGAGCCGGCCCGTGATCAGGTCGAGCTTTTCCTGCAGCGTCCAGGTTCTGCCCGTGACGACAACCGGCCGCGGCGGGATTCTGGCGAGCACGCTGTTGAAGGCGACCAGGAGCAGCTCGACCTCCAGCGGCTCCTCCTGCCCGCCGGCCTCGACCGTGCGCGTCGGTGGCGGGAACGAGAAGGTCTCCTGCTGCCCCCGCTCCATCAGCTCGCCCGCCATCTCCTTGTACGCGCGGTACTCCTCGAGCCTCTGGCGCACCTCGTCCTCCCAGCCCAACAGGTCCGTCTCCTCCTCGGTCTCGGGCTCGCCGGGCAGGAGGCGGATCGACTTGATGAGCAGAAGGCGCGCGGCCATCCAGAGGAACTCCGCCATCTCCTGGGGGTCGGCGACCTCGCGCGACGCCACCTCCGCGAGGTACGCGTCGGTCACGCCGGCAAGCGAGACCTTGAAGATGTCCAGCTCGTCGCGCTCCACCAGCGCAAGCAGGAGCTCGAGCGGGCCTTCGAAGATCGGGGTCTGAACTCCGAGGGCCCCTCGAGCGTCCGGGGGTTCCACGAAAAAGGAGCCTACCTGAGATTGACCTGGTGGAACCTCTCCACCCGGGCCATCGCGTGCCAGCGCCGGACCAGCGAAGCCCGGCTCGTGGTCTGGCTCTCGTGCGCCAGGCGCGCCGCGATCTTCTGATTGATGACACCGCTCACGTCAATCTCGAGGTTCGGCTGTAGCCCGCCGAAGCACCAGGCTTCGGCCGTCTCGTGGGGAGGCCCGGCCTTCGGAAAGCTCAGCGGGTCCCGCGCGCAGGGCCAGGCCGCGTCGAGCGCGACGCGCCCCACCACCCGGTGGTCTGGGTGGAAACGGTATGGCACGTTTGGGTCGAAGGTCACTAGCACGTCCGGCATCGTGGTGCGGATCTCACGCACGAGCTCCTCGCGCAGCTCGAGGCTCTCGACCAGCTCCGCGTCCGGGTGGCGCAGAAAGGCCACGCGCTTGACCCCCATCACCTCGGCCGCGATCTCCTGCTCCCGCTCCCGGGTCCGCGCCATCTTGGCCCGCGACCGTGACGCGTCGCGGGTGCCCTTGTCACCGGAGGTCGCGAGCACGAAATCGACCTGCGCGCCGTGCGCGGCCATGAGGAGCACGGCGCCGGCGCAGTAGAACTCGATGTCGTCGGGGTGCGCCACGATGCACAGAGCGCGCTTGATCCTCTTGTCGTCGGGGCCGGTGAACATGCGTGAGCGCGGCATCGCTAGCCCACGCTCGAGCGCCTGGCTTCTTCGAGCAGCTCGTGGCCGCGGGCAATCGCTTTCGCAGTCACCCCGCCACTCATCATCCGGGCGAGCTCGCGCGCCCGCTCGTCGTCACCCGCCAGCTCGCGCACGCTGACCACGTTTCGGCCGTCCGACCCGGCGCTCTTCTCGACCACCAGGTGGTGGTCCGCGAAGGAGGCGATCTGCGCGAGATGCGTCACCACGAGCACCTGGTGACGCGAACCCAATGCCTTCAGGCGCAGGCCCACCTGGATCGCCGCCTCGCCGCCGATGCCCGCGTCCACCTCGTCGAAAACGAGCGTGGGCACATGGTCGGACGCGGCGTTGACCGTCTTGATCGCCAGCATCACGCGGGCCAGCTCCCCTCCTGACGCCACCCGCGCGAGCGGGGCCAGCGGCTCGCCGGGGTTGGCCGAGAACATCATCTCGGCGAGCTCCGCGCCGGAGGGCCCGATCTCCGCATGCTCGCGCAGATGGATCTCGAACCGAGCGTTTTCGAGCCTGAGCCCCTCGAGCTCGGTCGCGACGGCGGATTGCATGCGCCGGGCGGTGGCGCCGCGCGCCTTGCTGAGCCGCGCGGCGGCTGCCACGAGGCCGGCTCGCCGCACGTCTCGGTCCGCCTCGGCCCCGGCGACGGCCGCGTCGACGTTCTCGGTCGCGCCCACCTGCACCTCGAGGCGATCGCGGTCGGCGATGGCGGACTCGATCGACCCCCCGTGCTTTCGCTTGATTCCCTCGAGCACCGCCAGGCGCGTCTCGATCCCCTCCAGGCGGCCCGGGTCGGCGTCGAGCAGCTCCGCGTAGCGCCGGAGCTCGGCCGCCGCGTCGGCGCTTTCCTCCGACAGGGCCTCCAGGCGCGAGGCTTGCGCGGCGAGACGCGTGTCGAGGTCGGCCGCCGCGCGGACGGCTGCGGCGGCCCGGCCGAGGCCCTCGTCGTGGAGGGCGTCCATCGCCTCGGAGGCCAGCTCGGCGAGCCGCGCCGCATTCCTGACCGCGGACCGCTCGGCGGCCAGCGACTCGTCTTCGCCCAGCTGCAGCTCCGCGGCGCGCAGCTCCCCGAGCTGCCAACGGAGGTACTCCTCCTCGCGCTTGCCCCGCGAGCGAAGCTGCTCGAGGTCGCGCACCTTCGCCACCGCTGACATCCAGGCCGAATGCGCGGCGGCCACGGCCGCTCGGAGCTCGAGCGCGCCGCCATACGCGTCGACCAGCTCCGTCTGCGTGTCGGTGTCCAGCAGCGCGTGATGCTCGTGCTGGCCGTGAAGGGCGACCAGGTTGCGGCCGAGCTCGCGGAGCTGGCCGGGCGTCGCGCTTCGCCCGTCGATGCGCGCCGACGTCCGCCCGCCCAGGTCGCGGCGCAGGACAAGGGCCGAGCCGCCGGTCTCGAAGACGCCTTCGACGGTGGCGCGGTCCGCGCCGTGCCGGACCTGATCCGCCGCGCCGCGCGCTCCGAGGGTCAGGCTCAAGGCGTCGACGATCAGGGATTTCCCGCTGCCGGTCTCCCCGGTTAGGAGGTTGAGGCCCGGGCCGAAGCGGACTCGGGATTCCGCGACCAGGGCGAGGTCGCGGACCTTCAGCTCCTTCAGCACGGCTGCGCGGGATTCATCACTACTTCTTGGGGACCAGCGGGCGGCCCCAGCCGAGCTTTTCCCCCAGCCGCTGGTAGAAGCTCTCGGGGGCGCTGAACCGCACCACCTTGAGCCGCCGGGCATGCGAGCCGCACCGGATCACGTCGCCCGTCTCGACCGCCCTGGCCTTGCGGCCGCCGTCGATGCGCATCTCGGCCGGGCCGCGCACGACAGTCAGCGTGATGTCCTGGCCTGGCGCGAACACGATCGGCCGCACAGTCAGCGCGAAGGGGCTCATCGGCACCAGGACGAGGTCGCCGAGAGTCGGCTCCAGGATGGGGCCGCCGCTGGCGAGGGCGTAGGCGGTCGACCCTGTCGCGGTGGCCACGATCACCCCGTCAGCGTCGATGATGCCCACCGCCTGGCCTCCGACGTCGATCTCCACGCGAACCATCCGCGCCTCGCCGCGGTGGTCGACCACCACCTCGTTGAGCCCGATCGCGCTCGTGACACTTCGAGCGCCGCGCGTCAGCGCGACCTTGAGGATCGTCCTCTCCTCGGTGCGGTAGGAGCCCGCAAGGAAACGCTCGAGGCCGGCCTCGAGGTCGGCGACATCGACCTCGGTCAGAAAGCCCAGCCGCCCGAGGTTCACACCGAGGATCGGGAGCCCGCGGGGCGCGGCGAGGCGCGCTCCCGCCAGGAAGGTGCCGTCCCCGCCCAGCGTGAGGATCAGCGCTGTCTCCTTCAGCCGCGCCGCTGATGCCTGCGCCGGGGCGTCACGCTGCATCTCATAAGGCTCGAGGCCCCGCGCGCGGATCGAGCGCATCGCACGCTCGACGATGGACGCATCGCAGCCAGGGCCGCGCAGGATGCAAACGTTCAGCACGCGCTGGGCCTCAGGTGCAGGAACACCTCGCGGTTGCCACCCGCTCCGGCGACCTCGGACGCCGCCTCGCCCGCGACCTCGTATCCCATGCCCGTGCATGCTGCGCGGAAGCGCGCGAGCGCGGAGTCGATCGCGGCCTGGTCGCGGACGATCCCTCCCTTCCCCACCTCGGTGCGGCCCACCTCGAACTGCGGTTTGAAAAGCGCGACGACCTCGGCGGTCGGGGCCGCCCGCCGGGTGGCCGGGATGATCTTTTCGAGGCTGATGAAGGAGACGTCGATCACGACCAGGCTGACCGGCTCGGGAAACTCCTCGAGGTCACGGGCGTTGACCCGTTCGACGACCACCACCCGCGGGTCCTGCCGCAGCCGCCAGTGCAGCAGGCCGCGGCCGACGTCGAGCGCGTACACCTTCGCGGCGCCGCGCCGAAGCAGCACGTCAGTGAACCCCCCGGTCGACGCTCCGATGTCCGCGCACACCCTTCCCCCCGGGTCGATCCCCAGCGTGTCGAGCGCAGGCGCGAGCTTCAGCGCGCCCCGGCTGGCGTAGCCGGGGCCGGCTTCCACCGAGATGGCAGCGTCATCTCCGACGGAGCGGTCGGGGCGGCGGACGGTCTCCCCGCCCACGCGGACCTTGCCCGCGAGGATCAGGGCCTGGGCCCGCTCGCGCGACTCCGCGAGGCCGCTGCGGGTCACCAGCACGTCGAGCCTGGGCATGCCGCCTCCCTCACCGGACCGGGAGCACGATTCCGACCACGATGCCCAGCGCCGCCCCGACCAAAACCTCGACCGGGGTGTGGCCCAGCAGCTCCCTGAGCTTTTGCTCCTGGACCCCACGCATGTGGACGAGGTCCTCGACCAGCCGGTTGAGCACCTCCGCCTGGCGTCCGGCCGCGCGGCGGAGGCCTGCCGCGTCGTACATCACCACGAACGAGAAGATAAGGGCGATCGCGAATGCGGTGGAACCGATCCCCGAAGATTTACCGATCCCCGCCGTGAGGCCCATCACGATCGCGGCGTGGCTGCTGGGCATGCCTCCGGTCTCGGCGAGCACCCGAAGGTTGAGGCGGCGCTGCCGGACCGACGTGTAGATGACCTTGGCCGCCTGTGCGATCGTCCAGGCGACCAGCGGCGCCAGCAGGTACCTCAATCAGAGAGCAATTGTGCGGTGTTGTCCGCTCGTGCCTGGAGCTCCGCCAGCCTGGCCTGTGCCTCGGCGAGGAGTCGCACCGCCCGCTGATGGGCCGCGACCAGGTCCTCGAGCGGCGCCGTGCCGCCGGCGAGCTGGCCGATGGTCTGCTCGAGAGCGGCCAGCAACTCTTCGAATCCAGGTGGCGCCGCGGGGCCGGTGCTCAAGTGGCGGTGGCCGCGACCCGTCCCAGAATTCCGTTGACGAACCGGCCGGCCTCGTCGCCCGAGAACGTCTTGGCCAGCTCGATGGACTCGTTGATGGCGGCCTTGGTCGGGACGCGGCGGTCGATCGCGATCTCGTACACGGCAATCCGCAGGATGATGCGGTCCACCTTCGCCATCTGGTCGAGCTTCCAGTGCTCCGAGGCCTCGCTCAGGATCGCGTCGAGTCTGTCGCGATGGTCCAGGACCCCTCCCACGAGCTGACCCGCGAAGGCCGCGACATCCGGGGTGACGGCCCCTTCGGTCGCGTGATAGGCGAGCACCTCGCCGCGATCGTCAGAACCCGCTTCGAGCTGGAACAGCACCTTGAGGGCCAGCTCTCTGGCCTGGTGGCGTTTTCCCACCGGCCGGTCAGCTGGCGAAGGCGACGCTGGAGACGAAGACGTTGACCTCGCCGACTTCCAGCCCGAGCATCCGCTCGGTCGCCTCGACGACGTTGCCCTGGACGGCCCCCGCCACCTCGGCCAGCTTGGCTTCGGAGTCCACGGTGATGAACACCTCGAGGTGGATCGAGCGGTCACCCTCGATGTGAACGCGGACGCCGCGATGCGCTGATTGACGCCGCACCCAGTCGCCGAAATGCCGGGCCGCCGCCTCGTCCATCTCCTGCACGCCATCGACCTCGCAAGCGGCGAGCGCCGCGATGCTGGCGATGACCTCATTGGCCACCCGGACAGCGCCGAGCGATCCGTTCTCAGTCACAACAGCCGATCCTACGCTCTGCCAACCGTGCTACGCCCTTTCCATGTAGCTCTGGGTCCTCGTGTCCACCCGGATCACGTCGCCCTCGTGAATGAACAGTGGCACCTGAATCTTGGCGCCGGTTTCGAGCGTCGCCGGCTTGGTCGCGCCCGATACGGTGTCGCCCTTGAAGCCCGGGTCGGTCGAGACGACCTTCAGCTCGACGTTGATGGGCAGCTCGACGCCGATCAGCCGGTCCTGGTAACGCTGCAGGAACACGGTGCTCCCCTCCTTCAGGAACGGCAGGACGTCGTCGAGCATGTCCTCGTCGACAGGGACCTGGTCGTAGGTCTGGGCGTCCATGAAGTAGTGGTGGTTTCCGTCGGCATAGAGATATGTCGCCTCGCTGCTGTCGATGCGCACCGTCCGGTACTTCTCTCCGCTGCGGAAGCTCTGCTCGAAGATAGAGCCGGTCAGGACGTTGCGCAGCTTCGCCTTGATCACGGCGCCGGCGCGGGCGAGCTTGATGTGCTCCACGGTCACGATGGACAGGAGCTGACCATCCATCTCGAACATGGTGCCGTTGCGGAAGTCGTTGGTCGAGATCACTGCTTGCTCAAAAACTCCATGGCCAGCTCATATCCTGAAAAGCCCAGGCCGGTGATCACGCCCCGGGCGGCCCGCGCGGTCACGCTCTTCGACCGGAACTCCTCTCTCGTGTGGATGTTCGAGAGGTGAACCTCGACCACCGGGAGCGCCAGCGCCTGAAGGCAATCGTAGAGGGCGAGCGAGTAATGCGACAGCGCGCCTGGGTTGATGACGATGCCGATCGAGCCCGGCCCTTCTCTCTGCAGGAAGTCGATGAGCTCTCCTTCATGGTTGCTCTGGAACACGGTCACCTCGAGGCCCAGCTCGTCCGCCCGATTGCGCACAACCTGGTTGAGCTCCTCGAGCGACCGCTTCCCGTAGACCTCCGGCTCACGCTTGCCGAGGAGGTTGAGATTGGGGCCGTGGACGACGACGATCCGTTTCACGCCAGCGCCCTCGTCACCACGCGGCGGACCAGCGCGCTCGGCACGGCGTGGCCGATCTCGGCGTGGCCCATCCGTCGCGGGAGCACCCAGGCGACCTTGCCCCGGCGCGCCTTTTTGTCCCGCCCGATGGCGGCCAGGACCCGGGCGGGGTCGATGCGAGGCACGCGGTCGGGCAGGCCATAGGAGGTGAGCATCTCGTCCTGCGATTCGACGAGGCGCTTGCTGCACAGGTCCATGGCCAGCGCCAGCCGGGCCGCCACGCGCATGCCGAACGCCACCGCCTTGCCGTGTGAGACGCGAAACCCGCTCGCGGCCTCGAGCGCGTGTCCGGCGGTGTGCCCGTAGTTCAAGATCGCCCTCCGACCCCGCTCACGCTCGTCCTTGGCGACGATGAGAGCCTTCGCGGCCACGCAGCGGAACACGACGCGCTCGAGCGTCGTGGGATCCGCAGCCAGCAGGCGCGGCTTTTCGGTCTTGAGCAGGTCGTACAGTCCACGATCCACGGCGACGGCGTACTTTACAACCTCGGCGAACGCGTCCCGGTAGGCGGCGGCGGGAAGTGTGGCCAGGCACGCCACGTCAGAGACCACGGCGGCGGGCTGCCAGAAAGCCCCGATCGCGTTCTTGGAGCGCGCCCCGTTGACCCCCGTCTTGCCTCCGATGCTCGAATCCACCATCGCCAGGAGCGTGGTGGGCACGGCGACGAGGCGGACGCCGCGCTGCCAGATCGCCGCCGCGAAACCGGCCAGGTCGCCCACGGTGCCGCCCCCCACGGCGATCACGACTCCACCGCGGTCGATGCGACTCCGCTCCAGAAAGTTGAGCACCTCGCTGAGCTCGGTCATGCTCTTGGTGCGCTCGCCGGCGGGCACGACCAGCATCTCGGTCTTCAGACCGGCCCGCTTGATCGACCTCGCGACCTTGAGCGCCCACGGACGCACGTTGGTGTCCGTGATGATGGCGGCGCCCGTCGGGTCGAGCCTCGCCATCATGGAGCGCAGCTCCCGCTGGAGTCCTGTCCCGATGAGCACCGGGTAGCTGCCCATCGAGGAGTCGAGGATCAGCCTGACCAAAGTCGAGCTATCTCGGCCGCGACCTGATCGGCAGGCGCGTCGGAGCTGACGACGTGGACTGCGCGCCTGTACAACGGAAGCCTTTCCTCATGGAGCGCCCTCAACTCGTCGTACGAGCGACCCGTGGCGAGCGGCCGGCCGGTCGTGCCTCGAGTCCTCGTCCAGATGGTTTCGAAGGCGCACTCCAGGAACACGGTGACCGCGCGCTCAGTGATCAGCCGCCAGTTCTCGTCGTCGAGCGGGGCGCCTCCACCGAGGGCAGCGACCGCACCAGGCACGAGCACGGTGGGCAGGAGGCGTGACTCGAGCCGGCGAAAGGCAGCTTCGCCGCGCGTCGCGAAGTACTCCGAGATCGAGATCCCGGCCTCGCTTTCGATGATCATGTCGAGGTCGTAAAACGGGGCGCCGGCGCGCTGGGCGACCAGGACGCCCACGACCGACTTGCCACAGCCCATGAATCCGATCAGGGCGAGCGCTGGCCGGTGGGAGGTGGCGGAGGCGCTCAGACGCCGCTCGGGTTGGCCGGCACCGGCGACGAAGGCATGGGACCGCTCCTGCGCCTCTCCGAGAGCATGAAAACCTGGTCGCGAAACGCGCCTGGAGACGGGAGGTGCTCGAGCACCTCCGCGCCCTGGGCGCCGGCCGCGTCGACCTCCACCCGTCCGTAGCCGAACATGCGGCCGAGGATCGATTGCCTGGTCGTGCAGTCCTGCACCCTGTCGATCGGGATCACCTTCTCGGAGCGGCCGAAGACGCCGGCCTGGATCTTGATCCGCTGGTCGGTCAGCGTATAGATGATCGACCGCCACCGGATCCAGACCACGATCAGCCACAGAAGGGCCAGAGCGATGACGGCCAGGGTCAGAAAGGTCCTGATGTGGTGACCGGCGCCGGCCAGGAAGCTCAGGTCGGCGATGGCGACGATGACGAGGACGAGCACGGGGATGACAAGGCTCTTGATCAGCGTGATCCAGTGGGGGTGATCCTCGAGGACCAGGTTTTCACCAGGCAGCAGCTTGCTCATGGGCGCCTATTGTCCTCGGTTCAGGGGGGCGAGGAACAGCATGATCAGCGCACCGGCCGCGAGGTACGGTCCGTAGGCGATCGTCCCCCTGGCGGAACGGTGCCAGACGATGAAGACGATCGACGCCACGGCGGCGAGCACCATGCCGTAGAAAAAAGCCGAGATGGTCGGCAGTGGTCCGAGCAGGAGGCCGATGAAAAGGGCGAGCTTCACATCGCCAAATCCCAGGGCTTCGGCCTTGAAGATCGCGTAGCCAACCAGGGCGAAGACCAGGAACAGCAGGCCGGCTGCCACGCCCGTCGCCAGGCCCGCCCACCACGGGCTGCCAAAAAGGCTGACCACCGCCGCCAGCACCATCGATGGAAACATCACGCGGTCGAGGATCAACCGGTGTTCGAAGTCGAAGAAGATCACCTGGACCAGGACCAGCACAAAGACACTCCGCAAAACAAGCAGCGGGATCGACGTGACCTGCACCGCGAATGCGGCGAAGAGCACCGCGGACAGGAGCGGCGGCCCGAGCACCTGCCAGCGCTTCTCCCCTGGTTCGAGGCCCTCCATCCGGGCGAGCCGGACGGAGCCCCGGCGGACGGCCCAGCCGGCGGCGGCGCCGAGGACCGTCCACGCCACGGCGAGGAGCACGGTGTTCACGGCTGCAGAGTCTCGCGCATCACCTGGATCGGTGCCGGGCGCCCGGTCCACCGCTCGAAGGACCGTGCCCCCTGCTGGAGGAGGATGCCCCATCCATCCGCGACTCGCAGGCCAAGCGAACGCGCCTTGCGGACGAGTGGCGTCCCCCCTTGGACGTAGACGAGGTCGATCACCGCCCCTGAGCGCGGAAGGGCGGCCGGGCGCAGCGGCATCTCCTCACGGCGGCCCAGGGGCGTCGCGTTGACGAGGAGGTCCGCGGACCGGACAAGGCCCGCCAGCGACGGGTCGTCCCAGCCGATCGACCGGCCCGGGAGGTCTGCGGCCTCGGGATGCCGGCAGACGAACGTCAGGTGCGCTCCCTCCAGCGCGACGGCGGCCGCGCGCGCCGAGCCCCCGGCCCCGAGGATCACGGCTTTGGCACCCCTTGGGTCAAGGGCGACCTCGTCGATCGCGGCCCGGATTCCGGCGACGTCGGTGTTCGAGCCCTCGAGGCGGCCTTTCGCGGTGACTATGGTGTTCACCGCGCGTGCGCGCACCGCCTCAGGCTCCACCGCGTCCATGAGCTCCATCACGGCCTGCTTGTAAGGGATCGTGACGTTGGCACCGGCCACGTCAGGCGCCCGCAGCGCCCCGATCGCTCGGGCGAGCTCCTCCGGCGCTATGTCCATCACCTCGTAAGACCAGTCCATGGCGAGGGCCCGGAAGGCGGCGGTATGCATCGCGGGGCTTCGGGAGTAGGAGATCCCCTGGCCGAGGATGAAGACCCTCAGCTGCCGCTCACGCCGTAACGCGCCTTGTCGCGCTCGAAGTCTGCGTCGTTGGTCTCGAAGTGCGTCACGCCCTGCCGATCGGCGAAGTAGAAGAGGTAGCTCGTCGAGGGCGGGTTGACGCAGGCCAGCAACGCCGCCTTGCCGGGGTTGCCGATCGGGCTCGGCGGCAGCCCGGAGTGCGTACGTGTGTTGTATGGCGAGTTGAGCTGCAGCTCCTGGAAGTTCGGCTCCGGCGAGAGGCGGCCCAGAGCGTAAAGCAGGGTCGCGTCGACGCCGAGCGGGATGCCCTGCCTGAGGCGGTTGTAGTACACGCTGCAAACGTTTCCCCGGTCGGTCGACGTGTTGGCCTCGCGGTCGACCATCGAGGCGAGGATCACGATCGAAGCGACACTCTCGGCAGGGCGCGACGCGGTCGGCTGGGCGATCTGTGCGCGCAGTGCCGGCGAGAAGATGACGCCGAACTGATCGAGCTGCTGCTTGACCAGGCCGGCCACGCCCGCGGCCGGGTCGACCAGGTAGGTATCGGGGAAGATATATCCCTCGTAGGGCACCGCCGGATTTCCCGGCTGCTTGGGAAGGAAGTCGTACTGGGCTGCCCAGCTCGGGTCTTTGGCCGCGGCCAGATAGGCGGCCGAGGTGAAGTAGTTCGGCGGCACGCCAAGCTGCTTGCCGTCAACCACCTTCGCCTGCTCCCGCAGCGGAAAGCCCTCCGGGAAGGTCACGACCTGCGCCTGCGAGTTGCCGTGCTGAAGCGCGCTCACGATCTGGGTGAGGCTCATATTGGTGTTCAGAACGAAGTCGCCCGCCTCGAACTTCGGCGCGGCGTCCGTGAGCCTCGTGTAAAGGTCGAAGGCGAGGGTGCTCCGGATCAGGTGCAGCGCGAGGAGGCCCGTGCCGATGTCGGAGGAGGTCTCACCCTGGTCGATGTGGAACTTCACCGCGTGACTGTCCGTCGATACGGCGGTGTTCACGTTGAAGTTCCACCAGTCCATCCCGCGCGACGCGCCGAAGCCCAACACCGCGATGACCACGACGATCGCGATCAGCCGCTTCACTCGACAGTGTCCTCCTCAAGGGCGGTCATGACCCGTCGGAAGTCGTCCCCGTCCACCGTCTCAAGGCCGCCCTCGCCCTCGCGCAGGAGAAGCACCTGGTCAGGGTCATCGACGTCCTCGACGAGGTAGTACGCGCTGCCTTCGAGGTCGAAGGCGTCGTGCATGCGGAAACGGCGCTCCCTTCCGCTCTCGTCGATGAGCGTGATGGCCTGCGAGGCCTCGTCGGTCACCGCTTGCGGTCGAGGTGCGATTGGAGAAGCAGGGTCGCCGCCACCCGGTCGATGTCCGCGCGCCGGCGGGCCCGCTTCGCGCCGGCGGCGATCATCGAGCGCTCGGCCGCCACCGTGGTCAGGCGCTCGTCGACGAGCTCGACCGGGAGCCCGGAAGCCTTGCGAATCCCCTCGGCCAGCTCCCTCGCCGCGGCCGCCTCCGGCCCGTACGAGCCGTCCATCCGCCGGGGAAGACCCACCACGACGCGCCCGGCCTCCTGGCCCCTCGCGACCTCCGCGAGGCGCGCCGCCAGTGAGCTCTTCGGCTCGGCCGGCAGCGTGATCAGGGCCTGCGCGATCGTGGCGGTCGGGTCGCTCACCGCAACGCCGACGCGTTTGGTGCCGGGGTCGACCGCCAGGACCCGCACCTAGGGCGAGATCGCCGAGGTGGTCGTGCCCGCCGCCGCGGCGGGGTCGGGGGCCCCCGACTGCACGACGTACTGGATCGAGATGCGCCGCCCGAGCAGCGGCATCAGCGGAAGCGAGATCGGGTCTTCTTTGATCGAAACCGACTGGATCGGAAGCCGCTGCAGGTAGAAGCGCGCATCCGAGAGGGGCCGGCCCACGATGTGCGATTGGATCTGGCCGACGTCCAGCTTCGGGGCGACGTAGGCCGAGGCGGTGCCGGCAAAGGTCAGATTCCCGCCGGCCGCGGCCGACAGGATCCGGTACGTCACCTGGATCGGGCTCCCGGTCACGACCTGCTGGTCGTTGGGCACCCGCTGTGACAGGTAGGCCTGGAACGCCTTCGCCACGTCCGAGTCGATATAGAAGTCGCCCTCCCCGCTGACCGTCATCGTGCCGTTGAAGCTGGGCACCTTGTCGTTCGGCTGGTGATCGGTTGTGTACTGGGGCGGTCCGAAGATGATCGTCTCGCTCAGCTTCTCACCCTGGGCTCCCGCCGTAGCGAGCTTCTGCGCGATCGCCTGGTGCAGCGACTGCTCGAGCTGCGCGCGGCCGGCGTCGAAGTCAGCCTCCGTCATCTGGGGCGTGGTCGAGGGGTCCGTCCCCCCGCCCGTGGCCAGCGCGTTGGTGACCGACAGCTTCGACGAGTCAAAGGGATCGCAGCAGTTGTTGATGGTGGTGATGGTGTGGTCGCCCACGTTGCCCGAGGTCCCGGGCGTGACAGCCACGACGGTGGCGTCCGCCTGGCCGTTCCACGGCACGAGCACGCCGCCGTATCTCGGATCGTCGGTGGTGACGGCGAAGACGATCCCGTTGCTGTTGGTCAGGCGCTGGCCGTATTTGAAGATGATGCCGGGGCCGGCCGCGAAGCCTGGTCTGAGACTGTTCGTAAAGGTGACCGTGCCATGGGCGGGCGCGAGCGGGACGCTGATCACCCCTGTGGTCTTGAAGCCCTGCGAGTTGGACTGCGAGACGTTGACCACCCTGACATGGATGGGCGCCTTGCCCGGCTGAGCCTGGATCTCGACGTCCTTCTCGGAGAAGGGCGCCGCTTGCGCGACGAGGGTCACCGAGGCGGATGGCACGTAGATCGCCAGCGCGAAGAGACCAACCAGCAGCAGGGTCGCCGCCGCGATGTACAGCAGAAAGCGACCGGGCTTGAGCTCCGTCGCGGTCTTGGTGATCAGTCGCTGGGGGGCGGCGATCCCCACATGCGTGGTCTCCTGGGAGCGCGAGCGCTGCCACCACCGCTTCAGCGGCGGGGGCGCCTCGGCCTCGGACGGAATGCCCTCACCCAGGGGGCCGATCGCCCCGAACACGGGAAATCCGCTCTCGGAGGCCATCCTCTGCACCGCCGGGTCGTCGCAGACCACGGTCACGCGCTTGCCCAACCGGGCGGCGTAATTGCGCAGGAGCTGGAAGTTGAACCGGCTCTGCCCGATGCGCGACCGCATCGGGAGGACAAGCATGGTCTCCTCGCTCGGATACCGGCGGAGGCGCTCGACGATTTCGGGCATCTCCTCTTCGGTTTCGACGTAGATCGGGTTCGTTGCCATGGCGTTTGGAAGTCTCCTGGGAAGTCTTTGCTAAGCCTTTATAGCGCTTAGGACCCGTCTCATGACGGTGTTCACGGTGTCGCGCTCTTCGGCTTCAGTTCGCAAAGCGTGATTGGCGAGGCCCATCGGTGCGATGTCCTGGGGGGTCGAGAGCTGGCCCGTCGAGTCCGTCAGGTTGCGGACGTCGGCCGGTACCAGGTGGCGGATTCTAGGCTCTCGGGGGAACGGAAGTCCAGCGGCCCAATTGTGCTTGACCATCTCGAGCGTCAGCTCTGGCAACAGGCTTCCGCCGCCGCACAGGAAGATGTTGGTCGGCAGGCGCTCGCCCCGCGAGAGCTCCTTGACGCTGAGCGCCAGGCCCTGAAGCAGGACCTCTGCGTCGGCGCCCAAGAGCTCGGACACCTGGCGCTGCTGGTCGGCGGAGAGCAGGCCTTCAGAGTGACGCAGCTTGCGGGCCTCGGCCTCCTCGTAGCTGAGGCCGAACGCAAGCGCCAGGCGACGCGTGAACGCCCGGCCGCCGAGGTTGAACATCCGGGTTCCCTCCACGCCTCCGTCCCGGATCAAAGCGACATCCGTGGTGCCGCCGCCGACGTCGACGAAGATGCCGCCCTCCGCCCACACCTCCTCGCTCGCGCAGGCGCGGGCGAGCGCGTAGGGCTGCGCGACAGCCGCGGCGAGCTCCAGGTCGAGCTCCTTCACCACCGCCTCGATGGCGTCGATGTGGGTCATGGGGGCGAAGGTGTTGAAGACCGTCACCTCGAGGTTCTTGCCGGTGAAGCCGACCGGGTTCGTGACCGGGTAACCGTCGACGCGGACATTGGTGATCGCGGAATGGACGAGGCGCGCCTCGAGCTGTCCGTAGCTCCGCTCCATCTCGAGCAGGTGCTGGGCCTCGCGAAGCGCCCTGCGCTGCACCATCTGCAGCATCGTCGAGATCTCGCCCGACCGGACCCGAGACTTCGAGCTCTCTCGGGGATAGGCGATCGTCGAGGAGAAGCCTTTGATCAGCTCGCCGGCGATGCCCACGACGACCTGGCCGGGCACGGTCTTGGCCATGTCCTCGGCGGCTTCCAGGGCACGGTTGCACGACTGAATCACCGATTCGAGGTCCGCGATCGCGCCTCCCGACATCGCGGCCGGCGCCTGCGGCTCGCGCCCGACACCCAGGACCTCACCGTCCGGGCCGTCGCGACGGACCACGAGGACCTTGATCAAATCGGTCCCGATGTCGAGCACGGTGAAATGTCTGTAGTACTCGCGCCTGCTGCGCAGGAACTTGAACTTGGTCAACTGGTTTTGGCTCCAAGTGCTTCATCGAGGCGCTGAAACGCCTCGTCGGCGGGAACGGTCAGTTTGCCACGCACGAGGTGCGCGGAGCCGCCGCCCGTGCCGAACAGACCCTTCAGGCGGGTCGCGTCGTATTCAGATCCCAGGTCCCTGGACACCTTGATGACAAACATTCCGCCGCCTACAACGGTTACGACTCCGCTCTTGACCGCATCGAGATACCGATCGGCGTAAGCGGTGAGCTCGTCCGGGGTGGAGGCGGGCACCGATTTGGCCACGTAGGCCACCCTGCCGTGCTTCACCTCGACGCCGTCGGCGCCGCCGACCTGCACCGAGCGGAGCTGGTCTCGGAGCTTCTCGCGCTCGCGCTCGACTTCTTTGAGCTGGGTCCTCAGGGCCCTGATGCGATCGGGCAGCTGGTCCGGCGGGGTGTTGAAGGACCGCGCGAGCTCGTTCAGCAGCTCGCGTTCGCGGAGCACGAGGCTGTCCGCCGCCTCGCCGACGACCATGTCGATCCGGCGGAGGCCGGAACCGATGCTCGACTCCGAGACGATGATCGCGGTGCCGACGTCGGCTGTGTTTTCCACGTGCGTGCCGCCACACAGCTCACAAGTCCAGTCGCCGAAGCACACGACGCGGACGACATCGCCGTACTTCTCCTCGAAAAGGTGCATCGCGCCCTCCGCCACGGCCTCCTTGTACGGCTTCTGGCTCTCGTGAAATGGCAGGGCCTGACGCACTTTTTCCATGACCCGCCGGTTGATTCGATCGAGCTCCTCCCTCGCGATTGCCCGGTTGAGCGGAATGTCGAAGGTGGTGTGGTCGGGCCCGACCCACGAACCTTTCTGCACGACGTTTTCGCCCAGCGTCTCGCGCAGTGCCCTGTGCAGCAGATGCGTCGCCGAATGATGTCTGGCGATCTGGCGCCTGCGCACGGCGTCGACCGCTGCTGTTGCCATCTCCCCCACCCGCACCTCGCCGGTGACGACTGTCCCGACATGTGCGACGGCGCCTTCGGCCAGCTTCTGCGTGTCCTCGACCCGGATCCGCCCGTGCGGCGTCGTGATCAGGCCGGTGTCCCCCACCTGCCCGCCGGACTCGGCGTAGAAGGGGGTGCGCTCGAGGAACACCTCGACGGCATCGTCCTCGAGGGCTTTCTCGACGGCCACTCCGTCGCGGCGTAGCGCCATCACGGGGCTCTCGGCCGTGAGATCCCTGTAGCCGGTGAACACCGAGCTCGGTAGGTCCGCCTTGAGCTCGGCAGCAGCCGTCTTGCGCTGGCCCCGAGACCTGGCGCGCTGCCCTTCGAGGTGTGCCTTGAACACCTCATCCTCGACTGTCATGCCCCGATCCGCGGCGAGCTCCCGCGTGAGCTCGAAGGGGAAGCCGAACGTGTCGTGCAGCAGGAAAGCCTCGGACCCGGGAAAGACACGCCGCCCCTGATGGCCGGCGGCGACCGCCTCGAACCGCTGCATGCCTCCCTCCAGGGTTCGGGCGAACCGCTCCGCCTCCTCGCGCACGACATCCGAGATGAACGTCAGGCGCTGCTTGAGCTCGGGGTAGGGCTCCTGGAAGACGGCGGCGGTGATCTCCACGGCGTCGGCGATGGGACGCTTCAGCTCGACCTTGCGTGCATGTAGGAGCGCCCGGCGCAGGACCCTCCGCAGCACATAGCCGCGCCCCTCGTTGGACGGCACCACGCCGTCGCCGATGAGAAATGTCATTGCGCGCAGGTGATCCGCGATGATCCGCTCGGAACGCAATTCTTTTCGCCCGCTGTTCTGCCGGACGAATTGGATGATCGGGGCGTAGAGGTCGGTGTCGAAGACGTCCTGCACGCCCTGCAGCGCGGCGGCCATCCGTTCGAGCCCGCTCCCGGTGTCGATGGCTGGATTGGGGAGGGCCAGCAGGGTGCCGTCCTGCTGCTCGTCGTACTGCGGAAAGACGAGGTTCCAGATCTCGAGGTAGCGCTCGCAGTGGTCAGGTTCGCAGTCGACCTGCCCGCAGCCGACCTCGCGCCCTAGATCGAAGAAGATCTCGGAGTCGGGCCCGCACGGGCCGCGGCCCAACCCCCACCAGTTGCCTTCCATGCGGTGCACGCGGTCGGGCGGAAAACCGATCGACTCCGTCCAGAGCCGGTAGGACTCCTCGTCACGCGGATGGACGGTGATCCGCAAGCGGCCGACGGGCAGGCCGAACTGCTGGTGGACCAGATCCCACGCCAGCGGGATCGCGGTCTCTTTGAAATACGCGCCCGTCGGCGCGAAGTTGCCCATCATCTCGAACATCGTGGTGTGGGTCCGGTCGCCGACCTCGTCGATGTCGACGGCGCGGAAGCACTTCTGGACCGAGGCGAGGCGTGGCGCGGGCGGTTGGCTAAAGCCCAGGTAGTAGGGCTGAAGCGGCTGCATTCCCGCCGAGATGAAGAGCGTGCTCGGGTCCCCCTGCGGCACCAGTGGCGCGCTCGGCAGGACCAGATGCTCCCGACTCGCGAAATGCTCTAGAAAGCGCCTGCGGATCTCATTCCCGGTCACGGGGCGGGATCTAGTGTAGGGCGGGCACCCGGTGGACCTAGGGCGCCAGGCGTTCGATGTGCCAGCCCGAACCCTTCTTCCGGACATATCGGATCCGGTCGTGGAGGCGGTCTTCGCGGCTCTCCCAGTACTCGATCCAGCGAGGTTTCAGGGCAAACCCGCCCCAATCGGACGGCATCGGCACCTCGTCCGGGTACCGGGCGGCGAGGTCGCGGACCGCTTTCTCCAGCACGTCCCGTGAGGCCACGACGCGGCTCTGCCGTGAGGCCAGCGCCGAGAGTTGCGCACCGCGCGGGCGGCTGTGGAAGTAGGCGAGCGAGGCCTGGCGGGTCAGGCGGCGCACCGTGCCCGAAAACCTGACCTGGTGGTGGGTGATCGACCAGTAGAAGACCAGCGCGGCGCGGTTGTCCATCTCGATGCTGTGGCCCTTGCGGCTGTTGTAGTTGGAGTAAAAGAGCAGCTCCCCCTTGTCGGTGCCCTTGAACAGGACCATGCGGACCGACGCTCCGCCGTCGCCAGCGGTCGCCAGGGCCACTGCGTCCGGCTGAGGCACGCCTGCTTTTTCAGCCTCGGCGTACCAACGCTGAAACAGCTCCAGCGGATCGAGCGGCATCTCCCATTCGATTAGCGGCACCGGTCGTCAGCCCACGCTCTCTTCGGGCACGTGCTTGCGCAGCTGCTCGAGCGCCGCGCGCTGGAGCCGCGACACGTGCATCTGGCTGATGCCAAGGCGCCGTGCGATCTCCGACTGCGACATCTGCTCATAGAAGCGCATGGCCATGATCGATCGCTCGCGCGGCGTCAGGTGCTCCATCGCCCGGCCCAGCACGTCGCGCATCTCGACTCGGGCGAGCTCCGGGTCGACGTCGCCGATCTGCTCGGCCACGGGTCGAGCATCCTGGCCGTCCCCGGACCCGACCGGTTGGTCGAGGGAGAGCGGCACGTACGCAGGTCCCATCTCGATCGCCTCGGTGACGTCGTCGGCTGAGACACCGAGGCGCTCGGCGAGCTCGGACACGGTCGGCTCGCGCCCGAGCTCGTTCTTCATCTGCTCGTTGACCCGCACCACGGACTGGTGGAGCTCCTGCAGACGGCGCGGGAAGCGGATGGCCGTGCCCTTGTCGCGGAAATGACGCTTGATCTCGCCGGCGACAGTCAGCGTGGCGAAGGTGGTGAACTCGTATCCGAGGTCGGGGTCGAAGCGCTCGATCGCCTTGATCAGCCCGAGGTATCCGACCTGCACGATGTCGTCGAGCGGCTC
>DASXBE010000115.1:0-7132 GCA_036491815.1 Candidatus Dormiibacterota bacterium | reverse complement strand
GCCGCGTCCGCGACGGCGGCCCTGCTGCGCTTGGTGTAAGCATTAACGAAACCGATGCCTCTGATGTACCTCGGGGTGCTGCTCGCCGTCCTTCTGATCGCCGCGGGCGTGGCCGCTGGGGTGCTCTTCCTGGCGAGGGCGAGCCGCCGCGAGCTCGAGCAGTTTCGCACCCCGTCGCTCTCCCGAGACGGGCGCTGGTGGTGGGACGGGAAAGAGTGGAAGCCGATACCACAGGCTGAGGCCGGCGACCCGCCGCCAGCCTCGGGGTAGGGTGCGATGACGGTGGTCGAGACGGTGACCGACGCGACACCGGCCGTGCAAGCGGCGCTCGCGCGGCTGTTGCCCCAGCTCAACCCCAACCTTCCGGTGCCTGACCTGGCGCGCCTTCGCCGGCTGGTCGCCGACCCCGCCGCCACGCTGCTGCTGGCGCGCGATGGGGACGCGATCGTCGGCACGACCACCGTGATCGTGTACACGACCCCGTTCTGGATCAAGGCCCGGCTCGACGAGGTCGTCGTCGATGCGTCAGCGCGTGGCAGGGGCGTGGGCGAGGCGCTGGTCGTGGCGGCGCTGGAGGTCGGGCGCAAGCAGGGCGCCCAGGTCGCTGAGCTTCAGTCGGGACGCGGACCGGCCAGGACGGCGGCGCACCGCCTTTACGCGCGGATGGGGTTCGAGCTCAGGGAGTCGGACGTGATGAGGATCAGGCTTTCGAGCTGACCCCAAGCGGGCTCCCTGAGCCCTCGGCGTCCGCGACGATCGTCTCCAGCCTGTCCACCATCCCGGCCATGGTCCTGAAGGCCTCTTCCACCGGCTCTTGCGAAATCATGTCCACGCCGGCCATCCGCAAACCGTCCAGCGGGTACATCGACCCCGCGCTTTTCAGGAACGCGAGGTACGAGTCGACCGCTCGCCTGTCGCCCTCCGCCACCCTGCCCACGAGGTGATCCGCCGCCGCGATCCCCGTCGCGTACTGGTACACGTAGAAGTTGCTGTAGAGGTGGGTGTGGAACTGAGCCCACGTCGAGCCGATGCGCCGGCGATCCTGGTCGGTCACCTCGACCTCGGAGCCGAACACCTCGACCATCAGACCGGCCATGAGGTCGTTGAGGTACTCGGCGGTCAGCACGCCTCCGCGCTCAGCCCTTTCGTGGATCTCCAGCTCCAAACGTGCGAGCGAGGGCATGATGAAGAAGTAGCGGTAGAAGTTCGACATCGCCTCCTCGATGACGGCGAGCTGGAACGCGGGCTCGGGCTTGTGGTCGAGGAGGTAGCGCCGTGTCAGCGCCTGGTGCATGTTTGACGCGACCTCGGCCTGGAACAGCCCGTAGTTGGAATAGACGAAAGGCTGCGTGCCGCGAGCGTAGTACGAATGCATCGAATGGCCGAGCTCATGAGCCAGGGTGCTCATCGAGTAGATGTCGTTGTTGTAGCTCATGAAGATGAAGGGCCTCGTGTCCATCGAGCCGGTCGAGAACGCTCCCATCCGCTTGCCGCGGTTGGGATAGACGTCGACCCAGCGGTCCTCGAGCGCACCCCGGCGCAGGATGTCCACGTACTCGTCTCCCAGGGGCCTGACCCCCTCCGAGATCCAGTCGACGGCCTGCTGGTAGGGCACTTCCAGGGTGTCCGCGCTCATCTGCGCCCGCGTGTCGTACGGCCTCAGCACGTCCAGGCCCAGGGCTTTCCTGCGCACCCGCCAGTAGCGGTGCCACGTGCCGGCGTTGTCGCGAAAGGTCCGCACCACGTTGTGGTAGACCTCCGTCGGGATGTGACTCGGCTCCAGCGCGGCTTCGAGCGAGGACGCGTAGCCGCGTGCCCTGGCGAAGAACACGTCGCGCTTCACGCCGCCCGCGAGGCTCGTCGCCATTGTGTGCTGCATCGCAAGGTGGGCGTCGGCGTAGCCCTCGAAGGCAGTGCGCCGGACCTCGCGGTCCGAGTTGGTCATGAGCGCCGCATACGTGCCCTGGGCCACCTCGAAGTTATCGCCGCCGGCGCCGGTCGCGGGCGGGAACTTGAGGTCCGCGTTGGCCAGCACTCCGTGGACGGAGAGGGCTGTGGCCAGCGGATCGGAGACCTGCGTCAGGATCTCTTCCACCTCAGCGCTGCGGACCCGCCTCTCGAGCTTCTCGAGCCGGTCGAAGTAGTGGCCGAGGTGCGACAGCCGTGGCGACAGCCCGGTCCAGGCCCGCAGCTTCGGTAGGCCGGTCTGGATCATCTCGGGCAGCGCGAACGAGGTGGCGGCGCCGAGCTGCGCGGACACCGAGCGCGCCTTGTCGACCCGGGCCGCCGCGACCTGGTCGCCCACGTCGACCGAGTACGACATGCTCGTGTAGACCAGCACCTTGGCCATGAGCCGGTGGGCCCGCTCCGAGGCGTCGAACCAGTCGGCGAGCGCCTCGGGTGAGTCGCCCAGGTGGCCCTTGAACTCGGCGAGGTCGGGGAGATAGGAGAGGATCGTCTCCACCGCCTCGTCCCACCCCGATGCCTCGGGGAAGACGCTCTCGGCGTCCCATGTGAACTGGCGGTCTGCTTCGGACCGCGCGGGCAGTGAGGTGGTCACCAGGCCTAAAGGTAGCTCGACGCGGGCACGGGCTAGCATGGTTCACGTGCCGCGCGCGAAGGCCAACGGAATCGAGCTCGAGTACGAGACGTTCGGCGATCGTGCCGACGCCCCGCTGCTGCTGATCATGGGTCTCGGCGCGCAGCTCATCACCTGGCGCGCCGAGTTCTGCGCCATGCTCGCCGCCGCGGGCTTCTACGTGATCCGCTTCGACAACCGCGACAGCGGGCTCTCGACGAAGATGGATGAGGCGGGGCCGCCGGACCTGGCGGCCGCTTACGCGGGCGAACCTCGGCCCGCCTATCAGCTCGATGACCTGGCACGCGACGCCGTGGGTCTCCTGGACGCGCTCGGCATCGAAAAGGCCCACATCGTCGGAGCGTCGATGGGCGGCTACATCGCCCAGCTGGTGGCGATCAACCATCCCGACCGAACGCTTTCGTTGACCTCGATCATGTCCGGCCCGGCCAACTCGGAGGCCGCGCCGCCTACCCCGGAGGCCCTGGCGGTGCTCGTGGCCGCCCCGCCGGCGACGCGCGAAGAGCGCATCGCACAGGAGATGTGGGCCCGCAAGGTTCTGCTCGGAAGCGCGGACCCGTTCGACGAGGCCTACGAGCGCGGGCGGGCTGAGCGGCACATCGACCGCGCCTATCACCCGGTGGGCACCGCCCGCCAGTTCATGGCCATCCTCGCCGCGCCGCCGCGACTCGAACGCCTGGCCACGCTTCGTGTCCCGACGCTCGTCATCCACGGCGTCGACGACGTGCTGATTCCAATCGAGAACGGCCGCCTGGTCGCGGCGGCGGTGCCTGGTGCGCGGCTGATGGAGATCGAGGGCATGGGTCACGACCTGCCGCAGCGGGTTTGGCCGCAATTCGTCGACGCCATGGTCGAGCTGGCGCGGGACGGAAGCGCCCTGAAGAGCTGAGCATGCTGCTCGCGGCATCGGCCCTGGACAGCGTCAACCCCGCTCTGGCATTTCTCGCCGGTTTCGCTTCGTTCGTTTCGCCCTGCGTGCTGCCCCTGGTCCCGGCCTACCTCGCATACCTGGGCGCCCGGGCGGCCGGACCCACGGCCGCCGCTCCGGCGGCGGCGGCTCCGGCGCCCGCGGATGGGGGTGGCGCGGCCTGGGACTCTTCGCTGCCAGGCGGTCGGCCGCCCGGCTCGGGCTCCGTCGCGGCGGCGGGCGCGGGCTTCGTAGCCGGCCTGTCGCTCGTCTTCATCCTCTTCTTCTATGTGTTCTCGCTGGCGGTGCAGCCGATCCGCGCCTACGTGCCGATCGTCGCCGGGGTCTTCGTGATCGTGATGGCCCTGCACGTGGCGGGGGTGGTCCGAATCCCGTTCCTCTCGACCGAGTACCGACTGATGAATCGGGCGCCGCAAGGCGGTGGGCTCGCGGGAGGCTTCGTGCTCGGAATGGGCTTCGCCAGCGGGTGGACGCCCTGCATCGGCGTCACGCTCGGCGCGGTGCTCAGCTCGGCGGTCACGGTCGGAACGACCACCCAGGGCTTGAGCTTGATGATCGCCTACTGCTGCGGCCTCGGGCTCCCGTTCATCATCCTGGCGTTCGCACTCGAGAGCACGAGGCCTCTGGTGAGGTTCGTCAACCAGCATCGGCGCGCGATCGACCTTGCCTCGGCCGCGGTGCTCGTGGTCATGGGCGTCTTGCTGCTCACCAACAGGCTCACCCTCTTGTCGTCTGGGCTGACCCAGCTGATCCCGTCCTGGCCCTCGCCCTCCCTTTAGGAGTAAGACCTCCGGCTGAACACGAGCGGGGCGACTCCCTCGCGGTGTAGCCCCTCGGTAACCAGGCCGATCAGGATCCAGTGGTCGCCGCCCTCGATCGTGTCGCGCAGGGTGCAGACGGCGTAGGCGGCGGCGTCCGCCTCGAGGATCGGGCCGCCGATTGGGCTTTCCGGGCTGCGCCACTCGATGCCACCGAACTTGTCATTGACCTTGGTCGCCATGAGGCGGGCGATGGTTTCGCGGCCGGCGGCGAGGATGTTGGCGGTGAAGCCTCCGGTGTGCTGGACCGCGGGCAGGGTGTTGGATTGCTTGTCGATGCAGGCGAGGGCGAGAGGCGGCTCGAGCGAGACGGCGCAAAAAGCGCTCACGGTGAGGCCCCTGGGCCGGCCATCGTCGCCAAAGGCGGTGAGCACGACAACGCCGCTGGGAAAGCTGGACATCACCTCTCGGAAGCGGTCTGTTTCGATCGTCACATCAGCGATTCCAGCCATTCGTCTTCGGCCGAGCCGAGTTCCTTGGCGACATCGTTCAGCCGGTCGCGGAGCGAGGCCGCCAACTCGAAGTTTTGCGTTGCGACGGCGGCCATCAGCTCGACCGCGGTTGCGTTGAGGGCGTCCCACAGGACCTGGATACGTTCCGGATAGGTCCGCAAATCCGCAAACAATCGGTCCACATCCAGGCCCCTCGCCTTCAGCAGCCGTGCGGTTCGCGGCCGGCCCAGTACCGCCATCAGATGTGGGATGTCCTGGGCGGCTGGGTTTGGCCAGGCCATGACCTCTCGTCCTCGCGGACGGTCTCCGCCACGTCCGCTCTCGGTCACTCCCAGCGCCCGCTCGGCGGCAGCAATCACGCGTTCCCGGGTGGCCCCAAGATCCTGGAGCACGTGAGCCGCGATTCCATCGCCCTCGATTGCCAGGGCGATCAACAGGTGTCCTGTGTCCACCTCCGAGTGCCCCATGCGGCCCGCTTCTTCAAAAGAGATCTCGATCACTTTCTGGACTCGTGACGTCGGGACTATGCCCTTGACTTTGATTCGTTCCGAGCCACCGACGGCAGCCTCGATGAGACTTTCGACCGGAGCGAACGTGATGCCCAGCTCTGTGAAGGCGCGGTTCGCGGCGCCCGATGGAACTCGAATCATGCCGAGCAGGAGGTGCTCGGTCCCGATGTAGGAATGATGCAGACGCTCGGCCTCCTCCTGGGCCAGCTGTAGGCAGAGCTTGGCGTTTGCGGAGAACCGTTCGAAGGGGTACATGTGCGGCGCTGTAAGTGTGCATCGACCCCGTTCAGCGAACACTTGTTTGTGGCTCTGGAATAAGGCAAACTGATTTCGTGGGGGACGCACTCGACCTCTTTTCATCTCCGACGCGCGACTGGTTTCGGGCCGCCTTCGCGGAACCGACGGCCGTCCAGGAGCGCGGCTGGCGCGAGGTGGCCGCCGGCCGGCACGTCCTCATGGCCGCTCCGACCGGCAGCGGCAAGACGCTCGCCGCCTTCCTCTACTGCCTCGACCGGCTGGCGGCCGAGCCCGTCCCCGCCGACGCCGAGCGATGCCGCGTCCTCTATGTGTCGCCGCTCAAGGCGCTGGCGCATGACGTCGACAGGAACCTCCGCTCTCCACTCGTCGGCATCCGCCACCAGATGGAGTCGCAAGGCCTGGCCGTGCCCGAGATCTCCGCCGCGATCCGAACCGGCGACACGCCATCCGAGGCCCGCCGGTCGATGGAGCGCCACCCGCCGGACATCCTCATCACGACGCCTGAGTCGCTCTTCCTGATCCTCACCAGCGCAGCGCGTCGCATCCTCGCGCCTGTTCGCTGGCTCATCGTCGACGAGATCCATTCGGTCGCCGCCACCAAGCGTGGAAGCCATCTCGCCCTGAGCCTGGAGCGGCTGTGCGCCCTGACCAAGGTCGAGCCACAGCGCATCGGGCTGTCTGCGACGCAGCGGCCGCTCGAAGAGGTCGGCCATTTTCTAGGCGGCAGCGACCGCGAAGTGGCCATCGTGGACGCGGGGCGGCTGAAGACGATGGAGGTCACAGTCGAGGTGCCGGTCGAGGACATGGCCCGGCTGACCACCGAGGACGAGGACGGCGCGAAAGGGCTCAACAGCATCTGGCCGGCGATCTACCCGCGGCTGCTCCAGCTCATTCAGGAGCATCGCTCGACCATCGTGTTCGTCAACTCGAGGCGGCTCGCCGAGCGGATCGCGGCTCGCGTCAACGAGCTGGCCGGCGAGGAGCTGGTGCGCGCGCACCACGGATCGATCGCGCGCGAACAGCGCCTGCTGATCGAGGACCAGCTCAAGGCGGGGATCGTGCGTGGGCTCGTCGCCACCTCCACCCTGGAGCTGGGGATCGACATGGGGGCCGTCGATCTCGTGCTGCAGGTCGAGGCGCCGCCCAGCGTGGCGGCCGGGATCCAGCGTGTCGGCCGCGCCGGCCACTCGGTCGGCGAGGTCTCACGCGGCGTCGTGATGCCGAAGTTCCGCGGCGACCTGCTCGAGACGGCGGCCGTCGTCGAGGGCATGCTCGAAGGCCGCATCGAGTCGACCGTCGTCCCGCGCAAGCCCCTGGACGTGCTCGCCCAGCACATCGTCGCGATGTGCGCGATGGACGAGTGGGATGTCGAAGAGCTCGGGCGGCTGGTCCGGCGCGCCTATCCCTACAGCGACCTGGGCCCGCGCGCCTTCGAGTCCGTGCTCGACATGCTGAGCGGCCGGTATCCGTCGGACCAGTTCGTCGAGCTGCGTCCGCGGATCGTGTGGGACCGCGTGGAGGGCAAGCTGCGCGGGCGTGCCGGTGCGCAGCGCCTGGCCGTTACCAAC
>DASXBE010000114.1:0-3396 GCA_036491815.1 Candidatus Dormiibacterota bacterium | reverse complement strand
TTGCCGATGTACCAGGCGCTGGCGCTCCGAGCGCCCAGGCCTGCCGCGCCCGCCTGTTTCGACACGGTCGCCGTGTTGAAGCCGTTTCCGCCGAGGAACTGGCCCTGCCAGCCTTGCCTTCTGGCCTCGGTCATGATCTTCGCCGGAATCCCTCCGAGCGAGGTGATGAATATCACGTCAGGGTGCAGCTGCACCGCCTGCGTCACGTAGGAGGACAGGTCGGGCGCGAGCTTGCTGAACTGCACGGTCTTCAAGAGTTGGATGCCGTACTGGCCGACCGTGTTCTGGACGATCTTGCCTCCGTCGCTCGAGAACTTGTCGTCCTGCGCCACGAGCAGGACGCCTGTGGTCGGGTGCTTGTCCGCGACGTAGGACTGGATGTTGTCGGGGATCGCGGTCTGCTCGCCCAGGCTGTCGCGAAAGACGTACTTGCAGGGAGTTGGGTCGGGCGCGTTGCAGTTGGGCACGATGTTGATCCCCGTGGTGCTGGTCGCCAGGATGGGCACCTTGAGGCTCTCGGCCAGCGGATGCACCGCGACCGCGGAGTTCGACAGCGTCGGCCCGAGCAGGGCGAGCACCTGGTTCGACTGGATCAGCGTCTGGGCTTTCTGCGCCGATGTCGCCTTGTCCGAGGTGTCATCCAGCACCGTGAGGTCGAGCTTCGCGCCGTTGACGCCGCCGGAGGAGTTGATCTGGTCGACCGCCAGCATCATCCCGTCGCGCGTCTGCGGGCCGTAAACCCCGCCGGCGCCCGTGATCGAGAGGACCGCGCCGAGGCTGATCGTCTTGCCCGAGTAAGTGGACGAGCCGTTGCCTCCACCCCCGGTCGATCCACACGCGGCGAGGACCAGCACCGCCGCCATCCAGCAAACCAGGCGCATCCGCTTCATGTCAGCTCTCCCTCCAAAGCCCTCGTTAGCGTGGCCTTAACGTAGCAAACGGAGAGCGAACGTGCGGCCCGGCGGGCCTAGGACATCAGGCGCTTGGTCAGGCGCGGTATGTCGAGCTTGGGCTGTGGGTACTGGGGGTTCATGTCCTTCAGGGTCTCGATGAGGATCCTCGCCACGGCCCAGTTCCTGTAGTCCTTGTCGTTGGCGGGGATGACGTACCAGGGCGCGACGTCGGTCGAGCAGCGTGTGATGGCGATGCTGTATGCGCTCATGTAGTCGTCCCAGAAAGCGCGCTCATCGATGTCGTGCTCGGAGAACTTCCAGCGCTTGTCCGGGGTCTCCAGGCGCTCGAGGAAACGCCTGCGCTGCTCCTGGTACGAGATGTCGAGGCAGATCTTCACCAGCCTGGTCCCGGAGCGCGACAGCGCCTTCTCGAACCGGTTGATCTCGTCGTACCGGCGCTCGATGACGGGCGGCTTGGCCAGGTCGTGGACGCGCGCGATCAGCACGTCCTCGTAGTGGGACCGGTTGAAGATACCGACCTGGCCGGGCATGGGCAGGCGCTTTCTGATCCGCCACAGGAAGGCGTGGCGCCTCTCCACGGGGGTCGGCTGCTTGAACGCTGTGATGTCGACCCCCTGCGGGTTCATGTCGGAGATCACGTGGGTGATGGTTCCGTCCTTGCCGCTTCCGTCCATGCCCTGCAGCACGATCAGGACGGACCGCTTCTTCTCCGCGTAGAGCCGTTCCTGCAGGTTGGAGAGAGCGGCTTTGTGCTTCGCGACATCGCGGGACAGGCGCTTGCGGCTCTTCAGGCCTGGAGTCGAGTCGGGGTCGACATCCGCCATCCGGAACCGGCCGTCGCTGGGGCGGGCGCGCAACAACGACCTGAGCTCCTTTTTGGCCACCCTCGAAGTCTACCGGCGCGACTCAGCCGAGCTCGACCGGGACGACCTCCAGGGTGACGAGCCGGTCGCCGCGCAGAACCGTGAGGGCGAGCTTCGAGCCGATGTGCGCCTCGACCATGAGCCGCTGCAGGTCCCCTGCCTTCGACACGCCGGTGTCGCCCACCGAGACGATGATGTCGCCCGCCTGCAGCTGGCCGCCGGCGGCGGGGCTGCCGCTGACCACCTCCTGCACCTCGACGCCGGCCTTGCGCCCGACGCGCAGCGCGACCGCGGGAGGCAGCGGGCGCGTACCGCCGGCGATGCCCAGGTAAGCGCGCCGCACCCGGCCGCTGCGCATCAGCGCGGCGAGGATCGCCTGGGTGGTGCCGTTCATCGGCACGGCGAGCCCCAGCCCCATCCCGGCCACAGCGGTGTTGACGCCGACAAGGCGCGCCTGCCAGTCGGCCAGGGCGCCGCCGGAGTTGCCGGGGTTCAGCGCCGCGTCGGTCTGGATGACGTCCTCGATGAACCTGCGGTGCCCGTTGCCGTCGGCGGTCGCCAGCGAGCGGCCTAACCCGCTGACGACCCCCGAGGTGACGGACCCGGAAAAGCCCATCGGATTGCCCACCGCCACGACGAGCTGGCCGACCCGAAGCTGGTCGGCGTTGCCAAGGCGCGCCGGCTGTAGGGTGGCGGCTCGGGCGCGGGCCACGGCGAGGTCGGACAGCGGGTCCGCGCCGACGACGTCCACGTCGTACTCGCTTCCGTCGAGGAAGGAGGCGCTGGCCGAGCCGGCCTGGGCGACCACGTGCGCCGAGGTGACGAGGAACCCGTCCGGCGTGATGGCCACGCCGGACCCGGCGCCGCCTCGGCCCATCCGCCCGACTCGGAGGCTGGCGACCGAGGGGAGGACGCGCTCGGCGACCGAGCTCACCGTCGCGGAGTAAGCGTCGAGCGCCTCGGTCTCGGTGGTCGCCTCAGCCATGGTGTTACAAGATTACCAAGTAACAAGGAAGCTAAACATGGCGCTCTGCACGTCAGCTGGACGCGGATCCCACGGTGGCGGGCGCGACGCGTGGAATTGGCGCCCCCGTAGCATCGAGCTCGATGGCCCACCGTCACGACGTCGAGCGCTTCAGCCGCTGGGCTCCGAGCTACGACCGTCACTGGATGCAGCGCCGCATCTTCGAGCCGGTGCAAGGTACAGCCCTCGACCTGGCCGCCGAGGAGGTCCCGCGGCCGCGCGCAATCCTGGACGTGGGTTGCGGCACCGGCCGTCTGGTGCGCTCGGCCGAAGCCCGGTTTCCGGGTGCCCGTCTCGTGGGCGTCGACGCCGCGCCCGGAATGGTGGCGCACGCCCAGGCGTCAGTCCGGCCTGGAGGCCTGGTCCGCTTTGAGCAGGCGGTCGCGGAGGCGCTGCCGTTTCCGGATCGGACCTTCGACCTCGTGTTCAGCACGCTGACCTTTCACCACTGGGCGGACCAGCCGCGGGGGATCGCCGAGGTCGCGCGCGTGATGTCGCCTGGTGGGCGCTGGATGCTCGCCGATGTCATGCCGTCGGGACTCATCGGGTTCGGTACGAGACTCTTCCGGCAGGACCAGTTCCCTGACCCAAGGAA
>DASXBE010000113.1:0-4042 GCA_036491815.1 Candidatus Dormiibacterota bacterium | reverse complement strand
AGGGAGCTGCGCACCGAGAGCGAGGGCCGGACCAAGAAGCTGAAGGGCGAGGTCGACGCCGAGGTCGCGCGCCTGGAGGAAGAGCTCCAGGAGGCGGTCGACGAGCTGACCACCCAGGGCAAGAAGGCGACCGAGCACATCAAGGCCGGGACCGGGACCAAGTCCCGCAAGGCGATGACGATCGGCCTCAACGGCGACGAGGAGACGGTGATCGAGAAAGGCGAGCTGATGTCGCGCGAGATGTCGCGCGCCGTGCTCGGCAAGGTCCAGGAGAAGATCGAGAAGCTCGAGGCCAACACCAAGGCCGCGCAGAAGAAGGCCAAGGAGCGCCTCGACGTGGACAGGAAATCGCTCGAGCAGTCGATCGACGCGGCGACGAAGACGCAGCGCGACTCGATCCAGGGCGAGCTCGAGGCGCTGCAGCAGGAGATCGAGGCCACCCGCACCGACCTCGAGGCGCTGCACCCGAAGCAGATCCTCACCGACACCCAGTTCCGCGACTACTCGGAGCGGTTCGGCCGCGCCTTCCGCGCCGGCATCGGCGCCGAGGCCGTCCGCGAGCTGCTCTCCCGCATCGACCTGACGTCCGAGATGTACCGGCTTCGCGAGGAGTCGAAATCCTCGAGCGGCCAGCGCAAGCAAAAGGCGATCAAGCGCTTGAAGGTCGTCGAGGACTTCCGCAAGTCCAACTCGAGCCCGACGTGGATGGTGCTCGAGGTGCTGCCGGTCATCCCGCCCGAGCTGCGCCCGATGGTCCAGCTGGACGGCGGCCGGTTCGCGACCTCCGACCTGAACGACCTCTACCGCCGCGTGATCAACCGCAACAACCGGCTGAAGCGGCTGCTCGAGCTCGGCGCGCCCGAGATCATCGTGCGCAACGAGAAGCGGATGCTCCAGGAGGCGGTCGACGCGCTGATCGACAACGGCCGCCGCGGCCGCGCCATCACCGGCACGGGCAACCGCAAGCTGAAGTCGCTCTCCGACATGCTCAAGGGCAAGCAGGGCCGGTTCCGCCAGAACCTGCTCGGCAAGCGCGTCGACTACTCGGGCCGCTCCGTCATCGTGGTCGGACCGGACCTGAAGCTCCACGAGTGCGGCCTGCCCAAGAAGATGGCGCTCGAGCTCTTCAAGCCGTTCGTCATGCGCGAGCTGGTGAACAAGGGCTACACCACGAACATCAAGTCGGCCAAGCGCATGGTGGAGCGCAGCCGGACCGAGGTCTGGGACGTCCTGGACGAGGTCATCCGCGACCACCCGGTCCTGCTCAACCGCGCCCCGACCCTGCACCGCCTGGGCATCCAGGCTTTCATGCCGGTGCTGGTCGAAGGCTCGGCGATCCAGATTCACCCGCTGGTGTGCGCCGCCTTCAACGCCGACTTCGACGGCGACCAGATGGCCGTGCACGTGCCACTTTTCTCGGGCGCCATCGCCGAAGCGAAGAACCTGATGATGTCCTCGCAGAACATCCTCTCCGCGGCGGACGGCCACCCGGTCGTGGCGCCGACGCAGGACGTGGTGCTGGGCTGCTACTGGCTCACCGCGGCGCGCGGTGACAAGCCCACCGACGCCTCCAAGCTGCACGCGTACAGCTCGCAGAACGAGGTGGTGCTGGCGCTGGAGAGCAAGTCGGTGAAGCTGCAGGAGTGGATTCGCGTGAAGGTCGGCGACGAGCTGATCGTGACCACGCCTGGCCGTGTCGTGTTCAACCAGCCGCTGCCCGTCGGCCAGGAGCCGCACGGGACCGGGGGCACGACGACCGATGAGGCGAGCGCCATGGCGCCGCTGCCATTCCAGAACGCCCATTACGACCGAAAGCTGCTGCGCACGCTGGTGGCCGAGCTCTACCGGCTTTACGGCAGCGACGTCACCGCGATCGTGGTCAACGACATCAAGCGACTGGGCTTCCGCTACGCCACACAGGCCGGGATCACGGTGTCCGCGATGGATATTCCGCACCCCGAGTCGAAGTGGGAGACGATCCGGAAGACCGAGAAGGAGGTCGCCGACGTCGAGCGGATGTACCGCCGCGGCGTGATGACCGACGACGAGCGGTATCGGAAGGTGATCGAGCTCTGGCAGCGCGCCTACGAGGACGTGGGCGCGGCGACCGAGCACGCATTCGACAAGTTCAGCCCGATCTGGATGATGATGGGCTCGGGCGCCCGCGGAAACATCCAGCAGATCCGCCAGCTCGCCGGCATGCGCGGCCTCATGGCCGACCCGACGGGCCGGATCATCGACCTGCCGATCATGGCCAACTTCACCGAGGGCCTGACCGTGCTCGAGTACTTCATCTCGACGCACGGCACGCGCAAGGGACTGGCCGACACCGCGCTCCGCACAGCCGACTCCGGGTATCTGACCCGGCGCCTGGTCGACGTGGCGCAGGACGTGATCGTTCGGGTTGAGGACTGCGGAACGACCAATGGCATCTGGGTGCGCGACATCTCGGCGGACCGCGCCCGGAATGAGCCGATCTTCGAGAAGATCGCGGGCCGGGTCACGGCCGAGGACATCACCGTCGACGGCAAGGTCCTCGTCGCGGCCGGAGCGGCGATCAGCGACGACTCCGCGCGCAAGATCATCGAGGCCGGCGTACCGGTCAAGATGCGCTCGGTCCTGGTGTGCGAGGCCCGCGAGGGCGTGTGCCGCACCTGCTACGGACGCAACCTGGCGACCGGCAAGACGGTGGAGATCGGCGAGGCGGTGGGTGTCATCGCCGCGCAGTCCATCGGGGAGCCGGGCACCCAGCTCACCATGCGAACGTTCCACACCGGCGGCGTCGCCGGCGTGGACATCACCCAGGGTCTGCCCCGCGTGGAGGAGCTTTTCGAGGCTCGCATCCCCAAGGGCAAGGCGATCATCGCCGAGATCGACGGGGAGCTCGAGATCATCCGCTCCGAGGGTGCCCGCAAGGTGCGGGTGACCTCCAAGGAGGAGTTCGAAGTCTCCTACCCGGTCGACAGCAAGCTCGAGGTCATCGTCAAAAACGGCGAGGACGCGATGGAGGGCCAGGAGCTGGCCCACGATTCCAAGGGGCGCGTGATCAGGACGCGTCACGCCGGAAAGGTGTCAGTGTCGGCCAAGGAGATCACCGTGCGGACGCTCGACGAAGAGGTCCGCGAATACCCCATCCCGCACCAGGTCCGGATCCGGCCCGAGCTCGACCGCAGGGATCAGCAGAAGGTCATGATCAAGGCAGGGCAGCAGATCACCGAGGGCTCCATCTCACCCCAGGAGCTGCTCCACATCCTCGGCAAGGAGGCGGTGCAGACCTTCCTCGTGGACGAGGTCCAGAAGGTCTACCGCAGCCAGGGTGTGGACATCAACGACAAGCACATCGAGGTCATCGTCCGGCAGATGATGCGAAAGGTCCGCGTGGACTCGGCCGGCGACACCGGCCTGCTCCCCGGCGAGATCGTCTCGCAGTGGGAGTACGAGGAGGGCAACGCGCGGGCGCTGGCGGAGGGCGGCGAGCCCGCCACCGCGCAGACCGTGCTGCTCGGCCTCATCAAGGCCGCGCTGAACACCACTTCATGGCTTTCGGCGGCGTCCTTCCAGGAGACGACGCGCGTCCTCACCGAGGCCGCGATCTCCGGCAAGGTGGATCGCCTGCGGGGCCTCAAGGAAAACGTGATCATCGGCAAGCTGATCCCGGCCGGCACCGGCCTGGACTACTACAAGAAGCAGCGCGAGCAGGCGGCACGGGTCCTCGAAGAGGAGCCGATCGACCTGGAGACGCTGTCGGTCTAGTCACGACTCGAGGCGGGGAGGCCGGCGCCTTCCCGCCTCAAACCCCCGTGTATAAGATGGTTTCGTGACCCCCGCCCCGACAATCCGGCGCGCCATCGCGACAGGAACCGTCGCCCTCATCGTCTGCGCCGGCTGCAACTCGCCATCGGTCATCGAGGGGCCCAGGCTCGCCAGCAACCAGACGCTGCGGGTGATGCTCCAGGATGAGCCCTCGACCCTCGATCCGGGCCAGACCCAGTACCCGTATGAAAACGCCGTCCTGCGGGCCATCTCCGAGCCGCTCGTGAAG
>DASXBE010000112.1:0-2853 GCA_036491815.1 Candidatus Dormiibacterota bacterium | reverse complement strand
CGGCTGGCCGAGGCGGTCCTGTAACCCGACGCGGGCCCAACCGGTTACATCGGCATGACTCGAAAGCGATGGCTCGCATCGGCGGCGGTCGCGGCCGGGCTGCTGGTGGTGGCGATCGTCGCGGTCATCGCCTTCCAGTCCCTGGCCGGGCCGATCGCCCAGCAGGCCGGCCTCGCCTCCCCCTCCACGGCGCCCTGCTCCCCCGCCCCTTGTGTCGACGTCGAGGGGTACACGATGTGGATCACGAACGTCAGGGTCGAAGGTCACCTGGTTCGGATGCAGGTGAAGTTCAAGAACTCGAGCAACTCGACGCACTCCTCACCCGACGACCTCTCATTGATGGACGCGAGCCACAGCACTTACAAGCTCGACACCACCGATCCCGGCTGCGGCACGTGGACGCGCCACGAGTTCAGCGGCGGCGCAACCTTCGGACCGCTCGACATCTGCTTCCTCGTCAACAACACGACGCCCCCGTTCACCCTCAGGTGGACGCCCGACCTGGGGTTCATCTGCTGCGAAACCCGCCTCGAGATCAGTCCCGCCTGAAGCGCAGCACTGGGCGGGCGGGAGTGGTGTAATTCCGCGGTGCGACTCCTGGGCCTCGCCACCGTTGCCCTCATCGCCCTGGCCTGCTCGCACCAGCCAACGAGCACTTCTGTCGCCAGCCCGACGGCCGTTACGTCACCCACGACGGTGACGCTGGGTGCCGCCGGGTGCAGGCCGGCGTCGCCGTCGGCGGCATTCCGAGCCGAGGTCGTCGGCACCGCGATGGGCGGCACGGTGTGGGCGTGGTTCATGGCCGGGTATCCGCCGGTAGCGGGAATCGAGAACAAGACCCTGTGGCGGATCGACGCAGCGATCGCAACGCACGATGCGCCAGCATTCACCGTGACGGGACCAGCAGGTCTACATGGGCGCCTCAACTGGGGGCCCACCGAGCACGGCGGATCGACGTGGAACCGTCCAGGCCGCGAGTTCGGTACGGGCCTCCTCTTCCCGGGCGCCGGCTGCTGGGACGTGCACGTCAAGCTGGGACGCCTCGCCGCGGATGTCTACGTCGTCGTGGGCTGATCAGACGCTCTGGGATCGCCTCTCTGCCTGACGCGCAGCGCCACGTCCGGTCGGTTGGTGATGAGCGTCGCGACGCGGCTGTCCTTCATGAAGCGGGCAATGTCCGGCTCCTCGTCGACGGTCCAGACCCAGGCCGGGATGCCGACCCGTTCGCAGTAGCGCAGCACGTTCAGCCCCGCGAGCCGCTGATGCACGGCGACGAAGTCGGCGCCGCAGGCGCGCAGGCGGCGCGCGGGGAACAGCTCGCTGAGCCGGGTGCCGGCCGCGACCCAGGGCCGGATGCCGTGCAGGTCCTCGCCCAGCGAAAGGCCGGCACGGACGCGCGGCCATCGCTCCTTGATCGTTTTCACAACCGAGTCCTCGGAGGTGATGACCAGCCTCTCCAGCGGGCAGTGCGCCAGGGCGGCCTCCACGACCGCGGCCTCGTAGCCCGGCTCCTTGAGGTCGAGATGCAGGCCGACCTTTCCGCCGGCGATCTCGAGCAGCTCGGCGAGCGTCAGCGCCTCGCCGGCCAGCTCCTCGGCCAGCGCGCCGTATTCGAGCTCGCAGACGGCGCGGCCGGAGGCGGTGCATGGGTCGTGGCACACCACCATCACCTCGTCGAGGCTGCGCCTCACGTCGAACTCGACGAAGTCGACGCCAAGCTCGATCGCGCGCCGGTAGCGCTCCCTCGCCGCGAGGCCGTCGACCCCGCATCCGCCGCGATGGGCCGAGATGAGGGGCACACTTAAATCATGGCTGTGCTGCATCCCACCGTCGTCGTGACGGGCGCGACGGGGGCGATCGGCTCGGCGACGGTCGAGGCGCTGAAGCGTCGCGGCGCTCGCGTGGTGGCCCTCAAACGGCCCGAGCTCGACCTTTCGTCCCTGGCCTCGGTTCGCGCGACGGCCCGAGCCCTGAACCGGGACCTGCCCCACATCGACGCTCTCCTGAACATCGCCGCCGTTTTCGCGCCGAAGTACCGCAAGAGCGCCGACGGGTTCGAGCTGATGATCGCGACCAACCACCTCGGCCCGTTCCTCCTGACCAACCTGCTGCGGGACAAGCTGATGCGCGGAGGACGGGTGATCAACGTGACTGCGCCGTCGACGACGCCGGTCGACTTCGACCGGTTGCTCGACAGGCACCGCTTCTCGGCCATGCACAACTTCGGAGCGAGCAAGGCGGCGAACGTCCTGTTCACATTCGAGCTGGCGCGGCGGGCCTCGCGCTGGGAGGTCCGGGCCAACGCCTTCCATCCGGGTCTTGTGCGGTCGGGTCTCATGCGCGAGGCGCCCCGCCCCGTGCGGCTGGCCGCGCGGCTGGCCTCGGGCAGCCCTTCGCGGGCGGCGCAGGACCTCACAGAGCTTGCCCTCTCCCCCGCCTTCGCCGGCACGACGGGGTGGTTCTTCAAGGGCACGCGCCGGATCGAGGGGCCCAAGGGATCGCTGGATGCGGCCGCCCAGGCCGCGGTGTGGAACCGGAGCGCGGAGCTGGTGGAGCTGGAGGGCGGTTTCTAGAGCGCCTCCACACGCCGCTCGCAATCCCTTCACAACTCAATCACAAGTCATCCCAAAGATGTGAGGTGCAGCAGGCAACCTCAATTCACAAAGGAGTGACTCGGCTATGAGACGCGGATTTGGTTTGATCGGGCTGGTGGTGACCGCCATCGTGCTCGTCGTCGTGGGCGTGATCGCCTACAACATCGGATGGTCGGACGGACTCAACACGCACCTGCCCGCCGTGACGGCCGCCCCCGACGGCACGGCGGCCGGCCCCGGCTACTACTACGGCTATGGC
>DASXBE010000111.1:0-1944 GCA_036491815.1 Candidatus Dormiibacterota bacterium | reverse complement strand
CTGACGATCAGCCGGTTGCGCTTGCGGTTGACCTCCAGGATCTTCACGGGGACCCTCTGGCCGACCAGCGATTCGAGGCTGCCCGCGTAAGCCCGTGCGACCTGGCTCGAGGGCAGGAAGCCACGCAGGCCGAGGATGTTGACGATCAGTCCGCCCTTGTTCTGCTCGCGGACGTCGGCGTCGATGACCGACCCGTCGGTCTGCTTCTCGGCGGCGACGATCCACGTCGTCTCGGCTCGCGCGCGGCGCAGGCTGAGCACGACGTTGCCCTCGTCGTTCTCCGGCTGCAGCACGTAGACCTTGATCTGGTCGCCGGCCACGAGGCCGACCGAATCCAGGTCTCCGCGCAGGCCAAGCTCTTTGCTCGAGATCACACCCTCAGCCTTCGCGCCGATATCCACGAGGACCTCGTCGGCGTCGACCCGCACGACGACCCCATCCACGATGTCCCCGTGGTTGGGGGTCTTGAAGGCCTCCTCCTCGTAATGGAGGTAGTCCTCCATGGTCATCGCGTAGGCTGAATCCTCGGTCCCCTCCTTGTTTTCGGTCAGGACAGCACCAGATTCAGTAGACAACACGAGTACCCCCTAAGAGTTATTGATGTGGTGTTGGTCGTCATAACGGCCTCCGCCAATACGAACTCAAATTGTAACGCACGCACGCGCTCATTCTGAGAATGGGCTTGGGAAGGGCGTAGAGAGGTCGTGGTTGTCGATCAGGCGGGTCCCGCCGAACCGCGCGGCGACCACGGCCAGCCGGCCCGGCGGCCGGAACGTTTCGGCATCCACCACCTCCGCGTAGTCGACCGCGGCCAGGGGCTCGGCCTCCAGCCTGGAGCGCATGACGGCCCGTAGGGCTTCGCTGTCTCGCTCGCCGGTCGCGTAGGCGGCCGCGGCCTCGCGAAGCGCCCCGCTGAGCACGGCCGCCGCCCGGCGCTCGGCCGGCGGGAGGTAGGCATTCCGCGAGCTGAGCGCCAGGCCGTCAGGCTCCCGAACTGTTGGGGAGACCACGACCTGGACGCCGAGGTCGAGGTCAAGCGCCAGGCGCGTGACCACGGCCACCTGCTGCGCGTCCTTCTGCCCGAAGTACGCCCGATCGGGCTCGACCGCCGCGAAAAGCTTGGTCACCACGGTCGCCACCCCTTCGAAGTGGCCAGGCCGCGCCGCACCTTCGAGGGGCTCGGAGACCCCGGCCACCCTGACGCGGGTGGCCGCCCCGCGCGGATACATGGTCTCGACGGCGGGCATGTAGATTCCGTCCGCGCCCGCCCTCGCCAGGAGCTCGGAATCATGCTCGAGGTCACGCGGGTAGCGCTCGAAGTCCTCCCCCGGCCCGAACTGGATCGGGTTGACGAAGATGCTGACCACGACCACGCCGTTCTCGCCCCGCGCTCGCTCGACCAGGCTCAGATGGCCGGCGTGCAGGGCGCCCATGGTGGGGACGAGGCCGATCGACCGACGCTCGCACCGCCATCGGCGCGACGCCTCGAGCATCGCGCCGGGCTCGTGGTAGATCTCCAGCTGCCTAGCCGGCGCCGTACTTGACTTCGTCGCGCTCCTGGGTGGCCGGCGCGGCCCCATTGGCGGAGTAGCCGTGCTCCGGCCCAGGAAACGAGCCCTCGCCCACCTCCCGCGCGTACTGCGTGGCAGCGCGTCCGATCTCCTCCGCGAGGTTGGCGTAGCGCTTGACGAATCTGGGCGCCTTGCCGCTGGTCAGGCCGAGCATGTCGTGGAAGACGAGCACCTGCCCGTCGGTCCCAGGCCCCGCTCCGATCCCGATGGTCGGGACATGCAGGGCCGTCGTGACACGGGCGGCCAGCTCGCTGGGGACACCTTCGAGGACCACCGAGAACGCGCCCGCCTGCTCCAGCTCTTTTGCGTCGGCGAGGATTCGGGCGGCCTGCGCCTGGCTCTTCCCCTGGACCTTGAAGCCGCCCATCCGGTG
>DASXBE010000110.1:0-10649 GCA_036491815.1 Candidatus Dormiibacterota bacterium | reverse complement strand
AGGCTGCGCCCGGTGAGCGCCTTCACCGAGGTGGGCCGCTTCTCGGCGTGGCCGCACGGCACTATGCCGTCGAAGTACGAAAGGTCGGTGGTCACGTTCAGCGCGAATCCGTGGCTGACTACGGAGTGGTTGAGCTTGATGCCGATCGCGGCCACCTTCTCACCTTTGGACCAAACGCCGGTCAGCCCGGGCTCGCCGCGTTCGGCGTCGATACCGAGCTCCAGCAGGTAGTCGACCAGGGAGCGCTCCAGGGCGTCGAGGTACTGCGGGATGGTGAGCCCGAACGGCGCCAGGTCGAGGACGGGATAGCCGACCAGCTGGCCGGGACCGTGGTAGGTGGCCTCGCCGCCGCGGTCCGACCACACGACGTCGACCTCACGCCGCCGGCGCTCTGGTTCGTCCCACAACAGGTGGTCTGCCGCAGCGGCCCTGCCCATCGTGAACACGTGCGGGTGCTCGAGGAGGAGGAGCGTGTCGCGGCCGTCGCCGGCGCCCAGGCGGCGCACCAGCTCGGCCTGGAGATCCCAGGCCGCCTGGTACGGCGCCCTACCCAGCCAGCAGGCTCTTACGGGCCGGGACTTGCTCATCGGCGTGGTATGAGGAGCGGACCATAGCGCCCGATTCGACGTGGCCGAAGCCCATCGCGAGCGCGAGCTCCTTGAGGCGGGCGAACTCTTCGGGGCGGTAGTAGCGCTGCACCTCGGCATGCTTTTTCGAGGGCCGGAGGTACTGGCCGACGGTCAGCACGTCGATGGAGTGGGCGCGCATGTTCGCGAACACCTCGAGGAGCTCGTCCTCGGTCTCGCCCAACCCGACCATCAGGCCGGACTTGGTGACCATCTGCGGCGCGATTGCCTTCACGTGTCGCAGCAGGGCGAGGCTGTTCGCATAAACGGCTTTCGGGCGGATGCGCGAGTAGAGCCTGGGGACCGTCTCGGTGTTGTGGTTGAAGATGTCGGGACCGGCTTCGACGACCGTGCGCACCGCCTCGAAGTCGCCCTGGAAATCGGGGGTGAGCACCTCGATCGTCGTGCCCGGACTTCGGCGTTTGATGGCGCGGATCGTGCGGGCAAAGATTCCAGAACCCCCGTCCTTCAGGTCATCGCGGTCGACCGAGGTGATGACCGCGTGTTTGAGGCCCAGCTCGGCAACCGACTCCGCCACGCGCAGCGGTTCGCCAAGGTCGAGCTCGGCCGGGCGGCCGGACGTGACCGCGCAGAACCGGCACGCGCGCGTGCATATGTCGCCAAGAATCATGAAGGTCGCCGTGCGCCGGTTCCAGCAATCGAAGATGTTCGGGCAGCGGGCCTCCTCGCAAACCGTGTGGAGACGGCGCGCGCCGACGATCGCCTTGAGCTCCTTGAAGTTCTCGCCTTCCGTGACGCGGACGCGGATCCACGAGGGGATTGGTCCCAGAGGCAGCGGCTGAGCGTCGCTCACAGCCGGATGCTTGCCGGCGTCCATTCTTCGAGCCTCTTCTTCATGGAGCCGAGAAACTGCCCGGCCAGCATCCCGTCGATGACGCGGTGGTCGAAGCTCAGGCACATGTTCATCATGTGACGTACGGCGATTCCGTCGCCGATCACGACCGGTCGCTTGACGATCGACTCCGTTGTCAGGATCGCCGCCTGCGGCTGGTTGATGATGGGCTGGCTCGCGATGGAACCGGTCGCGCCCGTGTTGTTCAAGGTGAAGGTTCCTCCCTGCACGTCCTCGGGTTTGAGCTGCTTGCGCCGCGCCCGCTCGACAAGGTCGTTGAGCGTTCGGACCACGTCCGTGAACCCGAGCCGGTCGGCATCTTTCAACACGGGCACGATCAGTCCGTCAGGGATGGAGACCGCGATGCCCAGGTTGATGTAGCGCTTGAGGATCACGCCCTCGTCACTCCATGTGGAGTTGAGCCAGGGAAATTCCTTGATCGCATCGCACAGGGCTTGCACGACAAAGGGAAGGTAGGTGAGGGAGACGCCGTGGCGAGCACGGAAGCTGTCCTTCTCCGTTTCGCGATACCGGACGAGGTTGGTCACGTCCACCTCTTGCAACGTCCAGGCGTGAGGCGACGTGGCGAGGCTGCGCACCATGTGCTCGGCGATGGAGCGGCGCATCACGCTGAGCTTCACCAGCTCCTCGCGCGCGCCGTCGACAGGCGCGGCGCGTGGTGCGGCTGCGGGTCGAGATTCGCTTGCGCTCGGCGCCTGCACCGGAGCCGCGGCTTTGCCCGTCTCGAGCGCCGCCAGAACGTCGTCGCGCGTCACGCGGCCGCCCATCCCGGAACCCTTCAGCGAGGTCGGGTCGATGCTGTTTTCGGCCGCGAGCTTGCGCACCGCGGGGGAGAGGCGGACGCGGTCACCAGCACCGTCCTCTGGCGCTCCAGCAGGCGGCCTTGGGGCAGAGGGCGCCGGGGTCCGGACCGGCGAGGGCGCGGGTCCGCCTGCCGGTTCAGGGGGAACTTCGGTGTGCGCAACAGCGGAGTCTTGGCGTGATGCGTCGCGGGTTGCGGATGGCGCGGTCGCGGTGGCGGCCGCAGGGCCCGTCTCGATCTGTGCGATGACCGCGCCCACGCGGACGGTCTCGCCTTCCGTGGCGGCGATCTTGACGAGCTTGCCTTCAAAGGGGGAGGGGATCTCGGCGTTGACCTTGTCGGTCACGACCTCGACCAGAGGCTCGTCCTTTTTTACCATGTCGCCTTCGGCCTTGAGCCAGTGGTCGACGGTGCCCTCGGTGACCGATTCGCCGAGTTGGGGCATCTTGATCTGGGCGAGGCCCATTCCGGCTGCTCCTCCCCTGATGGGTCGAGTTCGGGTGGCACGGGGCGAGCTAGCGAAATCGCCCTTCGAACCGAGTGTAGCGGAGCCTGACGTGTATGCGACCCAGCCTCGCGTGCAGCGCGCCGCCTCGAGGGTGGACTGGAGGCCACGCCCAGAATCGAACTGGGGATGGAGGTTTTGCAGACCTCTGCCTTGCCACTTGGCTACGTGGCCTCGCCGACGACGTGGATTCTACCGTTGCCGCCCCGCCGGCTCGACGGCGGCTAGGCTGTGCCACGCCGGTGTCGGACCAGAGCTTTCGAGACGTCATGGCGCGCCTCCCGGCGGGGGTTGTGGTGGTCAGCGCCAGGCTCGGCGACGGCTACCGCGGCATGACCGCGAGCACCCTCCTGTCGGTCTCGCTCGAGCCGCCGCTCGTCGCCGTGGCCCTCGAGCACGAGGCGGCCACACGTGCCGCCGTCGTGCAGACCCGGGCCTTCAACGTCAGCCTGCTGACGCGCGCCCAGGAGTTCATCGCCGACCGCCTGGCGGGCCGCGCGCCGTCGGTCGACGGGGCATGGCGCGACCTTCCTCACCGTCTGGGTGTCAACCAGATCCCCATCGTGGAGGGCTGCCTTGCCTGGCTCGAATGCCGGCTTGCCCAGGTCCACGGCGCCGGTGACCACGACATCTGCGTGGGTGAGGTCGAGCACGCCGGCTCCGCCGCGGGTGACCCGCTCGTCCTGTGGGACCGCCGGTTCTGGACGCTTCGCTGAGCCGGCGCCGCGCTAGTAGGGCAGGTCCTCCTCGTCCATGCCGAAGTGGTGCCCGACCTCGTGCAGGATCGTCCGCCGGACCTCCGCGACCAGGTCTTGCAGCGTGCGCGAGGCCTCCTCGTGCGTCCTCTTGTACAAGGTGATCCGCTCGGGCAACCCATCGCCGGCGGCCAGCGCGCCCGCTCCCTCGTACAGGCCCATCAGGCCCTCCGGCGAATCGTCCTCCAAGATGAACACCGTGTTCGAGAGGTACGGCTGAAACACCTCCGGGATCGATTCGATCGCCTCCTGCGCCGCCGCCTCGAATTGCTTCATGCTCACGCGCATGCATGAATTGAAGCGCGTGCTGGTCATCGGCGCCGGAACGATGGGCTCCCAGATCGCTCTCCAAACGGCGCTCAGCGGCCGGTACGAAGTGACCCTGCTCGACTCCGCCCCGGCGCAGCTCGAACGAGCCGAGCAGCAAAACCGAAAGCTCGTCGACCGCTCGGTGGAGAAGGGCCGGCTGACCCGGGACGCGGCGGACAGCGCCCTGGCGAGAATCGTGGTCTCGGCCGACCTCGCCGCTGCCGCCCCCACAGCCGACATCGCCATCGAGGCGGTGGTCGAGAAGTTCGAGGCCAAGCAGGAGGTCTTCGAAGCCCTCGGCGAGCACGCAAGCAAAGACGCAATCCTCGCCAGCAACTCGAGCACCATTGCGATCAGCCGGCTCGCCGATTACTCGAACCATCCGGAGCGCTGCTGCAACATGCACTTCTTCCACCCCGTCACGGTGATGCAGCTGTGCGAGGTGGTGAGAGGACCCAAGACGTCGCAGGAGACGGTGGACACCGCGATGCGGTTCGTCACAAGCATCGACCGCACCCCCGTGCTGCTCCAGAAGGAGATCTGGGGCTTCATCGTCAACCGCATCCTGTTTGCGGCGTCAGAGGAGGCGATGCGACTTCTGGAAGGCGGTTACGCCAGCGCCGAGGACATCGACATCGCGGTGCAGAAGGGACTCAACTGGCCGATGGGTCCCTTCCACCTCCTCGATTTCAGCGGCCTCGACATCTTCTATGGCGCGCTGAAGGACCGCCACCGCCAGGGCGAGGGCGACGACGCCCCCGAGGTGCTGACGAAGCTGGTCGAGCAGGGCCACCTCGGACGCAAGTCCGGTCGGGGATTCTTCGACTACCCGCAGGACGCGCCGAAGCGCTAGCACGACGGGGCAGAATTGATCCTGCCCCCGTAGCCCAATGGCAGAGGCAGCCGGCTTAAACCCGGTCCAGCGCGGGTTCGACCCCCGCCGGGGGTACAGATCAGGAGCCTTACAATCGTCCCACCATGGGGACACGCGAAGACATCGGCTCCGACGCGGCCGAAACCAGGGCCGAAGCCGAAGAGGACCCGGACGAGGAGCCCGACGAGCCAGCGCAGCAGCCGGCCGACGGTCGCCCTTCAGTCGGTGTGCCGTCCGTCGGCATGCCCTCCCGCGAGTGGGAGTTCTCGACGCAGGTCCTCACTGTCGCCCAGGTCGCTGACGGCGTTTCGCTGGTGAAGCTCATCCAGGACGGGGCCGCCGATGGCTGGGAGCTGGCCGACGTGATCGATGGGGGGGACAAGCGCGTGCTCCTGATGCGCAGACCGAAGCGCTCGGCCAAAGAATCGCGTCGGGTTGGGTTCGCGCCTCCTAGATCCAGCTGACCACCCAGCCCACACGTCGCAAACGACGCATCCTCGTGGTCGAGGACGACGAGCCCATCCGCCAGCTCGTCGCCGAAGTCTGCCGCATGCAGGGCCACGAGGTCGTCGAGGCCGCGACCGGCGGGGAGGCGATCGAGCTCGCCACCACGAGCCAGCCCGACCTGGTGCTCATCGACTGGGTCCTGCCGGACATCAGCGGCACCGAGGTGATCCGCGAGCTGCGCCGCCAGGGCCTCGGCAGCCCGATGGTCATGCTGACCGGTCGCACGACCAGGATGGACGAGGTGGTTGGCCTGGAGGTTGGCGCCGACGACTACATCACCAAGCCATTCGACTCGCGCATTCTCGCCGCCCGCATCAACGCCCACCTCCGCAGGTCGGCTCTTGCTGAGGCGGGCGGCGGTCGAGAGGGCATCCTCACCATCGGAGCGCTGCAGATCGACAACGCCGCGAGAAGGGTCCGCGCCGGCGACGAGGAGATCATCCTGACGATGACCGAGTTCAACCTGCTCGCGGTGCTGGCGGCCAACCCCGAGCGGGTCCTGACCAGGGCCCAGCTGCGGGACAAGGTCTGGGGCTACCCGCATGACCTCGACGACCATTCTGTGGATCCTCACGTCCAGCGACTGAGACGCAAGCTCTCCGAGCATGCGGGGCTCGGTGTGAACCTCGAGGCCGTGCCCGGCCTGGGCTACCGCCTCTCCGTCCGGTCGGCTTGACCGAACCCGAGAAAAGCCTCTTCGGCCCGGTGGCCGCCGACCTCGGTGCCGTTGAAGAGCGGCTCGGCCAGGAGATCGCCAAGGATCCCGAGGAGGTCGGCGCGGCCATGGCGGACCTCTTCGAGGCCGGCGGCAAGCGAATCAGACCGGGGCTGGTCCTCCTGAGCGCGACCTTCGGGCGCTACGACATCGATGAGCTCGCTCCGGCGGCGATGGCCGTGGAGCTCATGCATGCCGCGACGCTCGTCCACGACGACGTGATCGACCGCTCCGCCATGCGGCGTGGACGGCCCACGGTGGCGGCGAGCCTTGGGGACGAGCCGGCGATCGTGGTCGGAGACTTCTACTTCGCAAAGGCGTATGAGCTGGCCGCGCGCACACAGGTGCCGGAGGTCGTCGGAATCCTCGCCCACGCAGTCATGGACATATGCGCGGGCGAAGTGCGCCAGCAGGAGATCCGCTACCGCTACACGACGACCCAGGACGAGTACATGCGCCGGATCGAGGCGAAGACCGCGAGCCTCATCGCCGCCTGCTGCGATATCGGCGCACTGCTCAGCGGCGTCCCGACCGAGAAGCGCGCCGCCCTCCGCCGCTACGGTCGCGAGCTCGGCCTCGCGTTCCAGATCGCCGACGACGTGCTCGACTACACGGGCACAGAGGGCGAGGTCGGTAAGCCGATCGGCCACGACCTCGAGGAGGGCTTCGCGACCCTGCCGCTGATGATCGCCCTCGAGGAGGACGACGAGCGCGGCGACCTGCGACGGACGCTCCAACACAACCGCAGACTTGGCGCCGGTGACGCGCGAGAGATGGTCGAGAAGGTGAGGACGGGCCGCGCCCCGGCCAAAGCCCTGCAGCGCGCTCGCGAGCATGCATCGGCCGCGCGGGCCGAGCTGAAGATTCTCGGCCCGTCCGAGGCGGCGGACACGCTTGCCGCCCTCACCGAATACGTGGTTTCCCGAAAGCTCTAATCTGACGGCGTGTCCCGGGTGGGGATCGTGGGATGAGCAGAGTCCGGATCGTCGGGGTAGGACCAGGGCACCCAGGCTTGGCCACAGTTCAGGCCGTCGAAGCGATCAAATACGCCGACGTCATCCGTCGTTGCGACGACTGTGGCGCGGGGTTGATGCATCACGCCGCCGCCGGCGCGGACATCGGCCCGCTCGATTCGACGGACGAGGTCATCCAGCTCGCCAGGAGTGGAAAGCACGTGACAGTCCTGTTCCCGGGCAATCCATACGCATTCTCGAATGGCAGCGCGCTCGCAGATCGCCTGGACCGCGCGGGTGTCGACTTCGAGGCGATCCCCGGCCTCATCGTCGAGCTGGCCGCGCCCGTGATGAGCGGCATCCCTCTGACGGTGGAGGGGCTGTCAGCGTCGATCGGCTTCGGTCTCGTCAAGGGTGCCGAGACCGTGGTGCTGCGCCTCGCGTCGGGATGGTGGGAGTCCGGCATCAGCAAGCTGCTCTCCGACGGACGTTCCCCCGAAACCCCCTCATCCCTGATCCTGAACCCCGGGTTGCCTGGTCAGCACCGCGTCAGCGCACCGCTTGGCGAGCTGCTGAGAAAAGCGAGCGTCTACGGCCTCAGGGGCGACGCGCTCCTGGTGCTCGGCCCCGGAGTCGGAATGTCCGACCGGCTCGACACCATGGCCCGCCGACCTCTGCACGGCCGGCGCGTCCTGATCACGCGAGCACGCCACCAGGTGGACCCGTTTCGCCGCGAGCTGGTCGACCTCGGCGCGTCCGTCATCGAGGTCCCGACGCTCGAGATCAAACCCATGCCCACCGACGAGCGCGTCCGCAACGCGATCAAGAACCTCGAGCGCACAGCGCTGGTCATCTTCGCCTCGGCGAACGCAGTCGAGATCTTCTTTCAGATGCTGCACGGGACCGGAGCCGATGCGCGGGCGCTCCATGCGTCCAAGCTGTGCGCCATCGGCGAGGAGACCGCCGACTCGATGGGGCGGCACGGTCTGAAACCAGAGCTCGTCACCTCCGAGTACACCGCCGAGGGCCTGGCCAAGGCTCTCGAGGGCTGGGAGATGCAGGGCATGCGCGTGCTGGTCCCCCGTGCGGAGGTGGCGAGAGACGCTCTACCATCGCTGCTTGCCAATCGTGGAGCCGAGGTTGAGATCCTGCCCGTCTATCGCTCGGTGTGCCCGCCCGAGGCGGGGCCTGTTTTGCTGCGCATCTTCGATGCCGAGGGTGTGGATGTGATCACGTTCACGAGCTCCTCCACCGTCTACAACTTCGTGCGAGCCTTCCCCGAGGATCGGCTGCCTGCCGTGCTCGGTGACGCCGAGATCGCATGCATGGGCCCGGTCACCGCGGACACCGCGCGCAAGCTCGGCCTGCAGGTTGCCATCGTCGCGCGCGAATACACCACCCACGGCCTGGTCATGGCGATCGCCGAGGCGGCGGCCAAGAAGTGACGAAGGCAAGGGTCACCGCCGCACGGCGAGGCCCCATCGAAGCGCCGGTTGAGGAGGGAATCGTGTGGGGCCGCCGCTCCTGGGTGCCTCTGCTGGTCATGGCGATCATCATCGCGGCGGTGGCAGGGTCTGGGCTGCTGATCAGCAGGGCGCTCGAGCGACCAGTGCCCAAGCCCCTGGCCGGCTGCCAGACGTCGGTGCAGATCGCGCCCTACCAGTACCTCGGCCCACAGCCGATGTGCATCACGGCTTCGCAGGTCCTTGACGCCACCGTGACCACCACGCAGGGTCCATTCGTGATCCGTCTCGCCCCGGAGGTGGCCCCGATCACCGTCAACAACTTCGTCGTCCTCGCGACGCATGGTTACTTCAACGGCCTCGCCTTCTGGAAGGCCGAGGACTGGGTCACCCAGGCGGGCGACCCCCTGAACAACGGGCGCGGTGGCCCGGGTTACAGCCTGCCCGACGAGCCGAGCGCCACACGGTGGGGCCTCGCCGCCGTGGGCATGGCCCGTGTGCCTGGAGGCGCCGTCAACGGCAGCCAGTTCTTCATCCAGAAGGCGGCCTGGCCCGGCTCCGGCCCGACCGAGGTCTACAACCGTTTCGGCACGGTCACCTCTGGCATGGGTATCGTGCAGACGCTGACCGCGACGGACACGATCACGTCGATCACGATCAAAGTCTCCTGATCAGCCGCTGATAACCCCCGTACAAAGCGGGGTATCATCCCTTTTGAGATGCAGTTTCACCCCTTCTACCTGGTCGTCATCCTGGTCGTCGTTCTCATCATCTTCGGGCCGGGCCGCCTGCCTGAGCTCGGCGGCGCCGTCGGCAGGGCGATGAGGGAGTTCCGCAAGGCGACGAACGACCTCACCAGCGAGGTCACCAACGCAACGCAGCCGCAGCCGACGCCCGCACCTCAGCCTCCAACGGTCACATCCGCGACCGAGAGCACCGCCAAGGGCTCGACGTCCGAGGCCGACCAGCCGAAGTCCTGAGGCTCGGTCGTTTGGGCCTCCTGGAGTCGTAGTGGCTCTCCTGGACAGAGTCCTTCAGCGCGGTCCCCGACCGAGCGCGCCGGTCGAGGAGCAGCACATGTCGGTGATGGAGCACCTGGAGGCGCTGCGCCGCGTCCTGATCGTCTCGATCATCGGATGGACGGTCGCGACAGTGGCCGCGGCCTTTTTCGCCGGCCGCGTGATCACCCTCCTCGTCCACCAGGCGGGGATCGGTAAGGCGATCTACCTGCAGCCCGCGGGCGGCGTGCTGCTGACGCTGAAGGTCGCGATCTACATCGGCGTGGTCCTGGCGTCGCCTGTGGTGATCCAGCAGATCTGGTGGTTCGTCAGCCCGGGCCTCCACCCTCACGAGCGGCGCTTCATCCTGCCGATGATCGTCGCCACGGTCTTCTTCTTCCTCGTTGGTGTGAGCGTCGCGATTTTCGCCCTCCCTCTGTACCTGAGGATCCTCAACAGCCTCGCGCCGCAGGACGTCACGTACCTGCCGGACATCAGCTCGCTGATCAGCTTCGTGCTGCTCATGGTGATCGGCTTCGGGCTCGTCTTCGAGCTGCCGGTGGTCCTCTTCGTGCTCGGCATGATGCGCATCGTCAGCTCGCGCTGGCTGCACAAGAACCGACCCTGGTGGTTCCTCGGGCTGGGGCTGCTGGCCAACTTCCTGACCCCCGGCGTCGACCCCGTGACCCCGCTCATCATGTTCATCCCGCTGTACGCCTTCTACGAAGGGACCGCGCTATTGCTCAAACTTCTCGGACGATGAGCGAAACCAAACCGAGACACGACGGACGCCGCGCGGACGAGCTGCGTCAGCTGAAGATGGAGCTCGGCGTCAACGTGCACGCCGAAGGCTCGTGCCTGATCGAGATGGGGCGCACGCGGGTGTGGATCACCGCGAGCGTCGAGGACCGCGTGCCGCAGCACCGCCGCGGCAGCGGCAAGGGCTGGATCACCGCCGAATACTCGATGCTCCCGCGCTCGACCCATGACCGCGGCCAGCGTGAGGCCATCCAGGGACGCATCGGCGGCAGGACGCACGAGATCCAGCGCTTGATCGGGCGCTCGCTGCGCGCGGCGGTGGACATGGGAAAGATCGGCGAGCGCACGATCACGCTGGATTGCGACGTCCTGCAGGCGGACGGCGGCACCCGCACGGCATCCATCACCGGCGCCTTCGTGGCGCTGTACGCGGCGCTCAAGCGGATGAAGGACGCGCGGATGCTCGACCAGGTTCCGGTCCGCCAGTACCTGGCGGCGGTGAGCTGCGG
>DASXBE010000109.1:0-9645 GCA_036491815.1 Candidatus Dormiibacterota bacterium | reverse complement strand
CTGGCGACGTTTGCGATGGGGACAGCGGCGGGCGACCTGTCCGCGTACACCCTTCACCTCGGCTGGTTGGTGTCGGGCCTCATGTTCACGGCGGTCTTCGCGGCGCCGCTGCTCGCGAGGCGGCTCTTCGGGCTCCACGAGGTCTTCGCCTTCTGGTTCGCGTACATAGTCACCAGGCCGTTGGGCGCGTCCTACGCGGATTGGCTGGGCGTGCCTCCAAGCCTCGGCGGCCTGAACCTCGGGCGAGGCACGGTGGCGGCGGCGCTGACGGTCGTGATCGCCGTCTGGGTCGGCTACCTGGCGGTCTCGAGGGTCGACCTCGAGCCGGGCGAAAAAGGACGCATCGCGCCGGACTCGACCACCCTCGAGGTCAAAGCCAACCAGGGCTGAAAGCGTCCCGGAAGCCCCTCCCGGTCCCCGAGACGCCGGGCCTGCCAGCAATCATCGACCCTCGAACAGGAAACCTCGCTTTTCGCCGTTAGGCCACAACGTAGAAGTGCGCCCAATCGTCGAGTTCACAGCGGTGACTCGAGCGTATGGCCCGAGGCTTGCGCTCGATGACGTTCACCTGGCCCTCGAGCCAGGCGAGCTCACCTTTCTCGTGGGCCCGAGCGGGGCGGGCAAGACCACGCTGCTCAAGCTGATCAACCGCGAGATCCGCCCCACGGGTGGCGAGGTGTGGGTGGACGGAATCGCCGCGCACCGTCTGAAGGCCACACGGGTGCCCGAGCTGCGTCGCCGCGTCGGCGTCGTGTTCCAGGACTACAAGCTCCTGCCGCGCCTGACCGCGATCGAAAACGTCGCGTTCGGCCTGGCCGGGAACCTCCGGCTCACGGCCAAGGAAATCAGGAGCCGGGCGCTCGACGCCCTCGACGCGGTCGGGCTCGGTGACCGGGGAGACTCCTACCCCGACCAGCTCTCGGGTGGCCAGCAGCAGCGCGTGGCGGTGGCTCGCGCCGTGGTCGCCCAGCCCCCGCTGTTGATCGCCGACGAACCGACCGGCAACCTCGACCAGGAGACGGCCTGGGAGATGATGGACCTCTTCGGCGACATCGCGACCTGGGGCACGGCGGTCCTCATCGCCACGCACAACGTCGAGATCGTGACCCGCCTCCAGCGCCGCGTCCTGACGCTCGTCGGCGGGCGCCTGGTGCGCGATCAGCCGGCCGGGCAGATCGGGAGGATGGCGTGGCTGGCAACGTCGTAGACGGGCACTTTCCCAAACGGCACGTGATCCGCATCGCGGTCGCCAATGTCTTCCGGCACCTGATCCGGACCGCGGCCCGGAGCTGGGGCCGCAACCTCGGCAGCACTGCACCGGCGCTCGGCTCGATGACGCTGCTCCTGCTCATGGCCGGTCTTGTCGGCCTCGTCGGGTTCGCTCTGCACAACCTGGAGCAGGTCGAGGCGAGCCAGGCGTCCGTGCTGCACGTCTACATCCGAGATGACGCCAGCGGCGCGGACATCAACGCGCTCTGGAACCGCCTGGCAGCCGATCCCCATGTGGCGGCGATCGCCTACACCACGAAGGCGGAAGCCCTACAGCGGGCGCAGCACATTCAGGGCCTGCCCCAGCTTGCGTCGGCGACCGACAGCAACCCGTTCCCCGCGAGCCTCGACGTCCAGGCGAAGAGCATCGACGGGGTGGCTTCGATCGACGCGATCGCGCGCGCCCAGAGCGCCACCGATCCGGTGTATCCGACCTCCTACGACCAGGGCGCGTACCAGCGCATCCAGGCCCTGCTTCTCGGTACGGCAATCGCAGGTTTCGCCTTCCTGGGCATGCTCGGCTTTGTCGCCGTGACGGTCACGGTGAACAGCATCAGAGCGGCGATCCACGCGCGGCGAGATGAGATCGCGATCATGCAGCTCGTCGGCGCACCGCGCTGGATGGTGCGCGGTCCGTTCATCGTCGAAGGCGCGATCACGGGCGGCCTCGCCGGCGGTGCGGCGGCCCTGGTCACGTTCGGTGCGACCACGGCGGGCATCCAGGCGAGCTCGGCCGCATTCGCGCAGTTCGCGCCCGGCGTGACGGTGTCCGTCGCGGCGATCGCGGCCGGGCTCGTGTTGATCGTGGGCCTCGGCCTAGGATCGGGATCCTCCCTGCTCAGCTTGCGGCGGCACATGGAGTCGTGAGAGCGGCTGTAATCGCGATCATCGTGGCGTTCCTGATCCTCGGCGCGGACCGCGCCGCGGTCACCGCAGACTCGAGCCCGAACCCGCAGCAGCAGCTCTCAGTCATCGAGCAGGTGCGCGCCCAGCTCGGCAGCAATCTCGCCAACGCCCTGGCCGCCCAGGACCAGCTTCGCCAGTCGCTCCAGCAGAATGCCGCGCAGCAGGCGGACGTGCAGGACAAGATCAACGCCGTCGAGGCCAAGATTGCGGACCTCGACTCCCAGATCGCCGATGCCCAGCTCCGCGAGGGTCAGCTGGCGACCCGTATCGAGACGGAGAGGACGCAGCTCAAGCAGCTCGCCCGCGCCATCTACGTGGCGCCAGGCTCGGCGCTGCTCGTGCTCGCCGAGGCCAAGAGTCTGGGCGACCTGCTGACAAGGGTCAGCGATCTCAACGTCGCCGCCGACCGGGCGGGCGAGATCAAGACGTCGCTGAACCGCGACCTCGTCACCCTCCAGGAGCTCCGCGTCAAAGAGCAGGCGGCCCGCGACGACCAGGTGACGCAGCGCGACCAGCTGGCCTCCGAGCTGGCACAGCTGCAAGCGCTTCAGGTGCAGCAGGAGAAGTCGATGGCAGACCTGCAGGCCAAGATCGCTGAGACGCAGTACGAGATGGCGCAGCTGAAGCGGCAGTCGACGCAGCTCGCCCAGCAGGTCGCCGACATGCTCACCCAGCAGGAGGACGCTCTCATCTCGGCGGCCATGCAGTCGGCCTGGAACCAGGTGCAGCTGTGGACCCAGTCGAACAATGTCGGCCAGATCCCGATCAGCGCCGGGCACTCCACGAAGTACCGCTTCATCTGGCCCGAGCCGCAGGCGCAGATCTCGCAGCCCTTCGGACCGAGCACGCTGGTCCTCGAGCCGGCCTACGCCGGCTACCCCCACTTTCACACCGGCATCGACCTCGTCGAACCCTTCGGGTCCCCGGTCCTTGCGGCCGACGACGGGATCGTCGCCCTCGTCGGGTCCTCGAGCACCGGCTACGGCAACTACGTGGTGATCGCCCACTCGGGTGGTCTCGACACGCTGTACGGCCACCTCGCGTCGGCGCTCGTCAAGTCCGGCCAGACGGTGACCCAGGGCCAGCCGATCGGGCTCGAAGGGTCGACCGGGAACTCCACCGGTGCGCATGTGCACTTCGAGCTGCGCATCAACCAGACGCCGGTCAACCCCGCCCCCTACCTTCCCCCGGGCGCCCCCTCACCGTTCAAGGACTGAGCTCAGGCTTTGGTCTCGCGCACCAGGTGGCGCGCGATGACAGTGCGCAGGATGTCGTTGGTCCCCTCGCCGATCGCCATCAATGGCGCGTCCCGGTAGAAGCGCTCGATCTCGTACTCGGTCGAATAGCCGTATCCGCCGTGGATCCGCATCGCCTCGAGGGAGGCCTTGATGCAGACCTCGGACGCGTACAGCTTCGCCATTCCGGTCTCCATGTCCGCGCGCTTGCCTGAGTCGAGGGTCGTGGCCGCCCACCAGGTGAGGAGCCGCGCCGCCTGTACCTCGGTGGCCATGTCGGCGAGCTTCAGCTGGATCGCCTGGAAGTCCGCGATGGGGCGCCCGAAGGCATGGCGCTCACGCGAGTAGTCGAGCGCCCGGTCGAGACATGCCTGTGCCACCCCGACGGCGCGGCCCGCGATGTTGATGCGGCCCACCTCGAGGGCGGCGAGCGCCTGCTGCAGCCCGCGGCCCTCCTCGCCTCCGAGCAGGTTCTCGGCCGGGACCTGGCAGTCGTTGAAAAACACCTCGGATGATTCGGGGCCGCGGTAGCCCAGCTTGTCGAGGTCCTTGCCCACGCTGAACCCCGGCGTCCCCTGCTCCACCATCAAGACGCTCATCCCCCGGTGGCGCGGCTCGGCCTTCGGGTCAGTCTTGACCAGCACCGGCAGAGGGTCGGCGTGGCGCGCGTTCGTGATCCATGTCTTCGAGCCGTTGACAACGTAGCCGCCGCCGTCGCGGCGCGCGGTGGTCGTGATGCCCTGCAGGTCGCTCCCGGCGCCGGGCTCGGTCAGGGCGATGCCCGAGCGGCGCCGGCCGGTGGCGAGGTCGGGCAGCCAGCGGCGCTTCTGGTCCTCCGTGCCGAACCTGGCCAGCATCCACGTCGCCAGGGTGTGCGAGCCGAGGATGCCCGCCACGCCCATCCACGCTTTGGAGATCTCCTCGAAGACGATCGCGTACGACACTGCGTCGACGCCGATTCCTCCGTAGCCATCGGGCACGAGCATCCCGAAGAGCCCGATCGCTCTCATCTCCTCGACGATCTCGGCGGGATAGCGGCCGGCCAGCTCCCACTCCCTGGCCACCGGCGCGATGCTGCGGCGGGTGAACTCGCGGATCAGGTCGCGGAAGGCAGCCTGCGGCTCCGAGAGCTGGAAATCCATGCGGACTATCTTGGCCCAAGGCTCCGGGCGCGAGACACCGCGCTGCGATCAGTCCCAGCGGACGATCGTCGCGCGCGCATCTTCGACCAGGCGCTCGACGCGCTTGCGCGAGGCAACCATCACGGAGCGGCCTCCCAACTTCTTGCGGTGGATCAGCCCCGCCTGCGCGAGGACCTTGAGATGCCCGCTGACCGTCGGCTGGCTCACCCCCAGCGCGCGCGCCACCTCGACGGCGCCGGCGGGCACGGAGAGCAGCTGAAGCAGTATGCGGACCCGGGTCGGCTCGGACAGGACCCGCAGCCGGCTCGCCACGAACATCGCGTCGCGGGTCTTCCTGACGGGGAGCAGGTCGCTTGCCGGCACAGCCACGTGGACGAACTCAGCGAGGTCGACGACGTGGCCGCCCGACATGCAGAAGAAGAGCGGCGAGAGGACGAACTCCGTGCGGTGCGAGAACAGGTCCCCGAATCCCAGCTCCTCCGCGCGGGTCAGCGGGTGGCGCGGAGGCATGAGCTCCTCGATCGAAGCCCCCGTGTCGAGCCGGTCCCGCCACGCGCGACACGCCGCCGCGACGACGGCGGCCCCCTGCCGCATCCAGGGCCCAGACGCCAGCTCCCAGACCTCGAGGAGCATCGCGCGGTAGCCGCGCCTTGTGGCAGGGTCCGTCGTCAGCGCCCGGAGCCTTTCGACGACCGCGGGCCGATCTCGTTCGGAGTCGGTGAGCGAGGCCGTCGGCTCGTCGAACCGTTTCTTGGGCTCCCCGAGCCAGCCGACCAGGCGCCTGACATCGCCGTCCAGCAGCGCGCCGGCAAGACTAGCGAGAGGGACGAGCTCAGGGCACCCCGCCAGGCCGTCGCTCCACAGTGCTCCGGCCCTCTCGAGCATCGGCCGGCGAAGCCTCAGCAGGCCGGGAAGCAGATTCGCCTCGAGCTCGACCAGGGCCGGCTCGGCGTAGGGGGCGCTCTGGGTCAAGAGGTCGAGCAGCCAGGCGAGCTCCGAGGGCGCCGAAGCGGTGATGCCGCGGCACGCGGGGCGGCCGAAGGCTGCGGGCACGCCTCATTATGGAGTGGCCATCGGGCTGGGCCGATGACAAACTCCGGTTTTCAGATCGATGGATCAGGCTGGCCCAATAGAGTGTCCAGCGGTGGGAGCTGTCGGCAGATTCCGGCGCCGCGGCGTTTTGATCGCCGGCGGCGTCGCCGTCGCCTTGCTCGCGGTGGGCGGGGGTGTGGCCGCGGTGCTGCTCAGCTCCCACCACGCCCCGCCCAGGCTGGCGCTTGGCTCACCGACCCCGGCCGCCGCGTCCGGAGGCCTCACCGGTACGTGGAAGGTCGGTGCCGGGTCGGAGGCCGGGTACCGGGTCCGCGAGCAGCTGATCAACCAGCCGTCGCCCACCGAAGCCGTGGCGCGGACCTCCCAGGTCACAGGGGGTTTGACGGTCACCGGCTCCGGGTCGCAGCTCCTGGCCAGCGGCGTCCACTTCTCGGTCGACCTCGCCTCGCTCAAGAGCCAGGACCGCTACGCGACCTACCAGGTCTACCAGCGTGACTTCTTCATCCGCACCGTCTACCTGCAGACCGACCAATACCCGGCCGCGGAGTTCGCGGCCGAGTCGGTGAGCCTGCCGCCCGGGATCGAGTCCGGCGCGGTGACGGTCACCGCCTCCGGCAGCCTGACGGTCCATGGCGCGACGAGGAGCGTCACGACCCAGCTCCAGGCTCAGCGGAGCGGGAATGCGATCCAGCTCGCCGGCTCGATTGACGTCGACATGCGCGATTACAACATCGAGGTGCCGAGCATCGCGTTCACCAAGGCCGAGCCCGCCGTCGTGATCGAGTACCTCCTGGTGCTCGTCCGCGCCTAGGCCCCGGGGCTCACCGCTTGAGAATCACCCGCAGCGCGCTGAGCTCCGCCGTGATGGTCGCCGGTGTCCTTCCGAGGTGCTCGTTGTCCGCGTAGATCCGCACCCTCGGCCAGGTCACGACCTCGAGCCTGCGGAATCTGAACACCTGGCCCAGGCCCCCTTCTCTGTGCTTCGACAGCACAGCCCTGGCCAGCACGCGCTTGACGATGTCGCGCCTTGTGGCGCCAGCGTGGACGGAGAGCTCCAGGTATGGCTCGACCGGCGTCTTGTCGCTCACCGGCATCTGCGCGCCGATCGAGGTCGTGTTGGTGAACACCAGCGACATGGCGCTTCCGCTTCCGCGAATGTCGCCGGTCAGCTCATACCGGAACGGCCGGGCCTCCGCGAGGTGCTTCAAGTCCTCCGCGAACGCGCCGAACGCGCGGTCCTTCGCCGATTCGCCGGCGGCGATCGTCTCGCCGAAGAGCCCGATCGCGGCGGCTTCCAGAAAGATCGTCCCGTTCAGTCGCCCGAGCGTGATCGGGTGCGGCTTGCCTTGCTTGATGACTCGGATCGCCGAATCGATGGCGGTGGGCAGGCGGAGGGACTTGGCGAAATTGTTGAACGTGCCCATCGAGAGGATGCCGAGCGGGTGCTTGGTGTCGGCCAGCCGGCGAACCGTCCACCCGATCGAGCCGTCTCCGCCCGCGATCACGACAGTGCCGGTCGGCGTGACGAGCTTGTCGATGTCCAGCTTCGGGTCGAACTCGACGATCAGGCTGCCCTCGAAGGCCTTGCGGATCTTGGCTTCGACCTGAGGGGTCATCGAGCCTGCTTTCGAGCTCATGATGACCAGGCTCGTCGCGGGCTTGGCGCCGCGCGAGCCCCTTGTGCGTGTCGATCGCTTTGCGGTCTTGGTGGTCGCCATCACCCGGCGCCCAGGAGCTGGATATGGAGGCCCAACGCAACAAACTCAAGCGCCAGTGCGCCGAGCACCACCTTCTCGAACTGCTGAGACAACAGGAAGATGAACGCGCCCCCGAAGCCAGGTACCTCCCCGGCGTCGTTGTGCAGACCGGCCTGGATGACCTCCCGCAGCTACGTGTGGATGGTGCCGCGCTTGGTGAGCGCGCGGAACACGACCAGCAGGATCGCCGCCCCAATGAACGCCACGATGATCTCGACCAGGATGTTGGCGGTGGAGATGCCCGCGAGACCGGCCAGCCATCCGCCCAAAAAGCCGCCCAGGATGCCGACCACGATGTCCCAGATCAAGCCCAGCCCCTTGCCGGTGATCACCTTGCCGGCCAAGAAGCCGGCGATCGCGCCGACGATGATCCAGACGATGAAACCTATCATCAGCTGTTCTCCACTGGCGCTTTGCGGCGATTGCCCGGTCGATGTGTGGTGACCGATACCCGGTCGGGGTCGCCGGCGCCGTTGTACTCATGGAGCTCGACCTCATTCGACGTGAGTGCCCGCGCGATCTCCGAGCGGTGCGTCACAGCGTAGAAACCGAGGGCTCCCAGGACCAACCCGGCCGAAAACACACCGAGCATCGGCCACTGTCGGCGCCGTGAAGTGAAGCGAACAGGAAGGTCGGGCAGGCGCTCGAGGGATGCCTCGCCCCACCTCTTGGCGAGCGCACGAAGGTCAGTCACGACGACGCCGGTTTGGTGCCGCGCGGTGCGGTGACGATCCGGATCAGCATCACGATGCCCCAGCCGATCACTGCGTACACGACGATCGCGACGAGGTCTGCCGTCTCAAAGCTGTTTGCCTTGTTGCCGCCGTTGCCGAAGATGCCCTGGAACGGGGCGACCATAGGCGAGCTGGCGTTGTAGATGAAGCTGACGAACGCCGACTGCGTCGAGGCTCCGAACAGCTTGCCGAGGAACCTGGCCGCGATGAAGATGTCGATCACGCCGACGATGAAGCCCACCACGGCGGCGGCACGAAAGTTGTAGCGGCCTTCCTCGACCATCGCCGTCGGGGCTGGTGCGTACGCGACCGGAGCGGAAGCCGGAGCTGGGGTCGGAGCGGGTTGCTGAACTGCCATTTATCTATTCACCTTGGCCTCACTGTCGCGCCAAAGCAGTAACAAACGCAGTAACCACCCGGCGCGGCGCCTGGGGCTCAGGCCAGGCCGGCGTACGTCGCCTCGACGACCATGCGGTCGGCGTAGGTCTTGTAGTGCTCGTCGAAGGCGCCCGTGCAGGTGATGAGGGTGAGCCGAGGCTCCCCATACGACTGGCCCATACCGGGAGGGCTTGCATTCGGCCCGTAGATCGCCATCGAGCTGACCAGGAAGAGCTGACGGCTCCCATCAGCGAGCACGATCACGATCCTGTCGCCGCGGTGGAGCTTCCCGATGTTGGCGAACAAGAGAGGCGCCTTCGGATACCCCGCGTGCCCTTCGATCACCGCGTCGCCGGGAGCGCCTGGCACCGGGCCTGCTTGGTACCAGCCGCCGTTCCAGAGGTTTCGGGGCACGTACATCCTGCCCCAGGGGTCGACGCCGACAGGCTCGATCGGGCGATGGACATTGAGTGATGGGATCAGGATCGTGGCCGGCGCGGAGCTCGGAACCTTCGCGGCCGGAGGCGGCGGCAGCGGGATGCTGTTGAAGGTGCTGTGGAGCGCCGCGGCCATCCAGGAAAAGTCCATCTGTGGTGCGGCCAGGAAGGCGGCGCGCGTGGCGACCGGGTCGACGACCTGGTTGGCTGGAGGCCCGTCGGTCCAAGCGACAGCCAGCGAGGCCGCGATGATGCCCGCGATCACCGCGACCTCACGCAGCAGTCCAACGCGGATGCCCGTCGACCGGCGTGGCGCCGGCCAGGTCCTGAGCATCACCGGCAGCTACCCGTTGCGGCGGCGTCGCCTTCGGCTGTTAACGACCATGGCGAGGGCGGCCGCGCCGCTGCCCAGGCCGATCACAAGCAGCCATGGGACCTCGGTCAACAGGTCGGAAGGAACACCCAGCGTCGCCGGCAGGACAGTGCCCGCGGGCGGGCCCACAAACCCCGGAGCGGTGTAGCCGCATCCGCTCGCCTGGATGATTCGGTTGTCGTCCAGGGTTACGGCGCCCGTCCGCGCGAGGGCGCGGCCGTTGAGCGTCGCCCCGGTCTGCAGCGCGATGCTGATGTTGGCCATGATGTTGCCCACCATCGTGGTCGAGGTCGCGATCGTGGCCGAGCTCGTGACTCGCCAGAACACCTGGCACGGCTGGGCCCCGCCGATCAGGCTGATT
>DASXBE010000108.1:0-4854 GCA_036491815.1 Candidatus Dormiibacterota bacterium | reverse complement strand
CGCCAGGCCCTCCTGCACGCGGTTCTCGCCGAGGATGCTGAGGCCGGCACCGAGGGCCTCGCGGCATGCCAAAGCGTCGAAGCCCTTGGTCACCGCGACCACGGCGACCTCGGAGGGGTTCCGGCCGCTCGCTGCGATTTGGGACCTCACGCGCGCCAATCGCTCGGCGACCGATTGCGCGTCTGGGCTCACCGCACCGCCACGATGCCGCCGAACCGCGTGCCATCCGGCTCCCGCCGGTGGGACGGCAAAAAGCTGGTCTCCTTGGTGCACAGGCCCAGAACATGGACCTCCTTGACCCCCGCACGCTCGAGCCTGAGCCGGTTGGCCGCGGCCAGGTCGAGCAAGAACCGGTCTCCGACGCCCGACCTGACCACCTCCGCCTCGAACTTCGAGGCCACATCCTCGCCCACCTCGTAGCAGCTGCCGCAGATGCCTGGGCCGATGCCGGCGACGACATCCCCCGGCGCGCACCCGTACTGATCGCGCATCACGCCCACCGCCGCCGCGGCGACTCCCGCCAGAGTGCCCCGCCAGCCTGCGTGGGCGAGGGCCGCGACCTTTCTCCTGCCGTCCCACAGCACGATCGGATAACAGTCGGCGAAGGTCGCGAAAAGGCCGATGCCCGCGCGGTCGGTGACCAACCCGTCCACTCCCTGGATCACCTCCCACGCTTCGTCGACGCGCGCCACGGTCGCTCCGTGCACCGCGCCCGCGACCGTGAGGCTGTCGCCGTCCACGCCGAGCGCCCGTGCGAAGGCGCGGCGCGAAGCGAGCACCGGGGCGGGGTCGGGCGCATGGGTCAGGCCCACCGATCCGAAACCTGTGGTGGAGAAGCCGTGGATGAGGCCCGGCTCGGCGGCCAGCGCCGGAATCATGAGCACGCTCGGGGTCACGGCCACTGGCTGAAGACTACGAGCGGCGTGAGCTGAGGACCTGCTCGATCTCCCGTTTGACCTGCTGCAGGTCCATGAACTCCCGGTACACGGAGGCGAACCGGATGTAGGCAACCTCGTCCAGGTCCCTCAGCCGGTCCATGACCATCTCGCCGATCTCGCCACTGGGGATCTCGACCCGGCCCGACCGCCGCAGCTCCGCCTCGATGTCGTCGACGATCGCGCGCAGCCGCTCGGGCGAGATGTCGCGCTTCTCGGTCGCCTTTTTCAGGCCGGTGAACAGCTTCTGCGGGTCGAAGTCCTCGCGGCGTCCATCCTTCTTGGTGACGAAGAACGGCACCGTCTCGATCCGCTCATACGTCGTGAAGCGCTGCCCGCACTGCAGGCACTCACGCCTCCGGCGAATCGCCTCACCGACCTCGGAATCTCGGGAGTCGACCACCTTCAGGTCGTGGTGACCGCAGTACGGACAACGCATGAATCTCCTGGGTTACATCCGATTGCGCAGGAAGGCCGGGATGTTGATGTCGCCGAGCTCCTCCGCGCCGAACTCGGGCCGCTCGATCGTACGACGCGTCTGCTCCTGCTTGGCTTCGGTCTGTGTCTTGCCGCCGAAGCCGGTGGCGATGACGGTGATCTTGATCTCGCCCTGCATCGTCTCGTCCCGGACGACTCCGAAGATGATGTTGGCGCCCGGGTCGGCCGCCGAGCGGACGATCTCCGCCGCCTTCTGGACCTCTTGCAGCGTGATGTCCTTGCCGGCGGTGATGTTGAAGAGGATGCCCTTCGCGCCGTCGATCGAGGTCTCGAGCAGCGGGCTCGACACGGCCTGCTTGGCGGCGTCCTCGGCGCGGGTGTCACCGGCGCCGTGGCCAATCCCCATCAGCGCCTCGCCCGCGTTCTCCATGATCGCTTTCACGTCGGCGAAGTCGAGGTTGATCACGCCAGGCTGCGTGACGAGGTCGGAGATGCCCTGCACGCCCTGGCGGAGGACGTCGTCCGCCATCCGGAAGGCCTCCTCGAGGGTCGTCTTGGAGCTCGCGACCTGCGCCAGCCGGTCGTTTGGGATGACGATCAGGGCGTCGACCTGGCTGCGCAGCGACTTGATGCCTTCCTCGGCGGTCTCGTTGCGGATGCGCCCTTCAAAGGCGAAGGGCCGCGTGACCACGCCGATGGTCAGCGCGCCGGCCTCCTTGGCGAGCTCGGCCACGGTGGCCGCGGAGCCGGTGCCCGTGCCGCCGCCCATGCCAGCGGTGATGAACACCATGTCGGAGTCCTGGACCACGGCCGAGAGCTCGGTGCGGCTCTCGTCCGCCGCATCCCGACCGCGCGTCCAATCGCCCCCGGCGCCGAGGCCGCGGGTGATCTTGTTGCCGATCTGGACCTTGACATCCGCCTGGCAACGCTCGAGGGCCTGCTTGTCCGTGTTGACGGCGATGAACTGGACCTTCAGCGCCTTCGAGATCATTCGGTTGACGGCATTGCCGCCACCGCCGCCGCAGCCGACGACCTTGATCCGGGCTCGCCCTTCGTGCAATTCGCTTTCTTTCATATCGATCAGGTGATCCTCCTTGGTGCTTGCTTTCGCTATGGCGAGCTCCAGCTGGCTTTTGTGCTGTTCTCTAGAAAAAATCTCGAAGCCACCTCACTGTTTTTTGATAGGTCACGCCGAACGTCGCGGTCTGCCTGGCGTTGCCGCCGTAGGCACGGACCGGGGCGCGCGAGCCCCACTTGACGAGTCCCGCCGCCACTGCGAAGGACGGGCCTTGCGCCTTGTCCGCGAGGCCGACCAGCCCGATCGGCTGGCCGAGTCGCGCGGAGGTGTTGAACACGGATTGGGCCGCATCCGTCGTGCCCATCAGGCGCGAGCCGCCGCCCGTCACGACCACGCCCGCGGGGAGCAGCTGGTCGAAGCCGGACTTGCGCACCTCTTCGCGAGCCATCTGGAAGATCTCGACCATGCGCGGACCGATGATCTCTGCCAGGAAGCGGCGCGGGAGCGCGGTGATCCGGTCGCCGCCGACCTGCCGGACCTCGACCTTTTCCGCGTGGTCGATCACCTCCGGCAGGGCGTGGCCGTAGTTGAGCTTGAGGCCCTCGGCCTCGTCCAAGGTGGTGCGGAGGCCGATCGCGATGTCGCTGGTCACGTGGTTGCCACCCACGGGCAGGACCGCGAGGTGCTTGGCCGAGCCCTCGTCGTAGATGACGACGTTGGTGGTGCCCGCTCCGATCTCGATCAGGCAGACGCCGAGCTCGATCTCCTGCATGCTCAGGCCGCCTTCGCCCGCGGCGAGTCCGGCGCAGACGACGTCCTCGACGTCGAAGCCCGCGCCGTGGACGCACTTGATCACGTTCTGCACCGCGGTCTGGGCGCCGGTGACGATGTTGGTCTCGACCTCGAGGCGATGGCCGGTCATGCCGACCGCGTCGCGCACGCCGTCCTGGCCGTCGACGGTGTAGGCGCGGGGGATGACGTGGATGACCTGGCGGTCCGAGGCGATGCTGATGGCGCGGCTGGCCTCCACCACACGCTGCACGTCGTCGTCGCCGATCTCGTGGTCGCCGCCGTGGGAGACGGCGACGACGCCGGTGGAGTTCTGGCTGCAGAGGTGGGTGCCGCCGAGGGAGACGACGACGGACTCGATGCGCTGCCCTGCCATGCGCTCGGCCTGCACCACCGCGGCCTGGATGGCCGCGATCGTCTTGTCGAGGTTGACCACGACGCCTTTGCGCAGGCCTTCGGAGGGGCTTTCGCCCACGCCCATGACGCTGATGGGGGAGCCTGGGTCGTCAGATTCCGCGATGACGACAGCGACCCGGCTGGTACCCAGGTCGAGACCGACGGTCTTTTTTCGCCGTGACAAGGTTTGTGGGATGTCTCCTGGAACGTGGGGTGGGATGAGTGGTGGCGGGTTGCCGGGGATTATATCCGCTTACGGGGGGTTGCGCGACTAGATTTTGTGGGTTGGGCTGTCGCGAGGTCTAGGCGTAGTGGGTGCGGGGCTGGGGACGAGGCGGGGACGGGGCTGTGAAGAGGGTGTGGTGGTGGGGCTTGGCGGCCCACCGGCGGGGCTTGGGGGCAGTGCGATGTGTGGGGACGGGACGGGACTGTGAAGAGGGTGTCGTAGCCGGGCTGGGTGGCCCACGGCGGGGCTTGGTGGCGGTGCGATGTAAAGATAATAATACTTGACTTGCCGTACGTTTGTTCGTATGATGTGAACATGGCCGCATCAGCTGAATCGTTGCTGGAAGATGGGCTTGTCCGAGCCCAGCGGCTGATCCGGATGCGCCATGCGATCGACCTCCAGGAGCTCGCCTTCGCCCGCGAGTGCGCTGAGTTTGCCGAGAGCGACTTCTACGACGAGGACGGCTGCAACACCCCGATCGACTGGATCCGCCTCAACTGCCACATGACCAGTCAGGCCGCTGCGGATCGGGTCGCTGTGGGTAGGCAGGTGCCCAACCTCACCTACAGCGTCGCCGCCATGGTCCACGGCGAGATCGGGTTTGCCCACGTCGCGGTGATGGCGCGGACCGCCAACGCGGTGGGTGAGCGATTCGATGAGTCCGCTCTGCTCGAGCATGCGTGTAAGAGCTCGCCGGGCAAGTTCCACTTCTTCTGCCGGCATTACCGCCACGCCGCCGACCCAGTGCGCTACGCGGCTGAGCAGACCGAGATGGCGGAGAACCGCCACCTTTCTTTGTTCACCACCGAGGAGGGCTGGGTCCAAATCGACGGCATGCTCGACCCGGTCGGTGGGGCGGCCGTGCGCAGCGCGCTCGAGCCTTTGGCCCGCAGGTCCGGCGAGCACGACGACCGCGAGCGCGAGCAGCGCCTGGCCGACGCGCTGGTCGAGCTGGCCTCGGGTCGAGCCCGGCCCCAGCTCCAGGTCACCAGCTCGATCGAGACCCTGCTCAGCGTGGTCGGTGCGCCTGGGGGCGAGATGGAGTTCTCGCT
>DASXBE010000107.1:0-2448 GCA_036491815.1 Candidatus Dormiibacterota bacterium | reverse complement strand
CGGCGATGTCGGCTGGCAGCGGTTCGGCGGTGATTGACCGCACGCCGGAGCGCGGCTCCCCGCCGGCCGCCCGCACCATCTGGGAGAAGGACGGCGCCCGGTCGGCGGACATGATGTAGTCGATTCGCCCGTTCACGAACGTGCCCGAGCCCCTGACCCGGCGTACGAGCAGCCGGCTCTCAAGTTCCCGCAGCGCCGCCCCAGCGACGGCCCTGCTCACCGCGAACCGCGCGGCGATCTCGTGCTCGCTGGCGACGCGTGCTCCGGGCCTGCATCCCGTGAGGTCGTCGACGAGCGTGTCGACGATCTCGGCGTACTGACTTTTGCCCATGTCATCCACCATGACGCCCGAAGTTGTCCAGACAACTTGCCGTCAGTCAACGGGACCAGCAAGCCAAGGTAAACAACAGAAGCAGTTGTCGCTTTATCGCCCGCCCCACCACCCCCACCCGTCCCACCAATCCAAGCTTCGCCGCCACCCGTCCGCCGGCGGCTGTCCGGCTGCCGGCAGATAATGGATCTTTACGAGGCACGGGGTACTCCTTACGATCCACCGTGACCAGCCAAGGCCGGCCGCGCCTGGGGCCAGGGGACAAGACGGGCCGTAATCGATCGAACGAGCCGGCGTGTCTTGGCCGCGATCGAACAGTCGTTCCCCTATAGTGATGAATGTCGGGCGCCGCGTGCCCTGCGTTTCGCTGACCTGAGCTGCCTGGAGACACCAGGCGCCCCGGGAATGTCAGTGGTGACGCGTAGCGTGTGCGGTGTTGGCAGCGGGCGCAGTACTTCAAGTGTGAGTACGTCGAGTGCTGGTGCTTCAAGTGCAGTGCGCCGAATGTCGCAGCCAGCCTGACAGAGGCATTCAACGACAGGGAGTCCCCATGGCACCAAGCAATAAGGCAGCGATCCCGGACCGGGCCGGCGACAGGGGCAAGGCACTCGAGGCCGCGCTCCTGCAGATCGAGCGGCAGTTCGGCAAAGGCTCGATCATGCGGCTCGGCGAGGAGACGCGAGTCCCGGTCGAGGTGATCCCCACCGGCTCGATCGCACTCGACGTGGCGCTCGGCATCGGTGGGCTCCCGCGCGGCCGCGTCGTCGAGATCTACGGCCCGGAGAGCTCCGGCAAGACCACCGTCGCCCTGCACGCCCTCGCCAACGCGCAGAAGCAAGGCGGCATCGCGGCGTTCATCGACGCGGAGCACGCACTCGACCCCGAGTACGCGCAGCGCCTCGGCGTCGACACCGAGGCGCTGCTCGTCTCCCAGCCGGACACCGGCGAGCAGGCCCTGGAGATCATGGACATGCTGATCCGCTCCGGCGCGATCGACGTCGTCGTCATCGACTCGGTGGCCGCCCTCGTCCCCAAGGCGGAAATCGAGGGCGAGATGGGCGACAGCCACGTCGGCCTCCAGGCCCGCCTGATGTCCCAGGCCCTTCGCAAGATCACCGGCGCCCTCAGCCAGACGAAGACAACAGCGATTTTCATCAACCAGCTCCGCGAAAAGGTCGGTGTGATGTTCGGCTCGCCCGAGACGACCACCGGCGGCAAGGCACTGAAGTTCTACGCCTCGGTGCGGCTGGACATCCGGCGGATCGAGACGCTCAAGGACGGGACCGAGGCGGTCGGCAACCGGACGCGCATCAAGGTCGTGAAGAACAAGATGAGCCCGCCCTTCAAGACCGCCGAGTTCGACATCCTCTACGGGGTCGGGATCAGCAAGGAGGGCAGCCTGATCGACCTCGGCGTCGAGCAGGGCATCGTGCGCAAGGCCGGCGCCTGGTACACGTACGAGGGCGACCAACTTGGCCAGGGCAAGGAGAACGCGCGGAACTTCCTGCGCGACAACGCCGACATATCCAACGAGATCGAGAAGAAGATCAAGGAGAAGCTCGGCGTCGGCCCGCGCCTGGACAACGACCCCACGGCGACCCCGGTTCCCGCGCCTGCGCCTGCGGGTGCCGCTGGCTGACATCATGCCGAAGCGTCCGCGAGACGGCGGGCCATGGTCGGCGGACTCCGGCCGCCCTCCCCAAGACGAGCACGAGGACCCCGCCTTTGTGGAAGACCACAAGGGCGGGGCGGGCGGGGCCGCCGACCATCCGGAGCAGCGGGCACGGCAGGTGTGCCTGCGACTGCTCACGCTCGCGCCCCGGACGCGCGCCCAACTCGCCGACGCGCTGCGCAAGCGCGGCATCCCGGACGAGACCGCGGATGAGGTGCTGAGCCGGTTCGAGGACGTTGGACTGATCGACGATGCCGCCTTTGCCCGGGCGTGGGTGGAATCGCGGCACTACGGCCGCGGCCTAGCTGGCCGGGCGCTGAGCGCCGAGCTCAAGCAGCGCGGGGTGGCCGCCGACGAGATCCGCGCGGCCATCGAGGAAGGGCTTGGCCCCGACGCGGAGGCCAGCGCCGCCCGGCGGCTCATCGACCGGAAGCTGAACTCCACC
>DASXBE010000106.1:0-2095 GCA_036491815.1 Candidatus Dormiibacterota bacterium | reverse complement strand
GTGCTCGTTCCAGATCGTGACCCGGATTTGACGGTCGCCCGTCATCAGACCGCCAGGGCTTCCTCGTTTCGGGTGATGGAAACAGGCGCGCGCCGGGTGGCGGATTCGACGGCGGCCTCCATCAGCGCGATCGTACCAAGGTTGTCCCGACCCGAAGTCTGGGGCTCCCGGCCCGTGCGGATCGCATCCACGAAGTCGGTCAGCGTGCCCGCGCCACCCCTGCGTGGCATCGCAGGAAGGGCGAGGTCGTAGGGGTTGCCGCGCCGCGGCCGGACCGTGACCGTGTCGTGGTTCGCGTCTCCGTCGGGGCTCGTCCAGACCACCTCCCCGTGCTCAAAATCCAGCCTCCAATCGCCGGCCCACGGCGTGGCCGGCCCCGCGCTCACCCAGCTCCCCCGATAGCCCACCACCACGCCGTCGAAGACGATCGAGGCAACCGCGGCCGACGGGCCGCTAAAGGCGGTCCATCCCGGGTTCCAGGCCTCGCAGTAGATCCGGCGCGGCTCGCGGTTCAGGATCATCCGCAGCAGGTCGAAATGATGGATCGACATGTCGACGAGGAGCGGCTGCGCCTCCATGTGATGACGGCCCGGGCCGTTCGGGCCGGGGGCAGAGTGGCGCCGGAAGTCGATCGAGACCTCGTGCAGCTCGCCGAGCTCGGACTCGGGCACCAGCGAGGCGATGGCTCGGGGAGCGGGCCAGTACCGGTAGTTCTGGCTGACGCTCAGCACCAGGCCCGCCGCGTCCGCCATTTCCACCAGCTCGCGCGCGGCATCAAGAGTCGCCGCGAAAGGCTTCTCGACCATCACGTGAAGCCCCGCTTCGAGGGCGGCCTTGACGACCGGGGCATGCGCGGGAAGCGGTGTGGTGACGAGCGCCGCCTCGGGCTCTGTGGCGGCGATCGCCTCTTTCAAGGACTCGAAGCACCTTTCGGCCGGAACCGGGGCCATTCCGCGGAGCGCGTCCAGCGAGTAGGGGTCCGTGTCCACGTACGCGAGGACGTCGACCTCCGGGACTTGGGGCATTGCATGTGCCGCCCAGTTGCGGCCATGTGGACCGAGCCCGACCTGGATCACGCGCAATGGCTTCACGGCCGACAATGATGTCTCAGCGTGCCGAAAGTTGACCGTTCTTAACCTGAAAAACCGGACCGCGACCACGTGAGCGCCGCGGCTCGGCCGATCGGCGTGGGTGTCGTCGGCACGGGCTCGGTGAGCGAGCGATACCTGCGCAACCTGACCGCATCCCCGCACACGGCCGTGATCGCCTGCGCCGATCAGGATCTCAAAAGCGCGCGGCGTCGCGCGGCGGAGTTCGGCGTCGCGCGAGCCTGCACCACCGACCAGCTGCTCGATGATCCAGAGGTTGAGATGGTCGTCAACCTGACCAACCCCAGCGCCCACGCCGAGGTCAGCCTGGCGGCGCTCGAGGCCGGAAAGCACGTGTATTCCGAAAAGCCTCTCGCGACCAACCGGGCTGACGCCAGGCGAATTCTGGAAGCCGCCGCCCGGGCGGGCCTGACCGTAGGTTGCGCCCCGCACACGTTTCTCGGCGCCGGCCTCCAGACCTGTCTGAAGCTGCTGGGAGACGGCCATCTCGGCGAACCCCTTGCGGCGGGCGCCTTCATGTTCGGCGCGGGACCCGAATCGTGGCACCCGAACCCGGCCTTCCTCTACCAGCCGGGCGGGGGTCCTCTGCTCGACATGGGTCCGTACTACATCACGACTCTTGTCTGCATGTTCGGGCCGGTGCGCCGCGTCGCCAGCATGGCGCGCATCCTCCACGCAGAGCTCACCCCGCATCGAGGGCCCCGTCAGGGCGAGACCTTCAAGGTGACCACGCCGACCTATGTGTCGGCGATCCTCGAGTTCGTCGGCGGCGAGCAGGCCACGCTGGTCACGACCTTTGGCATTCCGCGGGCCGACCAGCCACACCTGCAGGTCTACTGCTCCCACGCGACGCTCTCGGTGCCCGATCCCAACACCTACGGCGGGCCCGTCAGGGTGCGCCTGAACCAGGACGAGCCGGGTTGGTCGGACGTGATCTTGCTCTACGGGCACACCGTCGCCTCTCACGGCTACAGCGGCCTCGGCGC
>DASXBE010000105.1:0-13680 GCA_036491815.1 Candidatus Dormiibacterota bacterium | reverse complement strand
CCAGCGCCCAGAGTTGAAAGTTCATCGGGTCGCCTTGATCAGCCCCGCTTTCCCAAGCTGGAAGTAGATCTGGCAGCCCAGGCAGTACCCGAACGCCAGGTTGACGAACGCGAGCACCGCGACGAGCAGCGCCAGCGCGAGCCCGAGGACGGCCAGAACCCCCGTCCCATATGCGACGGAACCGACGTACAGCAGTATCGACGCGACCGCGAGGAAGACACCACCCAGTCCCTGGGCGAAATTGTGTGGCTCCGGCCTGTCGGGGACGGGTCGCGGCTTGACGATCCCGCGTGGCTTGAGGACGTTGAAGTAAAGCTGCTTGAACAGAGCCAGTCGCGGGTCCACGGTGCCTGCCAGCAGGACGATCGCGAGGAACGGAATCAGAAACAGCGCCGGTCTGAAAACGGCGCTGGCGAGGAACGCAACGACCACGGTCGCCACGATCCCCGTCTGGTTCACCTTCAGCGCCGAGTGGTCGACGATGCCGGTCGACATTCTTACTTCTCGATCGGGACCCGGATGGAGCTGCCCCATTCGGTCCACGACCCGTCGTAGTTCCTGACGTCCGGGTAGCCGAGCAGCTCCTTCAGCACGAACCACGTGTGGGCGGAGCGCTCGCCGATGCGGCAGTACGCGATCACTTCCCTGTTCGGGGTGATGCCCTTACCGCCGTAAATCTCCTTGAGCTCGTCCACGCTCTTGAACGTCCCGTCCTCGGCGTTCACAGCCGTGGCCCAGGGAATGCTCACCGCGGTCGGGATGTGGCCGCCGCGCTGCGCGCCCTCCTGCGGCAGGTTCTCCGGCGCCAGCAGCTCACCCGAGTATTCCTTGGGCGACCGGACGTCGACCAGTCCCGCCTTGCCGAGCTTGGACTGCACGTGGTCGCGGTAGGCGCGCAGGTCCTCCTTTGGCGAGCCGTGAAACTTGTAGTCGGTCGCGGGGTAGCTCGGGGTGTCGGTGCTGTACGCGCGGCCCTCCTTCTCCCACTTGACGCGGCCCCCGTCCACGAGCTGGACCTTGTCGTGGCCGTAGTACTTCAGCGCCCAGTACGCATAGGCCGCGAACCAGTTGTTGTTGTCGCCGTAAAGCACGATGTTGGTGTCGGGCGTGATGCCGCTCTGGCCGAGCAGGTTCGCCAGCGCCTCCTTGCTCGCGATGTCGCGGTTGATCTGGTCCTGGAGGTGCTTCTTCCAGCTCCAGCCGACCGCGCCCTCGATGTGGCCCTTGTCATAGAGGCTGGGGTCGACGTCGACCTCGACCACCCGAACGCCCGCGTCGGTGGCGTGGCCTGCCACCCACTCCGTGCTGACCAGTGCTTTGGTCTGTGTCTGTGAGCTCAATTCCAATACCTCCAGAAATGTGAAATGTCAAATCAAACGACTCCGAAAAGACGAGCGGTCGAACGGGCGCGCCCTTACGGCGCGAGCGAACGGCCGGTGCTAGCTACAGAAGCAGGCCGGGATGTGAACCAGGCGCTGGGCAGGCCACGAAAGGTCCCGCATGGTCAAGACATCTTATGACAACCGGCGACGCCGGCCGGCGATTCCCGGGATGATTGAGCGCTAATGCGAGTCGATCTCATCAAGTACCAGGCGCTGGGCAACGACTACCTCGTCCTGGACCTGCCGGGCCCGCTCGACGAGCTGGTCGAGCTGCTCCCCGTCCTGTGCAGCCGGCACCGCGGCCTGGGCTCAGACGGCCTGCTCGCGTTCGACCCCGCCGCGATGAGCGTCCGCATCTTCAACCCCGACGGCTCCGAGGCGCAAAAGAGCGGCAATGGCCTGCGCATCGCCGCGGCGCACGCCGTGATGGAGCATGGCAGCCCCGACCGGTTCGAGCTGCGTACGTCGGACCGGCCCAACTCCATCCGGGTCATCGCTCGCAAAGGGTCGACGGTGGTGAGCGAGCTGGACATCGGCCGCGCCTCCTTTCGTGCGGCGGACCTGCCTTCGACCTTCGAAGGCGAGCCGGCCTACGTAGACCTCGAGGTTCCCGGCGGCCGGGTCGAGGCGGTGCTCGTATCCGTGGGCAACCCGCACTGCGTCGTCTTCGGTCAGCCGGTCACGCGAAAACGGTGCATGGAGATCGGACCGCACCTCGAGCGGCACCCTGCCTTCCCCGAGCGGACCAACGTACAGCTCTGCGAGGTCGTGGATCGCACGCGCGTGCGAGCCGAGATCTGGGAACGCGGCGCCGGCTACACGCTTGCCTCCGGAACCAGCGCGAGCGCCGTCGCCGCCGCGTGCATGCGCCGCAGCTTGGTCGATGAGCGGGTCACGATCGCGATGCCGGGTGGCGACCTCGCCGTTCAGCGCACCGCGAGCGGGACGCTCGTGCAGTCGGGCCCTGCCCGTCGCGTCTACCGAGCGCAGATCGACCTAGCCGACTTTGATTAGCCGGCCCACGGCCTGAGGCAGCTCGGCCAGGCCCGACACGACCGCGTCGGCGAGTGAGGGATCGTCCCGCTCACCCTGGCGGTTGACCCAGACGCGCGTGATGCCCAGCTCGCTGGTGGGCCGGATGTCGTGGAAGTAGCTCTGTGCGACGTGGATCCACGCCTCCGCTGACGCGCCGAACGTGGACTGGAAGAGCCGGAAGTGCGCGGGGTCAGGCTTGTACGTGGACACGTCCTCCGCGGTCACCGCGGCGTCGAAGGACACCGGCAGGCGCCGCTGGGTCAGAGCGATCAGGTCGCGGTCGCAGTTGGTCAAGAGCGCGAGCTTCCAGCCCTCCTTTCGCAGCTCGCCCAGGGCAGGGCCGACGTCCGGGAAAGGCGGCCAGTAGGGGATCGTCGAGACCAGCGCGGTCGCGTCGTCCGCCTTCAGGTCGAGTGAGAGGCGGCGCGCCGCGCGGCGCGTGGTCTCGGCGAGCACCGCGCGGTAGCGCCTGAACGGCCCCTCGTTCTCGACCTCAGCCTCGAGCGCGTTGTAGGCGTCGAGGAAGGCCTCCCCGCTTCCCGGGAAGAGCAGCTCTCCCGTCGTCCGGATGCCGTGGCGCCAATCGATCAGGGTGCCGAAGCAGTCAAACGTCAGCCAGCGATCGGCCAATGCCTGGTCAGCGTCCGGGCGCGCGGTACGAGGCCCCGGCCGCCTTCTTAGCGGCCTGGTCCACCTCTTCGGGCGTGAGCAGCACGACGGTCCTGAAGTGGCTCAGCGCCCCGGTGGGTCCGACCGCCAGCGCGAACGAGGCGGCGGAAACGTTGTCAGGCATGTCGACGATTGCGTACACATCGGCCTGGTCGAAAGCGAAATAAAGGGATTCGAGCCGTCCCCCAAGGCCCTTGACCGCGGCCTCGATCGCCGTTCGCCGGCCCGTTCCGCCGTCCTTGACCAGACCCTTGAGACCATCTGGCGAGTACGCGGCCTGCACCATGTACTTGGCCATCGCGGACACCTCCTGAGCTAATCGGTTGACGACGAACCATCTACCCAGCCTTCGGCAAATACTCCTGGATAGCGTGCGCCAGATGCTGCATGGACATCGACTGCAGCCAGATCCTGCCCGGCCCGGTCAGAGTCGCGAGGAACAGCCCTGAGCCCCCGAACAGCGCGTTCTGGATGCCGGGCACTGTCGCGATGTTGAACTGGACGGACTCCTCGAACATCCCGACGAGGCCGGGGTGCACGCGCAGGGTGTTGCCCGCCTGAAGGTCGTAGGTGACGACCTCGCCGTGCAGCTCGACCCACGCCTGGCCCTGGCCCTGGAGCCGCTGCATGCGGAACCCGTTGCCGCCGAAGACACCGGCCCCGAGCCGCTGCTGGAAGCCGATCGAGAACTGGACGCCGATGGTCGCGCACATGAAGCCGTGGCGGTGGACCATGTAGCTTCGGCCCGGCGCGATCTCCATGGGCAGGATCTGGCCGGGCAGCTTGGCCGAGAACGCAAGTAGGCCGGGTCCCCCCACGGCCGTGTACTCCGTCATGAAGAAGGTGCCGCCCGCCATGGCGCGGCCGAGCGCGCCGAAAAGCCCGCCCTGCTGGCCGCCCGCCGACGTGGAGGTCTGCATCTGGACCGCCATCGACATCCAGCCCAGCTCTCCGGATTCCGCGAAAACCTTTTCGTTGGGCTGCATGTTGAGCTCGAGGACTGGCATCACAGTCCCGACGATCTTGGGTTCCATGGTCTTCCTCTCAAATGACTCGGCCGGTCGGCGACGGCGCCAATCCTAGCTGGGGCCGTGATGGTGCGCGTCGATGGTGCGGCGCGGCGCGGCCGGCTTGCCCGGGTTGCGCGAGCACTCCTCGCACACCCCGACCACCAGGACCTCCGTTCGCACAGGTCGAAAATGGTGGCCGCCTTCCAGGTGCCGCTCCAGCTCGCTGACGAACTCCTCCTGGATGTGGAGCACGCCGCCGCAGACCTGGCACACCGCGTGGTGGTGGTCACCGGTCGCCAGCTCGTAGTGCGTCGGCCCGTCGCCGAGGTGCGCTGCATACACGGAGCCGGAGGCGGTCAACGCCTCCAGCGCGCGGTACACGGTGCTGCGCGGGAACCCGGGCCGGGTGCGGTGGAGCTCCGCGCTGATCTCTTCAGCGGTGCAGTGGCCGCCGAGCCGCACGATCGCCTGGTACACCATGGTCCTCTGCGCCGTGCGGCGCATGCCTGGCGCGAGCAATCAGGAGGTCCTGACCACCCGCAGGGTGCGGCTGGATTTCGTCAGCAGGCGACACCCGCCGTCCTCGACGAGGATGTCGTCTTCGATGCGCACGCCGCCCCAGCCGGGGATGTAGACGCCCGGCTCGATCGTGAAAGTCATGCCGGTCTCGAGCACCGTGGCCGATCCCGGGTCGAGGCTCGGGTCCTCATGTGCCTCCAGGCCCAGGCCATGGCCGACGCGGTGGAAGAACCGCTCGGCGTAGCCGCCCGCGTCGATGACGCGCCGTGCCGCGGCGTCGACGTCGCCGGTCACAGCACCCGGGCGGATGGCCTCGATCGCCGCGTCGTGCGCGTCTAGAACCAGCTGGTGGATCTCCGCCTGGCGCGCGCTCGGCTCGCCCAGGACCGCCATCCTCGTGCTGTCGGCCTTGTAGCCCTCAAAGGCTGCGCCGAAATCGAGGAGCACGAAGTCACCCTCCGCGAGCTTGCGGCTCGAGGGGCGCGCGTGCGGCATGGCCGAGTTGGGCCCGGATTGCACGAGCGTATCGAACGAAAGGGCCGCGCCCTGCTCCGCGATGACAGAGGCCATCATCTGTGCGACCGCCAGCTCCGTCAGCCCGGCCCGCAGCCGGGAGAGCACTTCCTCGCCCGCCGCGTCCGTGATCGCCGCTGCGCGCTGGAGCCTCGCGACCTCGGGCTCTCGCTTGGTCAGACGCATCCGGCGCACCTCCGGACCGGCGTCCGTCAGCTCCGCCACGCCGATGCGGTCGGTCAGGGCCTCGGCCGCGGCGAGGGTGAGGTGCTCCTTCTCGACAGCCACCTCGCGGCGGCCTGACAGCGCCCGCGCGACCAGGCCGTAGGCATCCTCACCGTCGCGCCAGCTGACCACGTCCGTCTCGGTCACCGCCGACGCGGCCTTCTGCTCCTCGAGCGACGGCACGATCAGCGTCGACCCATCGTGGGTCACCGCAAGCGCCATCAGGCGCTCGTGGGGTTCCGCGAGAAACCCGGTCAGGTATGCGATCGACACCGGCTTGGTCACATAGACGGCGTCGACCTCGCGCCTGGACATCCACATGCGCAGGGCGTGCATCGGGGTGAGCGCTGTCGTGGCCGGGACGGCTTTACTCAATGCCTGTGATGCGGACGCTGTACCTGCTGTTGGGCGTGCTGATCTCGACCTCGTCGCCGACCCGGTGCCCGATGAGCGCCTTGCCGAGCGCCGACTCGTAGCTCACGCGTCCAGCCTTGGGGTCGGCCTCGGCCGGGCCGACGATGCGGTAGCTCTCCTCCTGGCCGTCTTCGCTGAAGCGCACCGTGTTGCCCATGCTGACCACACCGGTCGCGGCCTTGGCCTCGATCAGGACGTGGTTCTTGACGATCTGCTCCAGCTCGAGGATCCTCGCCTCCATCATGCCCTGCTCGTTCTTGGCGGCGTGATACTCGAAGTTCTCCGAAAGGTCGCCCAGCTCCCGGGCGGCCTTGATCTTCTGCACGATGTTGGGCCGCCGCACCGTTGTCAGCTCGTGCAGCTCCTGGCGCACCGCCTCCAGGCCCTCGGGGGTGATGTGGACGTCGTTCGTCGTCATCTGTCGAGCATAGGCGCCCTGCGCACGCCCGGCGCGCGCCGCATCGCTCAACGAGGCTGCGGAGCTGACCTCCTGCTGAAGAGCAGGGCCGCCAACGGTGTCGCCAAGAACAGGGCCATCGCGACGGGGACGAGGATGTCGGGCTGGTCGCGAAGCACGGCGGCGGCCGCCACGGGACCCACCACGCCCACCGCCGTGGCAGCCCAGAGCACCATCGCCCATGGACTCCGCTCCAGGCGCGCCTGCGAGATGGCGATCCAGCCGGTGACCGCGACAGCGACCAGGATCGCGACCGGCACGATCAGCGAGATCGGGATGTAGTTGTCGCACTGGGCCCCCGAGCACGCCTTCGCGGCGAGGCGCAGCAGCTGGTACACGGCCAGCAGGCCGCATGCGATGCTGGCCGACAACCGGATCGCGCCCGGCCCGTGCACCTGTCAGGTCCTCGGGACGAGCGCCTGGACCTCGGTCATCATCCGGCGCTGCAAGAGGAACGAGGCGCCGTAGACCGCTCCACCCAGGGCCGCGCCGACGATCACCGCGAGCACCGCATGCAGCAGCGATGGGGAGATCGGTGACAGGGCGACGGCGTCGTCGCCGATGACGGCCCCGACGGCGAGGGCGACGGGGGTCAGCAACGGCAGCAGCTGGAGCCGCTTCATCACGGGGGGCACGGGCGGCTCAACCCTGCCGACCATGCGCTGGCCCATCACGCCAACGGAGCGGACGTGACGAAGGTTGGGAGTGACGGTGAGCACGACGTTCACCTGGTTGCCGGGCACCTGCTTGAGCCGGGCCGGCGGGACGAGGTACTGCTCGACGCCTCCGCGGGTCTGGACCATCATCATGCCCAGCCCGATCGAAGTGCTGACCGAGCTGGCCCCGACGAGCTGCCCCTGCACCAGCCTGCCTTCAGCCTTCCGGTCGCGGAGGGCCAGCCGGAAACCGGGCGCAACGAAGCTCGCGAGCAGGGCGATCGGCATGATCCAGGCCAGGGCCGCCGCCACGGCGTCAGGCCAGCCGTAGATCCCCGGCAGGAACACCAGCAACACCGCGATGACCACTACGCACAGCACGGCGATGCCGATCGAGATGTAGCCGAGCCTGACCACGAAATCCGGCGCGTAGCCCTGCAGCATGCCACCCGCCTGGACGAACCTTTCGCGCTGCTTGCGCGTCGCCCCTGGCGCGTTCGATGCGGCGGAGGCCTTCGGCTGGACCTTGCGCATCTGCTGGCGGACCTGCCTGACCTGTTTTTTGCCCACTCCGTCTCTCAGAGCGGGAGTGTATCCGGCGGGGGATACCTGATGCGTCCGTCCTGGAGGCGGGCGAAGGGGGTCAGGACGTGAGGGGTGGGGTTACTCAGCGCGGTGATGTGCCTCACCTCGTGGCCGCGCACGGTGAGCGCGTCGGACAGCAGGGAGCGGTGGCAGCGCCAGGGCACCGCCTCGGCGCACATCACCGCGACGCGCCTTCCGGACGAAAGCGCAGCCAGCTCGGCCAGCCCCTGCCAGAACGCATCCTGACCCATGTAATCGGCATAACCGCGAAAGGAAACGTTGCGCCAGCCCGTATTGGTCGAATCCTGTCGTGGCTTGCGCAGTCCGCCCAGCGCCGGGAGGTGCCGGTACTCGATCCCGTGCGCGGGCAGGGAGCGCTCCAGGGATGCCCTTGCGAAGTGCGGCATGCGGCGCGAGGCGGGGACGGTGCGCACGTCGGCCAGCAGGTCGATTCGATGGTGCTGGAGCAGCCCGACCAAGGCTTCGAAAGGGCGGGTCGAATGCCCGATCGTGAAGAGCGCGCTCACTCAGGAGGAACGCTGGGAGGGATCCACCGCCGGTACGAGGATTCGCTCGAGGTACGCGTGTCCATTGACTGTGAAGCTACCGGAGAAGAGAAAGGCCGGCTCGTAAAAGCTGTGGTCTCCGGCGGCCACGACGACATACACCACCTCCGCCTGGCTCAGCTGGACCGTCGGTGCGCCAGGTCCACCGGCGGACGACCCGAGCGCCGCGCCAATCGCCTGCCCATCGCTGATCACGGGGTAGCTCGCCGCCTCCAGCGTGACGGGAAGCGGCCCCGTCGCCATGGTCGGCTTGTTGCCTGCGAGGTCGACCTCGAGGCCGTATCGGTCGCCCTGCGGGTCGACGAGATAGGCGAGGCCATAGGGGCCTGCGACGAACTGGCGCAGCAATCGCACGTGACTCGCGCCTCCCGCGGACTGGACGTCGGCGGTGTAGGGCCATTGGGGAACGAGACTGTGCTCCGCGAGAAAGAGGGTCGCGATGTCGGATGGCGCCGCGCCCGCCGCGTTGATCTCGGGCATCGACGGCCCTGCCGTGATCACAAACGTCGGCTCCGCGGCGGGCGCTTGGACGGTGCCCCGGATCGACAGCGTGTAGTCGGAGGATTCGTACTCGCCGAGAAGGCCGCCCGGCCGGCTCTGCATCACAGCGCCCAGCGCGGAAGCGAACTGGTCCGCCGCGTTGGTGGACGGCTCGTGGTAGCGAAACACCGGCAGCGTCGGCGTGTCGAGCGTGAGCTTTCCGGCCCAGGTGAGGTTGACCGGTCCCACGTAGCCGGAGCCCGGCACAAGCTGACGAGGATCCGCGGCGGCGGGCAGCGGTGGGGCCGATGACCCCGAGCCGAGCCGCGGCGACGGCAGCCTTCCGAAAGCGCCGGGCAGGGTCGGCGGGTGGTTCGTGTCGCCCTGGTTGAACGCGGAACCCGCGGTGGATGCGGCGTTGCCGCCGCGACCGACGCCGCTCAGCGCCAGCACACCGATCCCGAGCACGACCACCAGCAGTCCCGCCACGGCCGCAGTCGGCACCGCCGGGACGGCGCGGATTCCCTGGACGAGTCCCCCCAGGGCGTCGCGCAGGCGGCTGCCAAGCGGGCGCCGGGCTTGCATCCGCAGCCAGAGCTCGTCCTCAAAACCACGCCGGGGACGAGTCGTGGCAAACGCGTCGTCCAGCTCGCGCTTCAGCGCCCTGAGCTCGAGATCATCGTCCTGCTCGCTCATCGGGCCCTCACTGCTCCACCTTCCGCACCGCTTCCTTCAGCGCTTTGATGGCGCGGTGATACAGCATCTTGGCGGCGTCCTCGCTGCAGCCGAGAAGATTGCCTACCTCCTCGAAGCTGAGCCCCGAATGCCTGAGGGAGATGGCGTCGCGCTGTCTCTCTGGGAGCTCCGCCACCTGGACGAGGAGCGCCCGGTACTGGATTCGCTCCTCCGCCTCGGCCGCCGGGTCCTCCTCCGCGAGCGGCTGGTGCTCGATGGTGCGGCGCAGCCGCTCCCGCCTGCCGCGCGCTCGGAAATGGTCGAGCGTCGCATTGCGCGCGATCCGGAACAGCCAGGCCGCCGGCGTGCTGTTCCGCGGTTCGAAGCGACCATAGGCCTGGTACGCGTTCATGAAGACCTGGGCCGAGATGTCCTCCGCGTCGGCCGCCGTCGGGACCTGGGCCCTGATGTACGCGTAGATGCGTCCGAGATATTCGCGGTAGAGATCTTCAAATGGCGGCCGGTCGGCGAGCACGGCCGGCTCATGGTATGTGCCCGAACCATCAATTGAGCCAACGCCGCCCGAGTTGAACCTGTAACGACCGGTTCAGGCTCAGGCGCGGGAAGTTCGTCTAGGGCGCGTCCCCCACGGGCTTCAGCTAGTTCCGCCGGGCATCGCGAGTGGAATCCTGGAGAAGGAGAGCAGCCGCGCCTTCGGCGCGGCGATGAGACAAAGAGGTGGCTTGTGGAACGTTGGAGAAGGAGAGCAGCCGCGCCTCGGCGCGGCGATGAGAGGGAACTCGCGGTTCCCTCTCATACCCTCAGTGCCGCGCCGACCTCCACCGGCCGGTTGGTGAAGACCGAGTCGGGCTTGCAGTATTTACACCACGCGACGCCTGCGTCGTCGTCCACCGGCCACACCGCGACCGCGCCACCCGCGGTGTGGATCTCTTTCACGACCTGGGGGTCGGTCGCGCCCCAGTGCGGGGAGTACACGTCCGCCCCGGCCTCGACCATCAACCTCGCGGGGTTCATGGGCCGCGCGCCCTCGAGGATGCCGAGCTGCAGGTCCGGTTGCATCTGGCGCAGCTGGTGGATCGAGGGATGGTGGAACGAGACGACGGCGCACTCCGCGACCGCGCCGAGCTGGCGCAGCATGGCGACGAGCTTGTCCTCGAGGCCCGCGTAGAGGATCGGGCCCTGCTTGATCTCGATCACTAGGCCGACCTTTCCGATCGCCAGCTCCACCACCTCCTGCAGCAGCGGGATGCGCTCGCCTTTCCCGGCGTCGAGCTTGCGCAGCTCGGCGGCTGTGTGGTCTCGCACGAGACCCCTGCCGTTGGTGGTGCGTTCGAGTGTGTGGTCGTGGATCACCACGAGCCGGGAGTCGGAGGAGAGGTGGACGTCGCATTCGATCAGGTCGCAACCCGCCGCGATCGCCGAGCGGAAGGAGCTCAGCGTGTTCTCAGGGTGCTCGGATGGGTTGCCGCGGTGGCCGCCCAGGAGCGGCCGGCCATCGTCGTGCGCGGCCTCGTAACGGGCGCGGATCGATTGACTCAAGGCGCCGAGCAGTCTAACGGCGGAGGGTCGGAAGCCGGTGGGATCGACCGCTCCGCGCGCCGGGTGCCCCGATGCTCACGCAGAGTCTCCGCCGGTTCAGCAATTCGGCAGCCAAGAATGCGCACCGGCGTGTCTATAGTGCAAGGGTGACCTCAACCCAGCCGCGCACCATTGGCGAGCTTCGCGCCACCGGACACAAACGCGAGACCGTCAAGCAGGAGATGCGGCGAAATCTCCTGACCCGGTTGCGCTCGGGCGAGACGCTCCTGCCGGGCATCGTCGGCTACGAGGACACGGTGCTGCCGCAGCTTTCCAACGCGGTCATCTCCGGTCATGACGTCATCCTCCTCGGGGAGCGCGGACAGGCCAAGAGCCGGATCATGCGGTCGCTGGTCTCGCTGCTCGACGAGTACGTCCCGGTGATCGCGGGCTGCGAGATCAACGACCATCCCTTCGCGCCGATCTGCCGCCGGTGCCTCGACCTCGTGGCCAAGGAAGGCGACAAGGTCGAGCTGGTCTGGATCGACCGTGACAGGCGCTACGGCGAAAAGCTCGCCACGCCCGACATCTCGATCGCCGACCTGATCGGCGAGGTCGACCCGATCAAGGTCGCGGAGGGCCGGTACCTCGCGGACGAGCTGACGATCCACTATGGCCTGCTGCCCCGCACCAACCGGGGCATCTTCGGCATCAACGAGCTGCCGGACCTCGCCGAGCGAATCCAGGTCGGGCTCCTCAACATCATGGAGGAGAAGGACGTGCAGATCCGGGGTTACCGGGTACGGCTGCCGCTCGACCTCTTCGTGATCGCCAGCGCAAACCCTGAGGACTACACCTCGCGGGGAAGGATCATCACCCCGCTGAAGGACCGCTTCGGCTCGCAGGTGAGGACGCATTACCCGCTGACGATCGGCGAGGAGATGCAGATCATGGAGGCGGAGAAGAACCCGGTCCCGGAGGACTTTGAGCTGATCTTTCCGACCTTTATGAAAGAGATCGTCGCGGAGCTGACTCACCTCGCCCGCCGCAGCCCGCACATCTCGCAATCGTCCGGCGTGTCGGTGCGCATGTCGATCGCGAACTTCGAGAACCTTTCGAGCAACGCCGTGCGCCGCGCCGCACGCCTCGGCGAGGCCCTGGCGGTGCCGCGGATCACCGACCTGGCGTTCCTCGCGTCGTCCACGGCCGGTCGGGTCGAGATCGAGGCGCTGGATGAGGGCAAGGAGGAGCAGGTCCTCTCGCGGCTCGAGCGGGGGGCGGTGAGCGCCGTCTTCAGCCGGTACTTCTCGGCCTCGCAGTTCGAGGGTGTCGTGTCGCGCTTCGAGGAGGGCAGCATGCTCGAGGTGGGCGAGGGGATCCCGGCCCGCACCTACACGCGGGCGATCGGCGACGCGCCCGAGATCGGCACCGCGCTGAAGAAGCTCTCCCTCCCCGACCGGCCGGAGGTTCGAGCCTCCGTGATCGAGTTCCTGCTGGAGGGGCTGCATCTGAACAAGCGCCTGAACAAAGACGAGGTTGACGGGAAGGCGATCTACCGCCGGTAGGGCTCGGGGCGTCCGGGCGGGGTCTGGCGGCGGGGTCTGGCGGCTTGGGTTTCTGTCCTAGTTGCCGTCTTGGCGTGTTTTGGGACTGTGAACGGGTGGCCGGCTTGGCTGGGGTGGCCCGGAAAGCAGCGCTATTGACAAGATGCGTTTGATGTAAACTTACTTGACATTAGGTACGTTTGTTCGTATGATGTGAACCATGGCCGCATCAGCTGAATCGTTGCTGGAAGATGGGCTTGTCCGAGCCCAGCGGCTGATCCGGATGCGTCATGCCATCGACCTCCAGGAGCTCGCCTTCGCTCGCGAGTGTGCTGAGTTTGCCGAGACCGACTTCTACGACGAAGACGGCTGCAACACCCCGATCGACTGGATCCGCCTCAACTGCCACATGACCAGCCAGGCCGCCGCGGATCGCGTCGCTGTGGGTAGGCAGGTGCCCAACCTCACCTACAGCGTCGCCGCCATGGTCCACGGCGAGATCGGCTTCGCCCACGTCGCGGTGATGGCGCGGACCGCCAACGCGGTCGGTGAGCGATTCGATGAGTCCGCTCTGCTCGAGCATGCGTGTAAGAGCTCGCCGGGCAAGTTCCACTTCTTCTGCCGGCACTACCGCCACGCCGCCGACCCAGTGCGCTACGCGGCTGAGCAGACGGAGATGGCGGAGAACCGCCACCTTTCTTTGTTCACCACCGAGGAGGGCTGGGTCCAAATCGACGGCATGCTCGACCCGGTCGGTGGCGCGGCCGTGCGCACCGCGCTCGAGCCGCTGGCCCGCAGGTCGGGCGAGCACGACGACCGCGAGCGCGAGCAGCGCCTCGCCGATGCGCTGGTCGAGCTGGCCTCGGGTCGAGCCCGGCCCCAGCTCCAGGTCACCAGCTCGATCGAGACCCTGCTCAGCGTGGTCGGTGCGCCTGGGGGCGAGATGGAGTTCTCGCTGCCGGTCTCATCCAAGACCGTGGAGCGCTTCGCCTGCGACTGCAGCCTGACCAGGGTCCTGATGCAGGACTCGGTGGTGATCGATGTCGGTCGGGCGAGCAGGGTGGTCAAGGGCGCGACGCGCCGGGCGCTGATCGCCCGCGACCGGCATTGCGTGTGGCCAGGCTGCGAGCGGCCGGCCTCCTGGAGCGATGGTCACCACCTGGTGCACTGGATCCACGGCGGCTCGAGCGACCTCGACAACGTGGTCCTGCTCTGCCACCGGCATCACTGGAAGGTGCACGAGGGCGGCTGGCAGATCGTCAAGACCGACGGCGGCCAGTTCATGACCGTGCCGCCGACTGTCACTTTCGGAGCGCGGCCGCGGGGACCTGACTAAGTTCCGCCGCTACCTCTGGGCCGCGTAAATCCAGGTGAACCCGATCACCAGCAGGACCACCATCACGAAAAAGAC
>DASXBE010000104.1:0-3587 GCA_036491815.1 Candidatus Dormiibacterota bacterium | reverse complement strand
AATCCGGTGGTGTCGGAGAAGTACTTGTCCGTCAGGTTGTGGTCGAGCCCCGCGACCTGGATGGCGCCGGCCAGGCCGGAGAAGGCGCCGGCGATGAGCATCGTGACGATGATGGTGCGGCGGACGCTGACTCCCGCATAGCGGGCGGCGCGCTGGCTCTGCCCGACCGCGCGGATCTCATAGCCGAGCGACGTGCGCCACAGCAGGAATGCGAAAACGGCCGCGGCGACGATGGCGATCAAGAGGCCCCAATGCACTCGGTAGACGCTCGACGGCAGCCCGAGGATGATCGAGTTGTCCGCGGGCAGGATCGTCGCGAGCTGAGCGTTCACGCCAATCGGACGCGAAGCCGAAGTTCCGAGCCCGAGCTGAAGCGGGCCGCCGATGATCAGGTAGCGCAGGAACCACTGCGCGATGTAATTCATCATGATCGTGGTCACCACCTCGTGGGCACCGACCGTCGCCTTCAGCACACCGGCGACACCCGCCCACAGCGCGCCCGCCACCATGCCGCCGGCCAGCACCAGGGGCAGGAGGATCGGGGCAGGCAGGGTGCTGAACTTGACTCCGATCGCTGTGCACGCAATCGCCCCCGCGATCAGCTGTCCCTCCGCCCCGATGTTGAACAGGCCCGCCCTGAACGGCAGCGCCACGGCGACTCCCGTCGTGATGAGAGGGATCATGAAAACGATCGTGTTGGCCACCTGGAGCGCCGGGTTCTCCCCCTGGCTGCAGCCGATGCCGACGCCGCCGCAGGTCAGCCCGCCGTAGGCGTCGAGGGGGTTGCTGCCGGTGACCAGCAGGAGGAGCGCACCGGCGACGAACGCGAAGAGGACGGAGCCGACCGGCATGGCGAGCCCGCCCGAGATGCCCCGGAGGAGGGGGGGCAGGGCCCGCGATCGAGGACGGGCAGGCATTCCGCCCGTCCTCGGGGTCTTATCTACCGCTGGGCGATCTGGGGGGGCAATGAGCCGATCACCAGGTCCTGGTCGAAGGCGGTGTCAGCGTGCCGGCCTTGATCTCGTCGTGGATCTTGGTCACCTCGGCGAGGACGTCGGGGGCCAGCGTGATGTTGTCGACGGCGTAGCCGGCGCCGTCGTTCGCGATGCTGAAGGTGAGCGCACCACCGGTGAAGTTGCCCTGGACGACGTTCTGAATCGCCGTGTAGGTCGCGACGTCGACCTTCTTCAGGGCGCTGGCGATGACCGAGGGGTCGGCGTCCTTCTGGTCGGCGTCCACGCCGATGCTGTACACGCCGGCCTGGCCCGCCGCCTGCAGGGCGCCCAGTCCGCAGCCACCGGCGACCTGGAACACTACGTCAGAGCCCGCGTTGATCTGGTTCTGTGCGATGGGCTTGCACTTGGCCGGATCGGCGAATTCGTTCGAGTAGCCGATCTGGACCTTGATGCCGGGGTCTTCCATCTCTGCCGCCCACTTGTAGCCCGCGATGTAGTGGTCGACCGGCGGGATGCTCACGCCGCCCACCGCGCTGATGATGCCCTTGTTCTTCTTGTTCTTGCCCTGCTTCTCCATCATGCCGGCGATGACACCGACCAGCGCGCCCGCGTCCTGCTCCTTGAAGAAGAGCGCGACGACGTTGGGGTGCTTGAGGTCATTGCCATTGGCGTCGGTGCCGGCGCTGTCGATGATCGCGAAATGCACGTTCGGGAACTGTCCCGACACCGTGCCGACGGCCGGGCCCATGAGGAACCCGACCCCGATCACCAGGTCGTAGTTCAGGGTCGCGAAGTGGGTGAGGTTGCTGATGTACTCGTTGCCCGAGTGCGACTCGATGACGTCCGCCTGGACGTGGAGGTCCTGCTTGGCTTTCAGCAGGCCGACGTCGGCGAGGTGGTTGAAGCTCTTGTCGTTCAGGCCACCAGTGTCGGTGACGAGACCGATCTTGTAGGTCTTGCCCGGGCTCGAGCTCCCCGTGTTGTTGTTGGTGCTGCCGCACGCCGAGGCAACCATCAGCCCGGCGGCGACCAGGCCCAGAAAGCGAAGCCGCGTATGACCCATCAGTACACTCCCCTTCGACAAATCGATGATCTGAGGCGCACACCGCTACGCCCCTCCGGTTCGCGCGAGATTGTAATCCTTCGGAGTTGCGCCGACCGGGCCGACTTTAGGATTACCGGCATGTCTCCGCTCGAGGTGATCGGCCGCAAGCGGGACGGCCTCGAGCACGGAGCTGGAGAGATCCAGCTGCTGATCTCAGGCTTCCTTCGCGGTGAGATTCCGGACTACCAGATGGCGGCGTGGCTGATGGCCGTCTGCGTGCGCGGTATGACCCGCGCGGAGACCCTTGCTCTGACCCAGGCGATGGTGTCGAGCGGCGAGGTCCTGGACCTCAGCGGGATCGCGGGCGTCAAGGTCGACAAGCACTCGACGGGCGGCGTCGGCGACAAGGTGACGCTCATCGCCTGCCCCCTCGCCGCGGCCTGCGGCGTCAGGGTGCCCAAGCTGAGCGGCCGCGCGCTCGCCCACACCGGAGGCACGCTCGACAAGCTCGAGTCCGTGCCCGGCCTGACCGTCGACCTGGAGCCGGAACGCTTCATCCGCCAGGTGCGCGAGATCGGCATCGCGGTCGCCGCGCAGTCGCCGCACATGGTCCCGGCGGACAAGCTGCTGTACGCGCTGCGCGACGTGACCGCGACCGTTCCTTCGGTGCCGCTGATCGCGTCCAGCGTGATGTCGAAGAAGATCGCCGCGGGGGCCGATGCGATCGTGCTCGACGTCAAGTTCGGCCGCGGCGCCTTCATGCCCGACCCCGCCGCGGCGCAGGAGCTGGCGGCCGAGATGGTGCAGCTGGGGGAAGGTGCGGGTCGGAAGACGGTGGCGCTCGTGACCGCGATGGACAATCCGCTCGGCCGCTCGGTGGGCAACGCGCTCGAAGTCAAAGAAGCTCTGGATGCGCTTTCGGGGAGGGGCGACGAGGAGCTCGTCGAAGTCTCGCTCCGAGTCACGGCCGAGATGTGCCGGATGGCCGGGGTCGCGGCCGACCCGGGGCGCGTCCTACGGTCGGGCGCCGGCCGCGAGACCTTCGAGCGGATGCTCGCCGCGCAGGGTGGCCGCCTGGCCGATGGGCTGCCGGTCGCGGCGGTCCAGGTCCCCCTGCTCGCCGTCTCCGCCGGCCACGTCGAGTCGATCGACGCGCTCGAGGTGGGCCTCGCCTGCCTCGAGCTGGGCGCGGGCCGCGCCCGCAAAGAGGATCGGGTCGACCCCGCCGCGGGCATCGTGATCGAGGCGCCGGTCGGTGCCGAGGTCAAGGTGGGCGGCACCCTGGCCGTCGTGCACGCGCGGTCGGCTGAGCTGGTCGAGCGCGTCGCGCCGCGGCTCCTTCGGGCCTGGCGGCTCAGCGACCGCCCGGTGCGTCGCCCGCCTCACATCCTGGCCCGCGTCGACAAGAACGGGGTCTCGCGCGACCGATAGTATTCAGCGGCAAATGGAAGTCGAGAAGAAGAAGTACCACGTCGGGCTGGGACCAGGTGACGTGGGCAAGTACGTGCTGGTGCCCGGCGACCCAGGCCGGACGCCGATGATCGCCAAGCATCTGGACAACGCGCGCGAGGTCGCCTTCAGCCGGG
>DASXBE010000103.1:0-20842 GCA_036491815.1 Candidatus Dormiibacterota bacterium | reverse complement strand
GACCTGGAAAAGGCCCGCTGGACGCGATACGACTACGAGAAGGCCCGCGTTGTCTTCGACCGTTTCGAGTTCCGCCAGCTGCTGAGCCGATTCCCTCCGCCGGACCAGGTCCCGGTTCAGCCCAGCCTGGCCTTCGAACCGGCCCCGCAGGCCGCCGGCCTGAAGGTCGTCGACGATCCGACCGAGGCAGTGAGCCTGCTCGACGGATCGCAGGACGTGGCCGTTTTCGCCTTCAGCGAGGGCGTTGGACGGACGGCTCGAATCTGCGGCCTGGGGGTCTCGAACGGGTCGAGCACCTTCTACGCCGCCGCGCCCGCGGCGATGGACGCCGTGGCCAGCGCGCTCTCCGGCCGCACCATCTCGGGCCACGACGCAAAGGAGACGGAGCTGGCGCTGCGTGCGCTCGGGGGAGGGAAGAGAGAGTGGACCTTCAGCACGTTTCTCGCGGCGTACCTGCTGGGCGCGGGCTCCCGCGACCCGCGCCTGGAGGATCTCGCCCGTGAGTTCCTCGACGTGACGCTGGTGAGCACGGAGCAGCTGCTCGGCACCGGTCGCGCCGCGCGCAAGGCGTCCGACATCTCGCCCGCCGATGCAGCTGAGTTCGGCGCGCGACGGGCCGAGGCGGTCCTCAATCTGCGCCCCAGGCTGGAGGCCGAGATGCGAAACCTGGGGGTCGACTATCTCTTCCACGAGATCGAGCTGCCCCTCGCGGGCGTGCTCGCCGATATGGAGTCGGAGGGCGTGGCGATCGACGTGCCCTACCTCAAGGCCATGCAGGAGGAGCTCGGCGCGCAGCTCGCCGCGATCGAGTCGGAGGTCGAGCAGGTCGCGGGACAGAAGTTCAACCTCGCCGCCCCGCAGCAGCTCGCCAAAGTCCTTTTCGAAGACCTGCGGCTGCCGGTCGGCAAGCGGACCAAGACAGGGTATTCGACCGACGCCGACACGCTCGAAACGCTGCGCGACAAGCACCCGGTGATCGGTCTCATCCTCGAGCACCGGCAGCTGTCCAAGCTCAAGTCGACCTACGTCGATGCGCTGCCGCAGCTCGTGGATCCGCTGAGCGGGCGGGTGCATACGTCGTTCGGTCAGGCCAGCACCGCGACCGGGCGTCTCTCCTCATCCAACCCCAACCTCATGAACATCCCCATCCGCACCGAGCTTGGACAGCGGATCCGCAGAGCCTTCAAAGCGAGCCGGCCGGGCCACGTGATGGTGTCGGCGGACTATTCGCAGATCGAGCTGCGCATCGCGGCGCACCTCAGCGGCGATCCTGAGCTGCTGGGCGCTTTCAAAGCCGGCCAGGACATTCACACCGCAACCGCGGCGGCGGTGTTCAAGATCCCGATCGAGTCTGTGGACCCCAACCAGAGACGGCTCGCGAAGGTGGCCAACTTCGGCTCGATCTACGGACAGGGCGAGTACGGGCTGTCCCAGCAGCTGGGGATCACCGGCGACGTGGCCCGCGAGTTCCTCGCGCAGTACTGGTCGACCTACTCGCACCTGAAGGAGTACCTCGACGGAGTGCGCAGGCAGGCGCGCGAGGAAGGCTTCGTGGTCAGCGCGACAGGGCGGCGGCGGGCGATTCCGGATCTTCGCTCGCCCAACTTTCAGCTGCGGAGCGCGGCCGAGAGGATGGCCATCAACTTCCCGATGCAGTCGCTCGCCGCGGACATCATCAAGATCGCCATGGTCCGCCTGCACAGGGAGATCGAGGCCGACCAGATCGAAGGTCGGATGCTGCTTCAGGTGCATGACGAGCTGCTCTTCGAGGTGCCGGCGTCGGAGGTCGACCAGTTCGCCGAGAAGGTGCCGCGGGTCATGACGGGCGCCTACGAGCTCGAGACCGGGATCGAGGTCGAGACCAAGGTCGGACCCAACTGGGCGGACATGAAAAAGCTGGCCGTCGTCCGTGCTTAAACGGCACAAGGGGGGCGGGCCCACGGCACAAGGGGGGCGGGCCCGGGCACAAGGGGGGCGGGCCCCCCTTGTGGGGAACCCCCCGGGCATCCCGGGCGGTGTTGACTTCGCGTGGCTCGGGTGGTTGCCCGGCGAAGCCGGGCAACGCGAGGTGCCGGCATCGGTCGGGTGCGATTTCGGGTTGAGCATGCCTGAGCTGCCTGAGGTCGAGACGATCGTGACCGATCGGGACGTGGCGGCATCCGTCGGCGTGCAGGTTTGGAGTCTGAGTGCCTGAGCTGCCTGAGGTTGAGACCATCGTCAGGGATCTCCGGCCGGAGCTCGTGGGGCGCACGATCGTGAGCTGCGAGCTCGCCTTTCCGACCATCGTCCGCCACCCGGAGCCCGAGGTGTTCATCGACGCCATCGCGGGCGCGCGCATCGATTTCGTGCGGCGGAAAGGCAAGTACATCCTGATCGGGCTCGACAACCAGCTGTGGCTCGTGGTTCACCTTGGGATGACCGGGCACCTGCGCCTCCACGATGCGGCGGCTTCCCTGGCCAAGCACACCCACGCCGTCTTTTCGCTGGACGACGGTCGCCAGCTCCGCTATCGCGATCCGCGCCGGTTCGGGCGGCTCCTGCTCGGCACCGAGGAGGCCCTGCTCACCTCGAGGAAGCTGCCGCGCCTCGGGCCTGAGCCGATCGATCCCGATTTTCTCGCGGACGAGCTCTACCTGCGCCTGCACCGGCGGCGCACCAGCCTGAAATCCGTGCTTCTGGATCAGGGAGCGGTCGCCGGGATGGGCAACATCTATGCGGATGAGTCGCTGCACCGGGCCGGGCTGCGGCCCGACCGCATCGCGGCCACCGTGAGCCGCAAGTCCGCGCGCCGCCTGCACGAGGCGATGAGGGACTCGCTGCTCGTGGCGATCGCCAACCGCGGCAGCTCGGTGAACACGTATCGCGACGCGTGGGGCGAAACCGGAGGCCAGCAGGAAAAGCTGCTGGTTTACGGTCGCGCGGGCGAGGCGTGCTTCACCTGCGGCCGTCCGCTCGCCGTGACGCGCATTGCAGGCCGCACGACGGTTTTCTGCCGCCGTTGCCAGCGCTGAAGCCGCTCATTCCCCGCCTGGTCGGGATCGCGGTGTTGGCGGTGGCCTTCGTCGGTCTGACCATCGCGATCACCGCCGGAGCCGTCGACGCGCTCGACCTGCGGGTCGGTCGCGCGATGCACGACGTATGGCGAGAGTCGCTCCATGGCCTGTTTCAGGCGATCGCCGAGCTGGGCGGCCTGGAGCTCACGGGCGTTTTGATGGTGACCCTGCTGGTCTACATGTGGCGGGCCCGGTTTGGCTCCGACTCGCTGGTCGTCATTGCTTTCGCGGGCGCGGTGTTCCTGGAGATCATGTACAAGTACCTGCTCTACCATCCCGGGCCGCCGCACTCGCTCTCTCACAGCGACGGTCCAAGCCTGACCACCCTCGTGGCGGGCAGCGGTGCGCTCGGCAGCAACAGCTTTCCGTCCGGTCACATCGTCCGCGCGGTGGTGGCGTACGGCCTGTTGGCATTCGTCATCAGGCGCCTCACCACCTCGCCGCTCCTGCGCAAGGCGGCCGGTCCAGTCGCTTTCCTCCTGGTGCTGCTCGTCGCGTTCGACAGGCTGTACCTGGACGTTCACTGGGAATCGGACGTGGTCGGCGGGCTCCTCCTGGGCGCGATCGCGCTCCTGGCCGCGACCGTCTGGCTCGACCGCCCGCGAAAGGCTGAGAATTAGGTTGGTGGGGGAGAAGGCCGTCGTGATCATGGTCACGACCGGCGGCCGCGACGACGCCGAGCGTCTGGGCGAGGCCCTGGTCGTCGAGCACCTGGCGGGGTGTTGCTCGGTCGTGCCCACGGTGCATTCCTTCTATTACTGGGAGGGCCGCCTCAAGCGCGAGCACGAGGCGCTGCTGCTGGTCAAGACTGTCGAGTCGAGGGCCGCTGCGGTCCTCGAGTTCATCCAGGGCCACCACGAGTACGAGCTCCCCGAGGTCCTCCAGGTGGCGGTCGATGGGGGCTCGGTCGCGTACCTGAAGTGGCTGGAGGAACAGGTCGTCCAACAAACCCGCTGAGCGGGTTCCCGGCGTTAAGCAAGAGCTTAGACTCGGGCGGTGGCGAGCGTGATCGAGCCTGGCTCACAGCCCCGCAGCGCAAGGAACCGACGCCGCGCCCGCCGGTCGGCGGCGCCCGAGGTGATGGCGCCGGTCGGAGCTACCGGCGTGGCCGTGGACCCGGCGGGGGAGAGCACACCCAGCGCCAACGGCAATGGCGAGCACGGCTCGGGACCGGCCGGCGGCGCCCCCCTGGTGGCCATCAGCGTTCTGACCGATCCCGAGCCGGCCGGCACGGCGCTGCCGGAGGAAATCTCGGCCCCTGAAGCGGACGATTACCGCGACCTGCTGGGGCAGGCGGTCGGCCTTCGCCTGGACGCCGTCCACCGCGAGTACGGCGGCCGCGACGAGATGCACGTCACCGCATTGCGGAACGTCTCTCTAGAGATCGGCCCGGGCGAGTTCGTTGCGATCATGGGTCCGTCCGGATGCGGCAAGACGACCCTCCTCTCGCTGATGGGCGGCCTCGATCGACCCACCGGCGGCCGCGTCTACGGGGCGGGCCTGCCGCTTGGGGAGCTGCCGGAGAGCGACCTCGCCGACTACCGCCTCCAGCGCGTCAGCACGATCTTCCAGACCTTCAACCTGATCCCCTCGATGTCGGTCGAGGACAACGTAGCCTTGCCCCTCACCCTCGCCGGCGTGCCGCGCGAGGAGCGGCGCCGGCGCGCCCGTCACCTGCTGAGCCTCGTCGGCCTGGAGCCGCGCGCCCGGACGCGTGCCGGACGCCTTTCCGGCGGCGAGCAGCAGAAGGTCGCGGTCGCGCGGGCCCTCGCCAACCGGCCGGGGCTGATCCTGGCCGACGAGCCGACCGGAAGCCTCGATTCAGCCGCCGGCGAGGCGATCCTCGACCGGCTCGCCGACCTGAACCGGCGCGGCGCCACGGTGGTTCTCGTCACGCACGACCCCGAGGTCGCGCGCCGCGCGCATCGCCTGGTCCGGATGATCGACGGCAGCGCGATCGAGCTCGAGGGCGGCAAGCCGACGGTCCGGAGCCAGCAAGCCGTCGACCCCGCGCCGCGGATGCACTGGCGGGACACGCTGCAGGTGGGCCTGGGCAGCGCGGGCAGGCGGCCGCTCAGGACTGCTCTGACCACGACGGGGGTGGCCATCGGCATCGCCGCCTTGAGCCTCATCGTGGCCCTGGCCGGCGGCCTTCAGCAGGCGCTCAGCGCCCCGGCGCTGGCCAAAAGCCAGGTCCACCAGGTGGCCGTCTACCCGTCCGCCGACGCGAACGGCGCTTCGTTCGGCTCCGCGACGCTGACGACCCTCGCCGGGGTGCCCCACGTGCGCTCGGCCTGGGGCCAATTGGGCCTGAGGGGCTCATTTGGGGTGGACCCGTCCGCGACGGCGGCGCCCGCGGCCGCGCTGATCTCACTCCCTCCGCTCGGCTCCTCGAGCGTCGTCCCGGCCCTGCAGTTCGGCCGCCTGCCGAGATCGGATGCCGCGATGGAGGTGATCCTGACCGACAGCGAGGCCATCGCGCTGGGGTTCCGGTCGCCTGAGTCCGCGCTCGGGAAGCAGGTCACCTTCTCGACCGCGTACGGCACCCTCGGGACTTCGAATGTCGCCGCCCATCGGCTCCCCCTGACGCTCACCGTGGTCGGGATCGTGGCGACCGACTACATGCCCTCAGGAACACCAGGCGGCCTCGCGGGCTACGACACGACGCGGGGCTACTGGTCGAACCTGGCGCTCGCGAACGGCTGGAAGGGCGGCGAGTTCTCGAGCGTCACACTGCTGGCCGACTCCGGACCGGCCGTCGCAACAGTTCGGAAGAGGGTGGAGGCGCTGGGCTTCCAGGCCCAGACGTTTGGCGACCAGTTCCGTAGCTTTGAGGACCTGTTGGGCAAGCTGCGGGTCGCGCTCCTGGGCCTCGCGGTGGTGGCCCTGGCGCTGGCCTGCCTCGGGATCGCCAACACCATGTACACGGCCGTGCTCGAGAGGACCAAGGAGATCGGCGTGCTGAAAGCCCTGGGGGCGCGGTCCCGTGACGTGCTCCTTCTCTTTGTCGCGGAGGCCGCGGGCATCGGCCTCGCCGGCGGGCTGATTGGAGCGCTCGTGGCTGTCGGGCTGGCCCGGCTGGGCAACGAGGCCGTCGACCGCCTGACGTCGAGTATGGGCGCCGGCGGCTTCGACGTCTTCAGGACGGACGTGCCGGTGGTTGCGGCAGCGGTCGCGCTCGCCGTGCTGCTCAGCACCGTGAGCGGCCTGCTCCCCGCGGTGAGGGGCGCGAGCCAGGACCCCGCCAAAGCGCTTCGGCATGAGTAGCTGAGCGGTGCGGGTTTCGTCGTATCCCCTGGTGGCGGCCGACGAGGCCGCGGCGCTCGTCCTCCAGCACACACCTGTCCTCGGCCCCGAGCTCCTCCGCCTCGAAGACTGCATCGACCGCGTGTTGGCGGCGGACGTGATCGCCGTCTCGCCCCTGCCGGCCTTCCCGTCGAGCGCGGTGGACGGGTTCGCGGTCCGATCGGCCGACGCGTCCAAGACGCTGCGCATCGTTGGGGAGTCGGCGGCCGGCCGCCCCTTCGGCGGTGCGGTCGAGCCTGGAACCGCCGCCCGCATCCTGACGGGCGGCGTGCTGCCGGACGGCGCGGACTGCGTGGTGATGGTCGAGGACGTCACCCTCGATGGCGACCGTGTGACCATCCCGGCAGGCCTTCAGCCGCGCGGCAACTACCACCAGGTGGGCGCCGACGTGCGCGCCGGCGAGAAGCTGCTCGTGGCAGGCACGCGACTCCGGCCGGCCGAGGTCGGGCTGGCCGCCGCGGTCGGACGAGCCACGCTGGCGGTGCATCGCCAGCCCCGCGTCGCTTTGATGTCGACCGGCGACGAGCTGGTCGAGGTGGGGGAGACGCCGGCGCGCGGCCAGATCCACGACTCCAATCGGTGGGCCCTGCTCGCCGCATTGCGCGAGGCCGGCGCCGAGGTGCGCATGCTCGGCATCGCCCCCGACCAGCCGGGTCCGCTGCGGAGCCTGGTCGCGGAGGCGCTGCGCGAGGCCGACGTCCTGGTCACATCAGGCGGAGTGTCAGTGGGGACGCATGACCTGGTGAAGCCGCTGCTCGAGTCGTTGGGCACTGTCCACGTCGGCCGGGTCAAGCTCCGGCCCGGGAAGCCGTTCACGTTCGCGACCATCCCAGGCGAGGCGCGGAACGGCGACCCAGAGGCGACGCGGCTGGCCTTCGGGCTGCCGGGCTTCCCCGTCTCGTCGCTGGTCACTTTCGAGGTGTTCGTCCGCCCGGCTCTCCGCAAGATGCAGGGCTTGAGCCGGCTGCAGCGGCCGTCGTTGCCGGTACGCCTGAGCTACGACGCCCGTGCGGCGGGCGACCGCACCGAGTATCAGCGGGTCACGCTGCACCGCGAGGGCCGGGACCTGGTCGCCGAATCGACCGGGTCCCAGTCCTCCTCGCGGCTCATGTCCCTTGCCGGGGCGCACGCGCTCGTCCGCATCCCGCCTGGCGCGCAGGGAATCAGCGCCGGATCTACCGTCGAGGCGATGATCCTGGCGTTACCTTGACCTACGGCTGGATTCCGCTTCCCGCTCCGCCTCGGACTCGTTCCGGCTCTTGTCCGCCTCGCTCTTGACGTCGTCCCTCATATCCCGGACGGCACCGCGGGCCTTGTCGCCCATCTGCCGGGCCTTGCCCTTCATCTCCTCACCGCGGTCACCGGTCACCTTGCCCTTCAGCTCTTCCGCCTTACCCTTGACCTGGTCTTTCAATTCGTGCCTCCCATGTGATTGTTGGCCCCTGAAGAGGTAACGCCTCGGCTCGTCATCCTGGCCGCCGCCGAACGTTTGTGCGCCTTAGAATGGTTGGCCCGTGCCCTCCCCTTTTCGGGTCGACGCACCCTTCAAGCCGGCCGGCGACCAGCCCGAGGCGATAGCGCAGGTCGTCGACGGAGTCGAGTCGGGCCTGTCCCAGCAGGTCCTGCTCGGCGTGACCGGGAGCGGCAAGACCAACGTCATGGCCTGGGCGGTCGAAAAGATCCAGCGGCCGGTGCTGGTGCTGAGCCCGAACAAGACGCTCGCCGCGCAGCTGTGCGCGGAGTTCCGGCGCCTGCTGCCGGACAACGCGGTTGAGTATTTCGTCAGCTACTACGACTACTACCAGCCCGAGGCGTACATCGCCCGGACCGACACGTACATCGAGAAGGATTCCAGCCGGAACGACGACATCGACCGCATGCGCCATTCGACCACCCAGGCGCTGCTCACCAGGCGCGACGTCCTGGTGGTCGCCAGCATCAGCTGCATCTACGGCATCGGCTCGGTCGAGGACTACATGGGCGAGTCGCTGCACATCGAGAAGGGCCAGAACATCCGCCGGGAGGTCTTCCTGCGCAAGCTCACGGAGATGCTCTACGAGCGCAACGACTACGACCTCGCGCGGCTGCGCTTCCGCGTCCGCGGCGACGTCGTCGACCTTGTCCCGGCCAACGAGGAGAAGGTCTATCGCGTCGAGTTCTTCGGTGACGAGGTGGAGCGCATCCAGGAGCTCGACGCCGTGACAGGCGAGATCCTCGGCCCGAAGGACGAGTTCACCGTGTTTCCGGCGTCGCACTACGTCACACCGGCGGACAAGCTGCGGATCGCCATGGTCGACATCGAGGCCGAGCTCGACGACCGCTGCAGGTGGTTTGAGGAGCACGGCCGGCTCCTGGAGGCCCAGCGCCTGAGGCAGCGCACGAACTTCGACCTGGAGATGCTGCGCGAGACCGGGACCTGCGCGGGGATCGAGAACTACTCGATGCATCTCACGCGCCGGAAGCCCGGTGAGGCGCCGTACACGCTGATGGACTTCCTGCCGGACGATGCCCTGATCTTCGTCGACGAATCCCATGTCGCCGTGCCGCAGATCGGCGGCATGCTTGGAGGCGACCGCTCGCGCAAGGCTAATTTGGTGGAGTACGGGTTCCGGCTCCCCAGCGCTTTTGACAACCGCCCGCTCAGCTTCGAGGAATGGGAGGAGCGCGCCCGCAACGTGCTCTACGTGTCGGCCACGCCGGGCGCCTACGAGATGCGGCGGTCGCAGCGGACCGTCGAGATGGTGGTCAGGCCGACCGGCCTGGTCGATCCCACTGTCGAGGTCAGGCCGACCGCGGGGCAGATCGACGACCTGCTCGCGGAGGTGAAGCGGCGCACGCAGCTCGGCCACCGGTCGCTCGTGACGACACTGACGAAACGGTTCGCGGAGGATCTCGCGGACTACCTGCGCGAGTACGGAGTCAAGGTCCGCTACCTGCACTCGGAGCTCGACGCGATGGAGCGGATCGAGGTCCTGCGCGACCTGAGGACGGGGGCGGTGGACGTGGTGGTGGGCATCAACCTGCTGCGCGAGGGCCTCGATCTGCCCGAGGTTGCCTTCATCGGCATCCTCGATGCGGACAAGGAGGGTTACCTCCGCGCCTACCGGTCGTTCATCCAGATCATTGGCCGTGCGGCGCGCAATGTCGAGGGTCACGTGGTCATGTACGCGGACTCGATCACCGAGTCGATGCGGCTGGCCCTCGACGAGACGGAGCGCAGGCGCAACCGGCAGATCGCCTATAACGCCGAGCACGGCATCACACCGGCGACGGTGAAGAAGGCGATCTACGAGCTCGAGATCAAGGAGAAGGACCTGCAGGCCGACGCGGTCGAGCTGATGGCCGGGGCGGGCGTGCCGCGCGAGGACCTGCTCGCGATCGCGCGCGACCTGGAGAAGGAGATGCGCCGGCTCTCCAAGGAGCTGCAGTTCGAGGACGCGGCGCGCGTCCGCGACAGGATCATCCTGCTTCGCAAGCGCCTGTCTGGAGAGGACCAGCCGAAAGAGAACGACAGCGACGTCGCGCTCGCCATCGCCGCGGCCCCGAAGCAGAAGACCATGGTGCGGAACTGGAGAAAGTCGCGACGCGGCCCGTAAAACCGCGCGGGCAGCTCGGGTGTCGTCGATGGCCACGGTGAAGAACGCCGGGCGCGCTCGCGCGCTGCTCGAGGCCAAGCCGGACGGATGGATGGAGACCCTGGGCGCGCGGATCAGCGAGGCTGAGCCGGGCCGCGTGGTGCTGGAGCTTCAGGCGGGCCCACAGCACCGGCACGGCGGTGGCGTGGTGCAGGGAGGGGTGATCACCCAGATCGCCGACGCGGCCATGGGGCTGTCGCTCGCCACGCTCCAGGAGGACGCGATGTGGAACACGACCATCGAGCTGAAGATCAACTTCCTGCGCCCGGTGGTCTCCGGGCGGCTGCGAGCGGTCGGGCGGGTGATCGAGATGAGACAGACGCTGCTTTTCGGCGAGGCCGACGTTTTCGACGAACGGGACCGCCTGGTCGCCCGGGCATCGTCGACCTGCATGCCGGTTCCTGAGGGCCAGGGGCGTGAGTGACGACTCCCTGCCGTCCTCACGCGCCTGGGCCTGGCTGGGCCTGCGGCTGATGGAGACGGGCGCGGGGACCGCGACGGTGGAGATGAAGGCGACCGAGGATATGGCCAATCACTCCGGTTTCGTGCACGGCGGGATGATCAGCACCCTGGCCGACTCGGCCATGGGGCGGTCATTGCGTACTCTTGAGCCAGGGGTCGTGCGCGCCATGAGCTTCGACCTGAAGCTCAACTTCATCTCCGCCGCCAAGATCGGCGAGACGCTGCGGGCGACCGGGCGCGTGATCCACTCAGGGCGCCGCACCATGGTGGCGGAGTGCCGCGTCGAGGGCGCGGACTCCAGGCTGGTGGCCACCGCCAGCGCGACGTTTGCCGTGACCAGAGAGAAGGGAGACTAAAGGGTTCATGCCGACCGACCAGATCACGATCAGGGGCGCGCGCGAGCACAACCTGAAAAACGTCACGCTGTCCATCCCGCGCGACAAGCTCGTCGTGTTCACGGGCCTTTCGGGGTCGGGTAAGTCATCGCTGGCCTTCGACACGATCTACGCCGAGGGTCAGCGGCGCTACGTGGAGTCGCTGTCGGCTTATGCGCGGCAGTTCCTCGGCCAGATGGAGAAGCCCGACGTCGACATCATCGAAGGCCTCTCGCCCGCCATCTCCATCGACCAGAAGGGCACTTCCAAGAACCCGCGCTCCACGGTCGGCACCGTGACCGAGGTCTACGACTACCTCAGGCTCTTGTACGCGCGGATCGGCTGCCCACACTGCCCCGTCTGCGGGCGCGAGGTGCGCCGCCAGACGGTCGACCAGATGGCCGACCACGTGGAGAAGCTCGAGAACGGGACGCGCGTGCTGGTGCTGGGCCCGGTCGTGAAGGGTCGCAAGGGCGAGTACAGGTCGCTGATCGAGGACGTGCGCAAGTCGGGTTTCGTGCGCGTGCGGGTCGACGGGAGCCTCTATGAGATCGGCGAGCCGATCCCGATGGACAAAAACAAGAAGCACGACGTCCAGGTCGTGGTCGACCGGATCACGGTCGGGCCTGACCAGCGCAGCCGGCTGGTGGAGTCGATCGAGACGGCCGCTCGCCTCGGCGGCGGCTCGGTGATCATCGCCCCGGTCGACAAGGGCCAGGAGATCCAGATGTCTCAGGACTTCATGTGTCCTTACGACGGGACGAGCGTGCCCGAGCCCGAGCCGCGCAACTTCTCCTTCAACAGCCCGCACGGCGCGTGCCCCACATGCACTGGCATCGGCTTCCAGCTGGTGGTCGACGGCGACCTCGTAGTGCCGGATCCGTCACTCTCGCTCCGCGAGGGCGCGATCGCGCCGTGGAGCCGTTCGCAGTTCTTCTACCCGGAGCTGCTCGAGTCCGTGAGCAAGTTCTTCGGCATCGACATGGACAAGCCGTGGTCGAAGCTGACCAAGGCGCAGCGCGACATGCTCCTCAACGGCACCGCGGAGAAGAAGATCCGGTTCGGCTACAAGAACCAGTACGGCCACTCGCGCTGGTACGAGGCGCCGTTCGAGGGCGTGATCGCCAACCTTCAGCGGCGCTACGAGGAGACCCAGTCCGAGTACCTGAAGGCAGAGCTCGAGCGCTATATGTCCGACAAGCCATGCCCGGCATGCAAGGGCACAAGGCTCAAGCCCGAGTCGCTCGCGGTGACCGTCGCGGACCACAACATCGCCGAGGTCTGCGCGCTCGCGGTGAGCACGGCGATCGGGTTTTTCGACGAGCTCCAGCTGAGCGAGCGCGAGCTGCTGATCGCGCGCGGCATCCTGAAGGAGATCCGCGAGCGCCTCCAGTTCATGATCGACGTAGGCCTCGAGTACCTCACCGTCGACCGCGCCGCCAACACCTTGTCGGGGGGCGAGTCACAGCGGATCAGGCTCGCCACACAGATCGGCTCCAAGCTGATGGGAGTCCTCTACATCCTCGACGAGCCGTCGATCGGCCTCCACCAGCGGGACAACCGCCGGTTGATCAACACCCTGGTCCGGCTCCGCGACCTCGGCAACACGCTGATCGTCGTGGAGCACGACGAGGAGACGATCCGGGCCGCCGACTACATGGTCGACATCGGCCCGGCCGCGGGCGAGCACGGCGGCCAGATCATCGCGGCGGGGACCGTGGAGCAGGTGCTGCGGGATCCCAACTCGCTGACCGCGGCCTACCTGCGGGGGGACCGGCAGATCCCTATGCCCTCACAGCGGCGGCGCGGCAGCGGCAAGCGGCTGACGATCAGGGGCGCGCGGGCGAACAACCTGAAGCACGTCGACGTCTCGATCCCGCTCGGCACATTTGTCGCCGTCTCCGGCGTGAGCGGATCGGGCAAGTCGTCTCTCGTCACCGACATCCTCAGCCGCAAGGTCGCCCAGCACTTCTACCGCGCGAAGGACCGTCCGGGCCCGCACGACGGAATCGAGGGGCTCGAGCATCTCGACAAGGCGATCGACATCGACCAGTCGCCGATCGGCCGGACCCCGCGGAGCAACCCCGCCACCTACACAGGGATGTTCACGTACATGCGCGACCTCTTTGCGACGCTGCCCGAGGCGAAGATGCGCGGCTACAAGCCGGGAAGGTTCAGCTTCAACGTACGCGGCGGGCGGTGCGAGGCGTGCCAGGGCGACGGGATCATCCAGATCGAGATGCACTTCCTGCCCGACGTCTACGTTCCGTGCGAGGTCTGCCACGGCACGCGCTACTCACGCGAGGTGCAGGAGGTCAAGTTCCGCGGGCACTCGATCTCAGACGTGCTCGAGATGACCGTCGACGAGGCGCTCGAGGTCTTCGAGAACGTGCCCCCTATCAAGACCAAGCTCAAGACCCTGCACGACGTGGGGCTCGGCTACATCCGCCTCGGCCAGCCCGCGACGCAGCTGTCGGGCGGCGAGGCCCAGCGGGTCAAGCTCTCGGCCGAGCTGTCCCGCCGCGACACCGGGCGCACCCTCTACCTGCTCGATGAGCCGACGACCGGACTGCACTACCTGGACGTGGAGCGTCTTCTGGCGGTCCTGCACCGCCTGGTCGACCATGGCAACACCGTCGTCGTCATCGAGCACAACCTTGACGTGCTCAAGACGGCCGACTGGCTGATCGACCTCGGCCCGGAGGGCGGCGCAAAGGGCGGCTACGTGATTGCGGAAGGCACCCCGGAGCAGCTCGCCGCCAACCCCGCCTCGTCGACCGGCCACTTTCTCGTCGAGCCTCTGGCGAGGGCGCATCGCCCCGCCGCGCGTGTCCGGGCCAACGGCTCTGCACGAACTCGCAAGACGAAAGTCAAAGTGGCGGTCTGATCCTCACTGAAGACGCAGCCTGAGACAACCTACGGCGCGCTGATGCGCGTGCCGGGATTCACCCGGCTGTACGCGGGCCTGCTGCTGGGCCGCATGGCCGGCTCGATGCTCTTCGTGGCGCTCGTGCTTTTCGTTCTGGAGCGCTTTCACTCGCCGCAGCTGGCGGGCGTGACCGCTTTCATGGCCGCCCTTCCCGGGATCGTGGTCTCGCCGCTGGCGGGCGCGATGCTGGACCGCTACGGGCGCGCCCGCCTCGTCGTCCTCGACTACCTCGTGGCCGCGGCCTCCCTCGGCCTGATCGCCGGGCTCTCCGCGCTGCACCTGCTCGCGGCACCGGTGCTCCTGGTCATCGTGGCGGTGGCATCTCTGACGAACCCCCTGAGCTGGGCCGGGGCGCGTTCGCTGTTTCCGATCCTCGCGCCGCGGCACCTCTGGGAACGCGCCAACGGCCTCGACAGCAGCGGTCACGTGATCGCCACACTCCTCGCCTCGCCGCTCGCGGGCGCTCTGGTCGGGCTCTTCGGCGGAGAGTGGGCGCTGGCGGTCTCGGGCGCTGTCTACGTGGCCGCGGCCGCGGTCATGCTGCGCCTGCCCGACCCCCGGAACACGGCGACCCAGGTGGGGTCGGTCCTCCTCAACGCATGGCTCGGGCTCGTGTACACCGTGAGGAACCCGACGCTTCGTGGGCTCGCCCTCACCCTGAGCCTCTTCAACATCGGCAACGGCCTGCTCGTGATCGCCGTGCCGGTGCTCGTGCTCAACCGTCTGCACATGGGGCCGTCGACTGTCGGTCTCTTGTGGGGCGGCATGGGCGCCGCGGGCCTCGTCTCGGCCCTGGTCGCCGGGCGCTTTTCCTCTCAGGGCCGCGAGCGGCAGATGATCGTGGTGGCCATCCTGATCGGAACCGTCGCGACCGCGATGCTGCCCCTGGCGGGCAACATCGTCGTCGTCGCCGCGGCCATCGCCATCCTCGGCCTGGCCACGGGCCCGTTTGACATCGGCCTCTTCACCCTGCGGCAGCGCAGGACAGACCCCGCCTGGTTCGGCCGCGCGTTCGCCGTCTCGATGTCGTTGAACTCGGTCGGGAACCCGATCGGCTCAGCGGTGGCCGGTCCGCTGATCGCGAGGTCCCTCGACCTGGCGCTGTGGGCCGCGGTTGCCTTCTGCCTCCTCGCGGTGCTGTTTCCGATCCTGGCCATCCCCGCGACGCACGCGGCGCGCGAATCTCTACCGGCCGGAGGCACCACCTAGGAGCCCGCTCACCAGCAGGCTCATGAGGCCGCCGACGATGTTGAGGACGATTCCGACGATGCCACCGATCATCCGGCCCCGCTGGATCGCACGGAACCCGTTGATGATTCCGAAGATCGGCATGACCGGGAAGTAAAAGGTCGAAACGAGCGGCACGACGATCGAAACCACGCCGAACCCGATCGACCAGGCGGCCGCCCCGCCGAACTGGCCGAGCAGTCCCGCCGTGGTGGCGATGCGGGCCCCGGGCGGGTACGCCGGTGGCATCTGTCCTCGCGGCACCTGTCCCTGCGGCCACCCGTAGCCCGGTTGCCCACCCTGGTAGGGCGGCGGAGCCATCGGCGGGGGTGAACCGTAGGGCGGCGGCGCGTAGCCAGGGGGCGGTGGAGGCTGGGTTGGACCGTAGGAAGGCGGCGCGTAGCCAGGTGGCGGCGGAGGCGGGAGTGGGGACTCGCTCGGCGGGGACGGTGGCGCCGGCGGCGGCTGGGGAACCTCATGGCCGTTGCCTTGGTCACTCATGCGGGCATCCTATCGCGGTGCACCGGAATCGTGGCCGAGGGACGAGTTCCGGTTTCTGGCGCATGTCGCGTGGCTCTTCTAGCGGTGGAAACCGAACATCGCGAAGCCGAGAACGAAGATGGCGACGATGACGAGGAAGAAGAGAAGGATCAGAAGGGCGAAGTGGACGATGCCGATGATGATGCCGACGTTGGCCATCCACATCCCGCTCTCGCCCGTCTGCCTGATCTGGCCCCGCGCCATGTAGCCGGTGACGATCGCGATGAAGGCGAGCGTTCCGCCGCCGATCCCGGGCAGCAGGAGGTGGCCGAAAACCGACACGACGCCAGATCCCAGGCTGATGATCGCGAGCGTGTTGGTCTGCCCGGTGGACGGCGTGTAAAGCGATCCCGGGGGCGCCATCGGGACGGTGCTGGAGGGCGCGTGCTCCTGGCCGGCGATCTTCGTGGGAGAGGCTGACCCGTGCGGCGGTAAAGGCGCGTCGCCGGGCGGGGAAGGCAGGTCGCTTGGCGGGCTCTCCACGGCCCCGAGTTTACGGGTTCCTACAATCGGGTTCGGATGGCGGTGACCCTCGAGGAGACGATCAAACGGCGACTGCAGGCTGTGCCGGACAGCCCCGGCGTTTACCTGTTCCGCGACCACCGGAGCCAGGTGATCTACGTGGGCAAGGCGCTTCGGCTCCGCGACCGCCTCCGATCCTACTTCACGCCCGGATACGCGCCGACTGCCCAGGTCGCGGAGCTCACCCGCAAGGCCACCGACTTCGAATTCGTCACGACGGCGAACGAGGTGGAGGCCCTCGTCCTCGAGAACAACCTGATCAAGAACTATCGACCTCGATTCAACATCCGGTTGAAGGACGACAAGAACTACCTCTATCTGAAGCTGCCTGTCAACGAGGAGTTCCCCCGGGTCCATTACTCGCGACGTGTCCAGAATGACGGCGCGCGGTACTTCGGCCCGTACACGTCGGCGCTGTCGCTGCGCGGCACCGTCAAGTCGATCCGGCAGCTGCTGCCCTTTCGCACCTGCTCCGACGAGATCTTCCGGCAGGGCAAGGTGTGCCTCGACTTCCACATCAAGCGGTGCCCCGGTCCGTGCGAGCGGCGCATCAGCTCGGAGGACTACAAAGCGCGGATCAACGAGGTTGCGCTCTTCATGGAGGGCCGGTCCGACGTCCTTGTCCGAGAGCTGCAGGGACGGATGGAGGGCGCGGCGGCCAGGCTGGACTTCGAGAACGCGGCACGGTACCGCGACCAGCTGCAGTCGATCGAGCGGATCGCGGACCGGCAGAAGGTGGTCACCCACGGCCGAGACGACCAGGACATCGTCGCCTACGCGCGCAGCGGCAACGACGTCTTCGTCGAGGTGGCGTACATCCGGCAGGGCAAGATGGTGGGACACGACGGGCACGCCCTCGACGGCGCCGGCGATGCGGCGGAGTCCGAGCTGCTGCGTGGCTTCGTCCTTCAGTACTACTCGAGCGCCACGCATGTGCCGCGGACGGTCATCCTCCCGGGGCCAATCGATGAGCCGGAGCTGATCACCGGCTGGCTGACCGAGAAGCGGGCCGGTCCGGTTGGCATCGAGATTCCGCAGCGCGGTCGCAAGCGCGCACTCGTCACGCAGCTTGGCGAAACCGCCGCGCAGGAGCTGCAGCAGCTTCGCATCCAGGCCGACTACGACCGCAGCAGGACGGAGCCTATGCTCGCCGCCCTGGCCGACGCACTCGACCTCGAAACGCCGCCGAAGCGGATCGAGTGCTACGACATCTCGAACATCCAGGGCGACTCGGCGGTCGGCGCCATGGTCGTGTTCGAGGACGGGCGTCCACGCAACGACCACTACCGCCATTTCCGAATCAGGTACGTGCCCGGCCCCAACGACTTCGCGATGCTGCAGGAGGTGCTCCGCCGGCGGCTCGAGCGCCTCGAGTCGGCGCAGCGGCGCGAGGATGCGGAGGTCGTCGGCGACCGTTCGTTCACCAGCCGGCCGGACCTGATCCTCATCGACGGCGGCCGCGGCCAGCTGAGCGCGGCCCTCGAGGTCCTGGAGGCCGCCGGCTACGCCGACATCCCGACCTTCGCGCTGGCGAAGGAGCGCGAGGAGATCTTCGCCCCGGGCCGGGCCGAGCCGATCATCCAGGAGAGGAGCTCGCCCGGGATGTTCCTGGTCCAGCGCATCCGCGACGAGGCCCATCGCTTCGCCATCACCCACCACCGCAAGGTGCGCTCGCGCAAGGCGCTGACCTCGCCCCTTGATTCCATCGAGGGCATCGGTCCCGCACGCAAGCGCGCGCTCCTGCGACACTTCGGCTCGGTGCAGGCGATCCGCGAGGCGCCGGTCGACGAGATCGTGAAGCTTGGCCTCCCGGAGCGCCTCGCCAAGCGCCTGAAAGAGACGCTCTGAGATGTCGCTCGTGATCATTGGGGGCAACGACGAGCCCGAGCTCGACGAGGCTGTCGGCGTCTTCCTTGACGCGGGGTTCCAGCTGGCGCGGTGGCTTTCCCCTTGGGAGGGATCCGACGCGGTGCTCCCGCTGCGCGGGGACGCGGTCGAGATCCTGAAGGACGCCGACCGGCAGAACATCCGGTACGTGCTTGTCCACGTTGGCGCGCCGGATGGTCGCACCGGCGGGAGCCACGACCGGGCCCACCACCGCGTCCACGTGGCTGAGCTGGGCGAGCTCGCCCAGCAGCTGCGCTCTCGCGACCGGATGCTCGTCACGTGCCTGGCGTTCGGATACAAGAACGGCATCCCCGACGGCGCCTCGTGGGTGATCGACGTCAGGCTGCTGGACAACCCGTACTGGGTCGAGGAGCTCCGGCCGCTCGACGGCCGCGATCCGCGCGTGCGAGCCTACGTGATCGAGCAGCCTGCGGCGGTCGAGCTGCTGGCCAACCTGGAAAGGACCCTCCGGGCCGCGATTCCGCATTACCGCGACCATGGACGCTCCCAGCTCGTGGTGGCGTTCGGCTGCACGGGCGGCAGGCATCGATCGGTCGCCATGGCGGGTGAGCTCGCGGCGCGGCTCGCGGACGTCGACGGTGTCGACATCGAGCTCGCCGCCCGCGACATCGATTGACGAGGGCCCTCGTCATCGGCGGCGCGGGCTTCGTCGGCGTCGCCGCGTGCAAGGAGCTCATGCGAAGGGGGGTGGAGACGGTGGCCGCCGGGCGCCAGGAACGTCCATATGGAACCTTCACCAGCTACGTCGCTTTCGACAGGGCCGACGAGTCCCAGCTGGCGAACGCTCTCGCCGACGTCCAGCCCGACGTGATCCTCGACCTCGCGTGCTACCAGCCGGACGAGGTGGCGGCCGTGGCGCGGCGGTTCAGGGGCGAGCGCTACGTGTTCGTTTCCACGGGGGTCTATCCCGACCTACACGGGCGGCCGGCGAGGGAGGACGACTTCCAGCCGCTCGTGGGCGAGCCGCCGGCCGGCCTGGGCTACCTCGACGGCAAGCGCTGGTGCGAGACAGCCTTGGCGCGCTCTCCCGACCTGCCGTGGACGGTCATCCGGCCGCCGGCGGTGTTCGGGCCCGCCGACCACACGCTGCGCATCGCCGCCTATATCCAACGGGTAGCCGACGGCGGGCCGTTGCTTGTCCCGGCCGAATCCTACGAGCGGCAGGCCGGGCTGGCCTGGGTCAAGGACGTCGGGTACGCATGCGCGCTGGCGTGCGACCTGCGCAAGGACACGACCCGCAAGGCCTACAACGCCGCCTTTGAAGGTGTGTCCCTGCGCGATCTGATCGAGGGCATCGCGCGGGCGACGGGCGTGCCGGCGCGCTTGTATCCGGTTCCGTTTGAGGAGCTGCCGGAAGGCGCGAGCCCGTACGGGCCGGACCCGAGGCGCTCCGCCGGCTACGTCCTCGACAGGGCCCGGTCGGAGCTCGGATTCGAGCCGTCAGCGCTGGAGGATTCGCTGGCCGAGACGCTCGCGTGGTACCGCGTCGCGCACCCGTCGCACCCGGGCTACCAGAACCGCGCGAAGGAGCTCGCGATTGCGGCAGGAGCATGAGGTCCTGGCGGGCCGGCTGAGGTCGCAGGCCGACGGCTGCACCCAGCTCGGCTCCCCCTTTTACGGAGCCCTGCTGGGGGCGGCCGCGCGTGATCTCGAGGCGGATGGACCGACCTGGGACCTCCTTGCGCCGTTCGCAGCCGAGCCGGGCACAGCCGCACTTGCCCTTCGTCTCATGGGCGCCGTACATGCCCTGGTCCTCGAGGGCGCGCTGCCCGAGCTGGCGGCGCACTACCCGTCGACCGGAGGTGACGGCGATCCGGCCGCCGCATGGCCGATCTTCCGACAGGCGCTGTCCGACCAGGGCGCCACGATCTCGCAGCGGCTCGCCCGCGGGTGCCAGACCAACGAGGTCGGACGCAGCGCGGCGCTGCTGGGTGGCTTTCTCGAGGCCGCCCATCGGAGCGGCCTGCCCCTGCGGATCCTCGAGGTGGGCGCCAGCGCGGGCCTCAACCTGCGCTGGGATCACTACCGGTACGAGGCGCTCGAGGGAGCATGGGGCGACACTGCCTCGCCCGTGCGTTTCGACCACAGCTTCGACGTTCCGCCGCCCCTGAACCGCACCGCCGAGGTGGTGGAACGGTTGGGGTGCGACCTGGAGCCGATCGATGCGACCTCCGAAGATGGCGCGTTGAGGCTCCGCTCGTTCGTCTGGGCGGACCAGCTCAGCCGGCTGTCACTGCTCGACGGGGCGATCCAGCTCGCCCGCGAGGTTCCGGCTGCCGTGGAGCGGATCGACGCGGCGGACTTCGTCGCGCGGGAGCTGGCGGAACGGCGGAGCGGCGCGGCGGCGGTCGTGTACCACTCGGTCTTCATGCAGTACCTCCCCGCCGAGACGCGGGAGCGGCTTGTGTCCACCGTCGACGAGGCGAGAAGGGGCGCAAGGGAGGGCGCGCCGGTGTATTACCTGCGCATGGAGCCGGGCGACGCCACCTTCGAGATCAGGCTGGACGACGACCTGATGGGCGTCTGTAGTGCGCACGGGACTGGCGTGGTCTGGCTGGCGTCGTGATCCAGCCGGAGGTGTGGCGGCGCGCCGGCCCATACGCGCTGTCGATCGGAGGCGTGGTTCTGATCACCGCCGCGATGGGTCTGGTCGAGACTCGCGCATCGGTGTCGGGCCTCTCGGCCGTCTATCTACTGCTCGTCTTGTGGCTCGGGACCCGCTGGGGACGCGGGCCCGCGGTGGCAGGGAGCGTCGCGGCATTCCTCCTCTACGACTTCTTTTTCGTTCCTCCGGTCGGGACCTTCAGCGTGCGCGGGCCGGCCGAGCTGCTCGAGCTCGTGGTGCTCCTCGCGGTCGCGCTCGTGACCAGCCAGCTGGCCGCCTCG
>DASXBE010000102.1:0-3808 GCA_036491815.1 Candidatus Dormiibacterota bacterium | reverse complement strand
CAGCTCCAAAAAGAGCTGGGCGAGGGGCTGGCGGCGCAGCTCAGGGACGCGAGCCTCGAGCTGTACAAGTTCGGGTCCGAGTTCGCCGCCAGGCGGGGGCTGATCCTGGCCGACACCAAGTTCGAGTTCGGCCTGCTGGACGACGAGCTGATCCTGATCGACGAGGTGCTGACGCCCGACAGCTCGCGGTACTGGGACGCGGCGAGCTACCAGGTGGGGACCTCGCCCGAGTCGTTCGACAAGCAGTTCGTGCGGGACTGGCTGCTGCGCTCCGGATGGGACAAGGAGTCGGACCCGCCGCAGCTGCCGCCAGACATCGTCGCCCAGACCCGCGAGCGCTACCTGACGGCATACCAGCGCTTGGTGGGCAAGCCCCTCTTTCCGCCCAAGCCTAGGAACGAGCGTTGACGAAGCTGATCGCCCGCGTGATCGTGACTCCCAAGCCGGTGGTCAACGATCCGCAAGGCATCACGGTCAGGCAGGGCCTGGCCACGCTCGGCTTTCGCGAGGTGGACGATGTCCGCGTCGGCAAGTACATCGAGCTGAGGCTCGACGTTTCGAGCGAGCATGAAGCTCGCCGCCGCGTGGAGGCGATGTGCAACCAGCTGCTGGCCAACCACGTGATCGAGGACTTCCGCTTCGACCTCGAGCGGGACGGCCACCGGTGATTGCACCCCACGAAATCTGCGATTTCGCGGGGACCCCGCGTGGGCTCACTTCGAGGTGATTGTGAAGCGCATCAAGTTTGGAGTCGTGGTGTTTCCGGGTACGTGGTCCGACCGCGACTGCGGCTGGGTGATCGACCAGGTCCTCGGGGCCGAGCTCCAGTACCTCTGGCACAAGGACGCGGACCTGAAGGGCTGTGACGTCATCGTGCTTCCGGGCGGGTTCGCATACGGCGACTACTTGCGCACCGGTGCCATCGCGCGCTTTGCGCCGGTGATGGACAGGATCGGGGAGTTCGCCGACCGTGGCGGTCTCGTCTGGGGAATCTGCAACGGCTTTCAGGTCCTGTGCGAGTCGGGTCTTTTGCCCGGGGCGTTGATCCGCAACGCCTCACTCGAGTACCGCTGCCAGTGGACCAACCTCGTTGTGGAGCGGACCGACCTGGCGTTCACCTCCGCGTGCGAGGAACGCGAGGTGCTGCGCATCCCGATCTCGCATGGCGAGGGGAGCTACTTCGCGGACCCGGCCACCCTCTCACGCCTGGAGCAGCGCGGTCAGGTCGTGTTCCGCTACTGCGACGCCGAGGGTCGGGTCACGGCGAGCTCCAACCCCAACGGCTCGCTGCACGGAATCGCGGGGATCGTGAACGCCCGCGGCAACGTGCTCGGCATGATGCCGCACCCCGAGCGGTGCGCCGAGGCCGAGCTGGGCGGCACCGACGGCCTGAAGATGTTTCGCTCGCTGGCGGAGAGCGCGGCGAAGGTCCTCGTGTCTTGAGCCTGAAGTCGGTGGACGAGCGCAGGCTCCGAGAGGTCGCGCTCACACCTGACGAATACCGGGCGATCGTGGAGCAGCTGAAGCGGACGCCCAACGAGGTGGAGCTCGGGATGCTCGGGGTGCTGTGGTCGGAGCACTGCTCCTACAAGACTTCGAAGGCGCTGCTGCGGCGCCTCCCGTCGAGCGGACCCGCGGTGCTGCAGGGGCCCGGTGAGAACGCCGGGGCGGTTTCCATCGGCGAGGGCTGGGCGATCGTCTTCAAGATCGAGTCCCACAACCATCCCTCCGCGATCGAGCCCTACCAGGGCGCTGCGACCGGGGTCGGTGGAATCATCCGAGACGTGATCGCGATGGGCGCGCGCCCGGTGGCTCTGCTGGACTCGCTTCGTTTCGGACCGCAGCCCGAATCCGCCCGGCACGTCGAAGGCGTCGTCGCCGGTATCGGCGGCTACGGCAACTGCATCGGAATCCCCACCGTCGGAGGCGAGGTCTACTTCGAGGACTGCTACGCGCAGAACCCTCTCGTCAACGCGATGTGCGTGGGGCTCGTCAGGGTCGACCGGCTCATGCGCGCCCGGGCCGAGGGCAAGGGCAACAGCCTGATGCTGGTCGGAGCCGACACGGGCCGCGACGGCATCCACGGCGCGTCGTTCGCGTCGGTCGAGCTCGATGAGAACAGCGCCGCCCGGCGGCCCGCGGTGCAGGTCGCCAATCCATTCCTCGAGAAGTCCCTCCTAGAGGCGTGCCAGGACCTCGCCCATGTGGACGCCGTGGTGGCGATCCAGGACCTCGGCGCGGCCGGCCTCACGTCATCCGTCGCGGAATGCGCCGGACGCGTGCCAGGCGCCGGCGCGGTCATCGATGTGGCGAAGGTGCCGCGCCGCGAGCGGGACATGTCGCCATACGACGTGATGCTCTCGGAGTCGCAGGAGCGGATGCTCATCGTCGTGGAGCGCGGCCGGGAGTCGGAGGTCGAGGCGATCTTCGGGGCCTGGGACCTGACCTCCGCGGTGATCGGCGAGGTGACCGATGACGGCGTGCTGACGGTGCTCGACGGCGGCGCACACGTGGCCGAGCTCCCGGTGCAGCTCCTGACGGACGGCGCGCCGCCGCGGCGCCTGGTCGGCCTCCCCCCCGAACCCCCACGCGGCCTGGACATCGACGCCCTCCCGCCGCTGGTTGATCCAGCCGCCACTTTGCTCCGACTCCTGGCGAGTCCGAACCTCAGCAGCCGGCGCGGCATCTTTCGCCGCTACGACCACATGCTGGGCGCCTCGACTGTGATCCCGCCGGGCGGCGACGCGGCCATGCTGCGGGTCAAGGGCACGCGCCTCGGGATCGCCATGACAACCGACTGCAACTCGCGGTACTGCCACCTGGACCCGCACCTGGGCGCCCAGCTCGCCGTCGCGGAGGCGGCGCGCAACATCATCGCCACCGGGGCTCGACCGCTCGCCGTGACCGACTGCCTCAACCTCGCGAACCCCGACCGCCCGGAGGTGTTCTGGGAGCTCGAGGAGACGATCGCCGGCCTCGCCTACGCCTGCCGCGCCCTCGAGGTGCCCATCGTGAGCGGCAACGTCAGCCTGTACAACGACGCGTCCGGCGCCTCACCGATCTGGCCGACCCCTGTGGTCGGCATGGTCGGCCTGATCGACGATTACGGCCGCCGGCTGGGGGCCGGTCTGAGGGCCGAGGGGGACTTCGTGCTCCTGGTCGGCACGAGCCTCAACGACCTCGGCGGTACCGAGTACCTGAAGGTCGAGCACGGCCTCGTCGCCGGCCGCCCGCCCGCCCTGGACCTGGTCCGCGAGCTCGCGGTCCATCGCCTCATCCTCGCCGCGGCGGACAGCGGCTACCTGCACTCGGCCCATGACTGCGCCGAGGGCGGAATGCTCGTCGCCCTCGCCGAGTCCTGCCTGCTTGGTGGGATCGGCATCCGCTGCCCGGCGATCCGCCCCGAAGAGGCGCTGCGCCTCGACGCCGCCTTTTTCGGCGAGTCGGCGAGCCGCTTCATCGTCAGCGTCCCCTCCCGCGTGATGCCCGAGCTGCAGTCCCTGGCGCGCCGGCACCACGTCGAGCTCGCCCTGCTCGGACTGGCGGGTGGCGACTCGATCGAGTTCGAGGGCCAGTTCAAGCTCTCGCTGGCCGACCTGGGCGAGGCCTGGGAAGGTACGGTGGTCTAACCGTGTGCGGCGTTTTCGGCATCTGCTCCAAGCGCGGCGTCGACGTCGCGAACCTCACCTACTTCGGGCTCTTCTCGCTCCAGCACCGCGGGCAGGAGTCGGCGGGCATCGCGGTTTCGGACGGCACGAACGTGCGAATCCAGCGCGGGATGGGCCTGGTCGCGCAGGTCTTCTCCGCG
>DASXBE010000101.1:0-3556 GCA_036491815.1 Candidatus Dormiibacterota bacterium | reverse complement strand
CACTTCGGGCGGGGTCGCCACATCGAGCACCACCGTGCGCCGGTGGACCCGGGGCGGCGTGGCGCTGCATCACATCATCGACCCGGCCACCGGGCTGCCGGCGGAGTCCTGCTGGCGGACGGCGACCGTGGCGGCGGGCAGCTGCGTGGACGCGAACATCGCATCGACGGCGGCGATCGTGATGGGCGCAGACGCGATCTCCTGGCTCCGCGCCAACGGGCTGCCGGCCCGGCTGGTCGACCGTGAGGGCACGGTCCACCGGCTCGATGGGTGGCCGGCGCCCGGAGCGAACTCGCATCGGCCTCCCAAGAGTCTCTGAGCAATTTCCCAGAAAAGTCGATCACGATGAGCGCAATGAACAGCACGACGGCTACGGCGCGCAAAGACGGGGCGAGGGTCCTCGTGGTCGACGACGAGCCGAACATCACCGAGCTCGTCGCCATGGCCCTGCGGTACGAGGGGTTCGACGTCAAGACCGCGGCGACCGGCCGGGGCGCCCTGACCGCCGTGACGCAGTTCTCCCCGGCCCTCGTGATCCTGGACGTGATGCTGCCCGACATCGACGGCATGGAAGTCCTGAAGCGCCTCAACAGCGCGGGCAACAAGGTGCCGATCATCTTCCTCACCGCCAAGGACGCCACCGAGGACAAGGTTCATGGCCTGACGATCGGCGGTGACGACTACGTGACCAAGCCGTTCAGCGTCGAGGAGCTGATCGCGCGCGTGCGCGTGGTGCTGCGACGCCACGGCAACGCGGACGCCGAGAACGGCCAGCTCAGCCTCGCCGACCTCGAGCTCGACGACGAGGCCCACGAGGTGCGGCGCCACGGCCACGCGATCGACCTGACGAACACCGAGTATCGCCTCCTCCGGTACCTCCTGATCAACGCCGGAAGGGTCCTGACCCGGAGCCAGATCCTCGATCACGTATGGCACTACGACTTTGGCGGTGACGCAAGCGTGCTGGAGACGTATATCAGCTATCTCCGCCGCAAGGTGGACCGCCAGGAGCCGGCGCTGATCCAGACCGTCCGCGGCGTGGGGTACGTGCTGCGAACGCCGAGAAAATGACCCTGTCCCTTCGTGGGCGGCTCCTGATCGGCGTCATCTCGCTCGTCCTGGTCGGCCTGGTGATCTCGGACGTCGCCACGTATGCCCTGCTGCAGAAATCCCTGATCGGCCGGATCGACGCGCAGCTCACGAACGGAGTCCAGCAGGCGGTGCAGGGTCTGGGAGGCCAGGACCGCGGCCCGGGGGGACAGTCTCCCTCCACCTTTCCCGTCGGGACCGTGGTCGAGCTCCTCGGATCTGACGGCACGGTGCTTGCGGATAACGTCACGTACCCGCAGGGCGGGACGCCATCGACGGCGCGCCCTGAGCTGCCGCGCCATGTGGAGGTCAGCGGCGTCGACCGGCCGTCGCAGCCCTTCACCGTCGAAGGGACGAATGGCGTGTCGCAGTTCCGGGTGACCGCGTGGTCCGAGGATTTCTTCGGCGGCCGCACCGTGGTGCTCGCGATACCCCTCACCGACGCGCTCTCCACACTGAGCCAGCTCCTGCTCCTCGAAGTCCTGATCGGGCTCGTCGTGCTGGGGGCGGTCGCGGCTCTGGCCTGGTTCATCATCCAGCTCGGGCTCCGGCCGCTCCAGAGGATGGGTGGTGTGGCTCAGCACATCGCGGCCGGGGACCTGTCCCGTCGGGTCGAGCCGGCGACGCCGACGACCGAGATCGGCCGGCTCGGGCTCGCGCTCAACACGATGCTGAGCCAGATCGAGGCCGCCTTCGAGCAGCGCAAGGCATCGGAGAGCAGGTTGCGCAGGTTCATCGCCGACGCGTCCCATGAGCTGCGCACACCTCTGACGTCGATCCGCGGCTACTCGGAGATGCTGCGCCGGGGCGCGGCGGAGTCGCCCGCCGACGCGGAGGTGGCCCGCCGCCGGATCGAGGAGGAATCGGTGCGCATGTCCGCGCTGGTGGACGACATGCTGCTGATCGCCCGCCTCGACCAGGGCCGGCCGCTCGAGACCAAGCCCGTCGATCTGCAGACCATCGCGCGGGACGCGGCGGCCGACGCCCGCGCGGTCGCCCCTCAGCGCGAGATCAACCTCGAGGCGCCCAAGGCGGTCGTCGTCGCCGGTGACGACACGCGACTCCGACAGGTCCTGGGCAACCTGGTGCGCAATGCGATCGTGCACACGCCATCCCAGACTCCGATCGACATCGGGGTCTCGACCGAGAATGGATTCGCGCGGATGTCGGTCGCCGACCACGGGTAAGGGCTCGGCACCGAGGACTTGAAGCGGATCTTCGAGCCCTTTTACCGCGCCGACCCGAGCCGCAGCCGCGATAGCGGAGGCGCCGGCCTTGGGCTCTCCATCGTGAGCGCGGTCGTCAGCGCGCACGGCGGGACGGTGCGCGTGAGGCCGACCGATGGCGGGGGCGCGACCTTCGAGGTTGAGCTCCCCCTGGTCCATTCGGGGACCGCAAGCAGCTAGGTTCCCCGGCCCGTCCTCTTGGCAATCTCCAAGCCTTCTGTGTGCCTGCTCCTAGGTGGCGGCGCCATCCTTGCATCGACGGCCTGAGCCACCCAGGCCTTTCCCCTGTAGGTGGGGGGCGTCCCCGCGCCCCCTACCACCCCCTCCCGGCCGGACTACGTCCTGGCTGGCACCGCGGAGGCCGGGACCCGCGACTCACCCGCTCCGATCCGTTCGTGTAGCCACGACAGGGGACGCGGGGCCCACCAGTTGGCGCGGCCCAGGATGCGCATCACCGAGGGAACGATGAGGATCCGCACGATCGTCGCGTCGATCGCGATGGCGATGGCGAGGCCGATGCCGATGGCCTTGATGATGACCACGTCGGCCAGGCCGAAAGCGAGGAAGACGGCGCACATGATCCCGGCGGCGCCCGTGATCAAACGGCCGCTCTTCTCAAGGCCCATGGCGACGCCGGCCTGGTTGTCACCCGTGCGCCTGTACTCCTCCTGGATCCGGCTGATGAGCAGCACCTCGTAGTCCATCGACATGCCGAACACGATGCTGAAGAGGATCACCGGCACGCTTGGATCGAGCGATTGGGCTGAGAATCCGAGCTGCTGGCTCAGGTGGCCCTGCTGGAAGATGAAGACCATGGCCCCAAACGAGGCGGAGATCGAGAAGAGGTTGGTCAGCACGGCCTTGAGCGGCAGGACGACCGACCCCGTGAGCAGGAACAGCACCAGGTACGTGATCAGGATCACGGTGCCGACCGCGATCGGCGTGCGCTGAAGGATGAAATTGACCACGTCGAGATCGAAAGCGGTCTCGCCGGTGACCAGCACCTGTCCGTCCGGCACGTGCTCGTTCCGGGCATTCCGCACGATCGTGCGGGCCTGGTCGCTCGTAAAGTCTTGGTTGGTCAGGACGTTGAGCAGCACGATGTGCTGCCCTGTGCCGATGGTCAGCGCCTGCTGCATCGTGGGCGAGAGCGCCGACCGCGGACCCGTGTACAGGCGCTGATAGTCGGCCAGGCTCTGGTCAAGATCGACGATGCTCTGCACGCGCAGCACATTGGGCTG
>DASXBE010000100.1:0-22655 GCA_036491815.1 Candidatus Dormiibacterota bacterium | reverse complement strand
TCCACCGCGCACAGGCCCTCATATGAGGCGACGTGCGCGAGCATGATGCCGCCGATCACGTCGCCGATCGCCCACACGCCCTCCGCCGTGGTGCGCAGGTGGTCGTCCACGACGACTTTGCCGCGCTCGAGCTTGACCCCCACCTTCTCGGCGTCGAGCCCCTCGGTGTAGGGCACACGGCCGACCGCCAGCAGCACCTGGTCGGCGTCGACCGCTCCCCCTTCGCCCCGGCTCGAGAAGCGGACCTGTAGGGCCCCTGCTTGCTTGACGACCTCGGCCACCTTGCTGTCCGTGTGGATCTCGCCGCCCAGGCCCGCGAGGTGCTTGGCGTAGACGGCGACCAGGTCGGCGTCGACCATGGGCAGCACCTGCGGCAGCATCTCCAGCACGGTCACCTTGCTGCCGAGCGCGGCGAACATGGCCGCGAACTCCATGCCGACCACCCCGCCGCCAATCACGGCCAGCCTGGCGGGCACCTCTTTGAGCTCGAGGATCTGGTCCGAATCAATCGTGAGCTCGGCGCCCTTGAGCGGGATGCGCGCAATGGCCGACCCTGTCGCGATCACTATGTCCTTGGCCTGGACCCGCTCGCCGGATACGTCGACGATCCCGCCGCCGGCCAGGCGCGCACTGCCTCGGAGCGTGGTCACGCCGCCCGCCTTGAGGAGGCCTTCGACGCCTTTGACGAGCTGGTCCACCACCGACGCCTTTCGCTTCTGGGCGGCCGGCCAGTCGAAGGCGAGCTTGACGGCGACGAGGCCGAAAGGAGCGCCGGCCTTGGCCAGGCTGAAGAGCTCAGACGATTGGAGCAGGGCCTTGGTGGGGATGCAGCCGCGGACCAGGCAGGTCCCGCCCAGGCGGTCCTTCTCGACCACGGCGGTCTTGGCCCCGAGCTGCGCCGCGCGCAAGGCGGCCACGTAACCGCCGGGTCCGCCTCCGATCACGACAACGTCGAACGAGCCGGCCATATAGCTCCTATCTATACGAGGTATCGACGAGAATTATGCCCGGCGCCCGGAAACGGGCCCTGTTCACGGACTCTTCATGATGTTTCGACGATCAACCGCGCGTTGCCCGGTCAGGTCGCCGACCGTCGGGTTGATCTCCGCGAGCGCGATCCTCACGGCTCAATCTTGATCGGTGGCTGTCAGTACCATTTGGAGGCTTGGGCTACTTCGAGAGGCTGCGCTCGATAGCGACCGAACGCAACACGTCGCTCTGTGTCGGACTCGACCCTGATCCCGAACGGATCGAAGGCGGCGCGACGGGCGCGCTTCGCCACTGCCGGGAGGTGGTAAGGCAGACCGAGGAGCACGTCTGCTGCTTCAAGCCGAACAGCGCGTTCTGGGAGCAGTACGGGCCGGACGGATGGGCTGCCCTGATGGAGCTCCGCGGCTCCGCGCCCGACACGCCGTTCCTCTTCGACGCCAAGCGGGGCGACATGGGCAACACCATGAGGGCCTACGCGCGAGCCGTTTTCGAGACGCTCGAAATGGACGCCGCGACAGTGAACCCTTACCTCGGATCAGACTCGCTCGAGGAATTCACGCGGTACTCGGACCGCGGCACCTACATCCTGTGCCGCACCTCGAACCCCGGGGCCGGCGACCTGCAGCACCTCAGCAGCTCGGGCATACCGCTCTACATGCACGTGGCCGCGCTGGCCGAGCGCTTGAACGCAAGAGGCAACGTCGGCCTGGTCGTGGGCGCCACGGCGCCCGCGGAGGTGGCCGAGGTCCGCCGGGCTACAGGCCTGCCGTTCCTGCTGCCGGGCGTGGGCGCGCAGGGCGGCGACGTCGAGGCCGCCGTGCGCTCCGCATGGAACGGGGATCCTGCCGCATGCCTGGTCGCGGCCAGCCGCAGCGTCCTGTACGCGGCAAGTCCGGCCCGCGAGGCTGCCGCGCTCAGGGCTCAGATCAACGCGGCCGCCGGGGTGCCCAGGTGACGGACCGCCGCCACACGGCGCGGCTCGTGTTGAGCGGCCACATCATCGACTCGATGATGCTGCCACAGGTCATGGACATGGTCATGGACCAGGGCGGCAACTTCACGATCGAGGAGCTGAAGGTCGGCCAGCACAAGACCGACACCTCGATCTGTCGCATGGAGGTGGTCGCAGACTCCGCCGAGGTCCTCGATCGTATCGTGCGCCAGGCCCGCGCTCTGGGGGCGACAGCCGAGTCCGAGCAGCCCATCAGGGTCGAGCCCGTGGTCAAGGAAGGCGTCTTTCCCGAGGGCTTCTACTCGACGAGCAACCTCCCGACCGAGGTGCTGATGGACAGCCGGTGGGTCCGCGTCGAGAACGTCGAGATGGACGCAGCGATCGCCGTCGACCGCAAGGCCGGGAGGGCATGGTGCATCGTCTTCCAGGGCGCCACGCCGGGGCTGGAGGTGGTCGTCGGCTACCAGGGCGTCCGCGTCTCTCCGCTCGAGCGCTCTCGCCAGACCGAGATCTTCAGCTTCATGGGCAGCGAGGTCTCCGCCGAGAAGCCGAAGAAGGTGCTGATCGGGGGCATCGCCAAAGAGATGCGCCAGGTCCGCGCCACTGGCGGCCGCGTCCTCGTCGTCGCCGGACCTGCCGTGGTGCACACCGGCGCGGGCCGGTACCTTTCGCGGCTGATCGAGCTTGGCTTTGTGCAGGTCCTGTTCGCGGGCAATGCCCTGGCCGTGCATGACGTGGAGTCCGCCTTGTTCGGCACCGCGCTCGGCGTCAACGTGGAGAGCGGGCTGCCGATCGAGCATGGCCACGAGCATCACATGCGCGCCATCAACCGCGTGCGGGCCGCCGGCGGCCTGTTGCAGATGGTGGAGACAGGGCAGCTCAAGTCCGGCGTCATGAAGTCGGCGATCGACCACCGTGTCGAGATCGTCCTGGCGGGCTCCGTGCGCGACGACGGCCCGCTGCCCGATGTGGTCACGGACATGGTGGAGGCGCAGAGGCGGATGCGCGCGGCGCTCGGTGGGGTGCGGCTTGCCCTGATGCTCTCGACGATGCTGCACTCGATCGCGACCGGCAACATGCTCCCGGCGGGCGTGCGCACGGTGTGCGTCGACATCAACCCGGCGGTCGTCACCAAGCTCGCCGACCGCGGGAGCTGGCAGTCGATCGGACTGGTCACGGATGTCGAGTCCTTCTTGCGCGAGCTGGCCCTGGTGCTGGAAACTGACGCACATGGGTAAAGGACGCGATAAGCAGGGCCGCGAGGCCAAGAAGAAAAAGAAGGTCAAGCTTCCGGGCGGAGCGCCGGCGACCGGCGACGTCCAGTTCCGCCACCACACGGTGGTGACGAACCAGCCGGAACCGCCAAGGCCGACGGAGTAGTGGTCTAGCCTCCAGCGGTCGCGGAGGCCGCCGGCCTCCGAGGCCAGAGCCTCCAGGCCATGGCCAGGAGGACCAGCCCGAACACGCCGGCGAGCAGCCTCTCCGGCAGCGACAGGGCTAGCACCGCGCCGATCACGGACGTGGGGACCCCGACCAGAGCCATCCGTCCAGCGGCGCCGCCGTCGAGGTCGTGGCGCCGGCCGTGGACGATCGCCCCGACCGCCGCGGTGGGGAGAATGGCGAGCAGCGAGGTCCCCTGGGCCAGGCGCTGACCCAGGCCGAAACCGAGCACGAGGGTGGGCACGACCAGGATGCCTCCGCCGACCCCGGTCAGCCCGCTGAGCAGGCCAATGACCACGCCACACAGCGCGATGAGCGCGTACTGGATCGAGCTCAGCGCGGGCGCGCCCGGCTCCACGCCCGCGGAGCCGCCGAGCCACGCATCGTGCAGCTCCTTGACGGCGCCGGCGACGAGGAGCACGGAGACGATCATCGCGAGCGCGCGTTCCGGCACCACCCGGGCGAGCGAGGCCCCGGCGAGGGCGCCCGCCGAGCCTCCCGCCATCAGGCACAGGGCGGCCGGCAGGTCGAGCTGCGGACTGCTTTTGCCCAGGTAGTAGACGAGAGCGCCGGCGATGGCGATCGGCAGGATGGCGGCCAGCGACGTTCCGCTTGCCACGCGCTGCGATGTCCGCTTCCAGAGGACCTGCAGCGGCACCATGACGAATCCGCCGCCCACCCCGAGCAGCCCGCCGCAGAGCCCGGCGATGCCGCCGATCGCCACGTCGACTCGGGCGGGCGCTGGATTGCCGGCGGGCGAAGCTGCCAAGCCTACGAGAGGCGTCCCACGTAGAGGTCGACCACCTCGTCGTTCTCGAGGAGGTCACGGCCGGAGCCCTCGAGACGGTTCTGGCCGAGCACGAGAACGTAGGCCCACTGCGCGTGGCGGAGGGTCTCACGCGTGTTCTGCTCGATCACGAGGACGGCCACGCCTGTCGCCTTGATGGCCTCGATCCGCTCCCAGATGAGGGCCTGGAACTTCGGCGCGAGGCCCGCGCTGGGCTCATCGAGGATCAGCACCGCCGGGTCCACCATCAGGCCGCGAGCCAGAGCGAGCATCGTCCTCTGGCCTCCGCTCAGGGTGTTGGCCTTTCGGTGCGACGACGCGGCGAGGTCGGGGAAGAGCTTGAACAGCTGCCCGATCCGCTCGCCGACGCCATGCTTGCGGCTGTAGCCACCCATGTCGAGGTTCTCGCGGATGGTGAGCTCGGGGAACACATTCGCGACCTGCGGGACATAAGCCAAGCCCTGTCCGACCATCGTCTCAGCCGGGCGCCCGGTCACATCCCTGCCTCGGACCTTGACCGTCCCGGCCGTCGGACGGATGAGACCGGCGATCGCCTTGAGCAAGGTGGACTTGCCCGCGCCGTTGGGACCCACGATCGCGGTGATCGCACCCGGCCTCGCGATCACGCTCACGCTGTCGATCACGGGTGCGGCGCCGTACCCGGCGGTCAGCCTGTCGACCTCGAGCACCGGCGGCTGCTGCACTGTCGCCGAGCTCACGCGTCGACCACCTCGCCGAGGTAGGCATCGACCACCGCCTGGCTCGACCGCAAAGACTCGAATGGTCCTTCGGCGATCACCGCGCCCTGGGCCATGACGATCACGTGCTGCGTCACCCGTTCTATGAAAGGCAGGTTGTGCTCGACGACGACCACGGTGGTGCCGCTCGCGACGAAGCCCTCGATGGCGACCGCCATGCGCTCACCCATGACGGGGTTGACCCCGCCCATCGGTTCGTCAAGGATGACGAGCTCCGGCTGCGCCATGCGGATCCGGGCGAACTCGACGAGGCGCTTCTGCCCGCCGCTCAAGTTTCCAGCCCGCTCGTTGCGAAGCGCGCCCAGGCCCATCTCGCCCAGGATCTCGCGGCCCCGCTCGAGCTCCGTTCTCGACACTTCGCGCTGCGAGCGCCCAAGTCCGACAATGCCGCGAAAGAAGCTCTCCCGGCCGGCGTCCCAGCGCGCCATGACCACGTTCTCGAGCACGGTCAGGCCGGGCCACTCGCGCGGAGACTGGAAGGTGCGGATCAGGCCCAGGCGCGAGATGCGATGGGGGGGTAGGCCGCCGATCTGGCGTCCCTTGAAATGCACCGTGCCCGCGTCCGGCAGCTTGAAGCCGGAGATCAAGTCGATCGCCGTGCTCTTGCCCGCACCGTTGGGGCCGATCAAACCCGTGACCTGGCCTCGCGGTGCGATAAAGGAGCACGCCTCCACCGCGTAGACGCCTCCGAAGTGCTTGCTCAGACCGCGGACCTCGAGCGCGGCCGGTGCGGTGACCGTCATGCGCCGTGGGGTTCGGCGGCGGCCTGAGGTTGCCGATCGACGAAGCGGCGCTCGGGCAGAAGCCCCTGTGGCCTGAATCGAAGGAAGAGCACCAGCACGAGGCCGATGAGCACGCCACGCATCGCAAGGAGGAGCTGGGGATGCAGCGTGTTCAGCTGGCCGAGCCCGGGCAGCTGAGGCAAGAATCGAGTCGATTCGTTGACCAGGACGCCCATGATGAACACGCCCAGGACGACGCCGCGGATGTTGCCCCGGCCACCGACAAGGACGGCCGCGTACAGAGCGATCACCTCGCCGACCGGCGACCAGGCGGAGGGATTGAAAGCGCTGAGGTAGGCCGCGAACAGCGCACCGGCCAAACCGCCGAGCGCGGCACCAAGCACGTAGCCCTTGAGCTTCAGCCGGTAGATGTCGCGGCCGAAGGCGGCCGCCGCGCGCTCGTCCTCCCGCAGCGTCCGCAGCGCCATCCCGAAGCGGCTCGACGAGACGCGCGCCATGAAGAGGTAGACGAGCGCGAAGACCGCGAGGGTCAGGCCGAGAAAGAAGTACTGATAGGAGATGTAGTCGAGGCCGAACGCATCGCCCATCGGATCGAAGAGACCGGACAGGCCGTTGAAACCGTCGAAAAGCGGCACGTACTGGCCGGCGATGATGTAAACGACGTATACGGCGCCCAGCGTGACGATCGAGAAGTAGATTCCTCGCAGGTGTCGCAGGGCGATCAGCCCGACCAGGAGCGCTACGGCCATGGCCGCGACAACCGAGATCAGCACGGCCAGCGGATAGGGTAGGGTCAGGCCGAGGATGTACTGCGCCGGGGCCACGGCGGGGCCGATAGTCAGGACGAGGGTCATGTAGGCGCCGACCGCAACGTAGCCGTAGTACGCGAGGTCGAAGTCGCCGGACCAGCCCCAGATCACGTTCAGCCCGAGGGCCATGATCCCGAAGATCGCGCCCTCGGTCAGGACGGAGATCAGGTACGAGCTCATTCGAAGACAGTCCTGCGCGCGTTCGTGAAGAGGCCGCGCGGGCGCACCAGGATGACGAGGGCGAGGATCGCAAACGCGATCGCGAGGTTGTAGCTTGCGCTGATGTAGCCGCCGGCCGGGCCCGGCAACCCGAGCGCATGGAGCGGCCCGAGCACGACCGCGGTGTTGATCGTGGGCACGAACTCCAGGATGAGCCCGACGATGACGGCGCCGACCATCGTGCCGAATGCCCTGCCCAGCCCGCCGGCGACAGTGGCCGTCAGTGTGATCAGGAAGAAGCTGAAGCCAAAGTAGGGGCTGAATGTCCCCACCTGCTCTGCGAGGATGAAGCCGGCGTAGCCGGCGATGAGCCCGGCGATGAAGAAGGTCACGGCGGCCACGCGGGTCGCGTTGATGCCGGTGACGCGCGCCAGCTCGCGATTCTGCGACACGGCACGCAGCGCTTTGCCGAACTTCGTGCGCGAGATGACGAGGAACAGCAGAATTGTGATCAGGATCGCCGAGGCGACGATCTCCTCGTCGAGCGCGTTGAAAAGAAACGGCCCGACCTGCTGCGGGGACCCGGGGTCAATCGAGTAGGCGAGGTTGGCGGCGCCGAAGAAGATGACCAGGACGTTCTGGATCACGAAGGAGATGCCGAGCGTGGCGATGAAGACGACGGTCGGGCTTGCCCCGAACCGGAGGAAGGGGCCGATGACGCTCGAGTACATCGCCAGCGCCACGAGGCCGCCGCACAGAGCCGCCACGACCGCGGCGGCGATCGCGTTTCCAGTCCTCTGGTGCACGATGTACGCCGCGTAGGCGCCCACCGTCAGGATCTCGCCGTGCGCGACGTTCGCCACATTGGTCACGGCGTACTCGAGGGTGAACGCGACCGCCGAGAGCGCGAGGATCGAGGCCGTGACGATTCCGAACCCAAGCGTCAGCAAGGTCCAGCCTCAATTCTGGCGCGAGGCGCCCGCCTAAGGTGGGTCGGTGCGATCAGGCGGTGGTGCGCCGAGAGGTCAAGGCGTCGCCTTGGCCAGAGCCGCAGCGTCCAGGGTCGCAACCTGCACCTGCTGCCCGGCCACGCTCTGCTGGAAGGCGCCGTAAGGCCCGAATGCATTGTGGTACTGGTTGTAGTCGAGCGGGCCGCTGGCGCCTTCGAAGTCGATCTTGGTCCCGGCCTTGACCATCGTCTGGCAGGTGGCGTAGGTGAAGCACTCCGTGCCGGGGTCGCTCGTCACCGCTGCGATCTGGGCGTTGATGTCAGGTCCGAGGATGCTCTTGGCCTGGTCGATCGCGAGAGCCTGGCTGATCACCGAGTCATACGCATAGTTGGCGTTGGCAAGCGGCTGGTTGTTCGCTCCGAACATGGCGTTGAAGTCCTTGTTGAACTCATCGGCGGCCGCGCCGGTCACCGACACCCCGTACACGGAGGTCAGGTGGTCGTGAGCGACCTGGTACGTGATGGCCTTGAGGTAGTCGTCGCCGCCGGTCACGTCGGTGCCCACGAACGGGATCGCAAGGTTGTCCAACGTCTTGAAGTTGCGGAAGAGGACCGCCGCGGTCGGGGCGTCCGTTTGGGTGAAGATCACGTCCGGGCTGTCGGCGATCACCTGCTGGACGGTCGAGAGGTAAGACGACTGGCCCGGCGAGATCGTGTAGTTCTTGACCACCGTGCCGCCCAGCTTGGTGAACGTGGCGGTGATCGGCGGCGGGAACGTCTGCGCGGCGATGTCGGAGTAGAAGACGAGGTCTGCTTTCTTGTAGCCCTTGTTCCACGCGTACAGCGCCATGGCGACGGACAGCTGCGAGTCCGACGGGCTGTCCCTCCACAGGTACGCGTTGGAGTTCCGGTCGAAGAGTGTGGACCCGCCCTGGAACTGAGTTGGCACCTTGGCTGATGTGATGATCGGCGTGACCGCGGAGATCTCCTGCGTCTCCGGGCCGATGATGCCCACGACGTTGCTGAAAGCCAGGAGCTGGCGCACCGCGACCGCGCCGTCGGCCTCGTCACACTGCGTGTCGGCGTGCTGCAGGCTCAGCTGCTGGCCGAGGATCCCGCCTGCGTCGTTGATCGCCTTTTGCGCGATCTGAGAGCCCTGGAGCATCGCCTGGCCAAGGCTGGCAAGCGGGCCCGTGAAGCACGAGAGCACCCCCATCGTGACCGGTCCCGTCGGAAGGTGCGAGCTCGACCCTCCGCCGCCCCCGCCGCAGGCGGAGAGGATGAAGGCTGCCATCACCGGAACGATCGCCAGGCGGCTTGGCCGACCCCTGAAAGTGGCGCGGATCCCAGCTGTCATTCGAGTTTCCTCCCCTGCAGTACCCCGAGTGGTGGCTACGGAGCGACCGGAGCGTAGTCGAGCCCGGAAGCATTGTCAATGGTTGGACCACTGGACCAGTCGGCTGGTAGACTCGCGCCGTCATGGCCCCCGCCGCGATCGTCGCTCTGCGCCCCGTCGAGCGCAGCCGGCTGTACGAGGATGTGGGGCGGCGCCTCGGAGAGCTCGTCCGCGAGTCTCGGATGTCGCCCGGCGACCAGTTCCCGCCGGAGCGCGAGCTCTCGCGTCTCCTCCAGGTGAGCCGCACCTCGGTCCGGCAATCCTTCGTCGTGCTGCAGGCGCTGGGCTTTGTCGATGTCCGTCACGGCGAGGGCGTGTTCCTTCGGCGCACCCGAGGTTTCGGCGAATCGCTCTCGAAGCTGCTCGAGAGGCGAAGGCGGCTGCCCGACGCGCTGGAGGCCCGCGAGGCGCTCGAGGTCAAGCTGGCGGAGCTGGCGGCAGCTCGCCGCGGCGAGGCCGACATCCGGGCCATGAGAGCGGCGCTCGACCGGATGGCGGCGGAGGTGGACGCGGGCGGCCTGGGTACAGAGGGCGACGCGGGGTTTCACCACGCGATTGCGCTGGCGGCCCGCAACGAGGTGCTCCTGCACATGATCGACGCGATGGCCGATGCGATCACCGAGAGCCGTCTTGAGTCCCTGGGTGAGCCGGGCCGGCCGCCACGCTCGCTCGAGGCACACCGCCGGATCCTGGCCGCGATCGAGGCGGGGCGCGCGGAGGGCGCCGCGGAGGCCATGCGAGCTCACCTGCGCGAGGTGGCCGATGTCTCGCTGCTCCGGTGGCAGCCCGATGCTTCGCCCCGAGTCAGGCGGGACTGAGAATGGGGGAGACCCCGCGACAACCGCTTGACGGAGTCCGCGTCCTCGACCTCTCGCATGCACTCGCCGGCCCCTACTGCACCATGCTGCTGGGCGACCTCGGCGCTGACGTCGTCAAGATCGAGCCGCCGGCGGGCGACCAGTCGCGGCGCTGGGGGCCGCCCTTCATCGAGGGCGAGTCCTCCTACTTCCTGTCGGTGAACCGAAACAAGCGAAGCGTTGTGCTGGACCTAAAAACGGAGGCCGGGCGGGCGGCCGCGCGTGCGCTGGCTGCGGTCGCCGATGTCGTGGTCGAGAACTTCAGGCCAGGCGCTGCGGCTCGACTCGGGCTCGACGCGCCGACGCTCCAGGCCATCAAGCCCACCCTCGTGTACGCGTCGATCAGCGGGTACGGCCAGGGCCGGCCCACCCTCGCCGGCTATGACCAGATTGCCCAGGGCACCTCGGGCATGATGACCCTCAACGCCCCGCCCGAGTCCCCGCCGACCAAGGTTGGGGTGCCCATCGGCGACATCACCGCCGGGATGTTCGCGGCCCACGCCATCCTCGCATCGTTGGTCGAGCGCGAGCGCACCGGCACAGGGCGCTATATCGACGTGGCGCTCAACGATTCGCTCCTGGCCCTTTTCACCTACCAGGCGGGCCGGCTCTTTGCGACCGGCAACGTGCCAAGCCGTGAGGGCAACCATCACGCGACGATCTCGCCGTACGGCACGTTTGCCGTCAGCGATGGGCTGATCAACGTGGCGGTGGCGACCGATGCGCAGTTCGTGCGGTTCTGCGAGGCGCTGGAGGCGCCCGAGCTGGGTGCCGATACGCGTTTCGCCACCAACCCTCTGCGCCAGTCGGCGCGCGACCTTCTGACCGAGCTGATCGAGAAGCGCATGAAGCTGCGAACGGCGGCTGAGTGGCTGCTCCGGCTCGAGGCGGCCGGGATTCCCGCGGGCCCCATCCTGGATCTCGCTGAGGCCTTCATCGCCCCGGTCGCGGCGGATCGGCAGATGCGGATCGAGATCGATCACCCGGTCGCAGGGAGGATCAGCCAGGTCGGGGCGCCGTGGAAGTTGGACGGAGCGTCGAGCCCTATCCGCCGGCCGCCGCCCGTGCTCGGGCAGCACAGCGACGAGGTGATTCGCGATTGGCTCCGCTGAGCGCCGGGGCCGGCGACGAGCTGATCACCGAGCGACGGGGACCGGTCCGCTGGGTCACGTTCAACCGGCCGCAGGCCCGCAACGCGCTGACCTGGAACATGTACACGAAGCTGATCGAGACGTGCGAGCACGTCAACCAGGAGCGCGACGTCCGAGCGATGGTCCTGACCGGGGCCGGCGGCCAGGCCTTCGTGGCCGGCACCGACATCTCCCAGTTCCGCTCTTTCGAGACCGCCCAGGACGCCCTCGACTACGAAGCGCGGGGCAACCTCGTCATGCGCACCCTCGAGTCGGTCCGCGTGCCGACCATCGCCGCCATCGCGGGCGCGTGCACCGGGGCGGGCGCGGCGATCGCCGCCTGCTGCGACATCAGGATCGCCTCTCCGTCGATCAGGTACGGCTTTCCAATCGCCCGCACGCTGGGCAACTGCCTTTCGATGCCGAACTACGCGAGAGGGGCGGCGCTTTTCGGTTTCGGGCGATTCAAGGACATGGTCATGCGCGCTCGCCTGCTCGACGCCCAGGAGCTCCTGGATTGCGGGGCCCTGTCCGAGGTGACGTCCGACGAAGCCTCGCTGCTGCCCCGCGCCCAGATGATTGCGGAGGAGGTCGGCGCCCACGCGCCGCTGACCCTGTGGGCGACCAAGGAGGCGCTGAGCCGCGTGCGTGACCAGCTCGTCCCGGAGGGGGCCGACTCAGACCTGATCGCCGCGTGCTACACGTCGAGGGATTTCCACGAAGGCGTGGAGTCCTTCCTGGCGAAACGGAAGCCGCGCTGGACTGGCGAGTAGGGCACCGCACCGAGGAGGAGTGAGCCCGTTCGAGGTCGCGGCGATCCTGGCCGCCGGTTTCATCGCCGGCCTGGTCAACGCCGTCGTCGGGTCGGGGTCGCTGCTGACCTTCCCGGTGTTGCTCGGATTCGGATACACACCGGTCGTCGCCAACGTCAGCAACACGGTCGGCATGGCGTTCGGCAACGTCAGCGGCGTCGTGGGATACAGGCGAGAGCTGGCTGGGCAGAGGGCCACTGTCCAGAGCCTCGCCGCGCCGGCGGCAATCGGGGCAATCACAGGCGCGCTGCTCCTCCTGGCCTTGCCCGCGGTGGTCTTCCACAGCGTGGTCCCGGTGCTCATCTTGATCGCGGTCGCGCTGGTGATCGCCCAGCCGCGCCTCACGCTCATGCTCGAGCAGCACCGGGAGCGGGCATATGGCACGTGGGCGCTGAAGGCGGGCGTCTTCCTGACGGCGATCTACGGCGGGTACTTCGGCGCCGCCCAGGGCGTGATCCTCATCGGCCTGCTGGGTCCGCTGCTCAACGAGGGGCTCCAGCGGGTCAACGCACTGAAGAACGTGCTCGCGGCGATCGTCAACGGGGTGGCCGCCGTGGTTTTCGTCCTCTTCGCCCACGTGGCCTGGGCGCCCGCTGTGCTGCTCGCCCTCTCGAGCGTCGCGGGTGGCCAGGCCGGCGCCGCCGTCGGCCGGAGGCTCCCGCCCAACGTCCTGCGGGTGGTGATCGTGGTGGCGGGGCTTGCGGCCGTCGTCAAGCTCCTCGCCTGAACAATTCACCGCAAGGCGATTGACACCCTGACGCGTTGCGGCGTAACGTCGCCTGCCGTATCAGTACGTTGGTGTACCAAAACGTTCCAAGACCAAGGAGATCAGAGCACGAACCATGATTTCGTTTGAGCTGACCGACGAACAGAGGGAGATCCGCGACTGGGTCCACAGCTTCGCCGAGAAGGAGATCCGGCCCTACGCCCACGAGTACGACGAGAAAGAGGAGTTCCCGTGGCCGATCGTCAAGAAGGCGGCGGAGGTCGGCCTGTACGGAGTCGAATTCCTCCAGCAGACGTTCTCGGACACGACCGGCATCATGCCCGCCCTCGTCGCCGAGGAGCTGACCTGGGGCTGCGCCGGGATCGCGCTGGCGATCCAGGGCACCGGCCTGCCGGTCGCCGCGATCTTCTCGCAGGGCACGCCTGAGCAGATCGCGACCTACCTGCCCATGTGCTACGGGACCGCCGACAAGCCCGCGCTCGGCGCCTTCGCGGTCACGGAGCCGGACGCCGGATCCGATGTGTCGTCGATGAAGACCCGCGCGGTCCGCAAGAACGGTGACTGGGTGATCAACGGCCAGAAGGTGTTCATCACCAACGGCGGGATCGCCGATGTTCATGTGGTGGTGGCGGCGGTCGATCCCGACCTGGGCACACGAGGCCAGGCGAGCTTTGTCGTCCCGCCGGGCACCAAGGGGCTGCGTCAGGGCAAGAAGGAAAAGAAGATGGGCATCCGGGCCTCGCACACCGCCGAGGTGCTCCTCGAGGACTGCACGATCCCCGCCGAGAACGTGCTCGGCGGAATCGAGAAGCTCGAGCGCCGGCTCGCCCGCGCCAAAGAGGGCGACCATCAGCGTTCGTCGGTTGCGCTCAAGACGTTCGAGATGACCCGCCCGATCGTGGGCGCCCAGGCGCTGGGCATCGCCCGCGCCGCGTTCGAGTTCGCCCTGCAGTACGCGAAGGAACGCAAGCAATTCGGCAGGCGGCTGATCGACAACGAGGCGATCGCCTTCATGCTCGCCGACATGGCGACCGAGATCGAGGCCACGAGGGCCTTGATCTGGCACGCGTTATGGGGATCTCGGAACGGTGGGGAGTTCAAGAAGGCAGAAGGTTCGATGGCGAAGCTGAAAGCCGGCGAGGTGGCGGTGAAGGTGACGGAGCAGGCCATTCAGATCTGCGGAGGCTACGGCTACATCCGTGACTTCCCGGTTGAGAAGTGGCACCGCGACGCCAAGATCTACACCCTCTTCGAAGGCACCAGCGAGATCCAGCGCCTGGTCATCTCGCGGGCGCTCGCGGCCGACTGAGGGTGGCGATCGCGGCGAACCCGGCCCAAGAGCGGCGTGACGTCAGGGTCGAGAAGCGCCGCGCCAGGATCGCCGCCTCCGCGCTTTCGCTGTTCGCGTCGCGAGGCTACAACGTGACCTCGGTCGACGAGATCGTCGCGCAGGCGAAGGTTTCCAAGTCCGCCTTCTATGAGTTCTTCGAGTCCAAGGAGCACTGCTTCCGCGACCTTTTGACCGAGGAGGGCGGCTCGCTCATCCAGGACGTACTGGCCGAGGCCGCCACCGGTCACAACCACCATGAGCGGCTCCGCCGCGGCATCACGACCTTCGTGCGCGCCTGTTACGAACGCTCGTCCGTGGCGCGGCTCCTGATCGTCGAGTCCGTGGGCCTGAGCGCCGGTGTCGACCAGGTCCGCTCGGACCTCCAGGCTCGCTTTGCCGGCGCGGTGGCCGAGGAGGTGCGGCACGCGATGCTGCACGACCCCTTCTATGCAGACAAGGACCCCCAGGTCTTCGGCCGCGCCGTCGTGGGTGCGGTAAGCGACGCCGTGGGCTACTTCCTGACCCACCCGGGGGCCGATGCCGACCCACTGGCCGAGAGCCTGTGCGCGATCTTCGCCCCCACGAAGGCGGCGCCTTGAGCCCATCGCGAGGTGGGGGACCGCGGCCGGAGGACTACGGCTCAGGCCCCACTCCGCTTGCAATCCGAACAGGCGTTCGCTATGCTAGCGGTGAGAACATGCGTACGCTCAGCACCCAGGTCCGCCTGCGCAGATTGATCCGCAGCTTTGGCGAAGCCGTGGACCGGCTTCGCTCCGAGCCGCAGGAGCTCCAGCGCGCCGGCTCGGTCGTGGCCCGGCTCCTCGAGCTTTCGGAGCACGTGAGGAACGCGTGGCTGCACGAGGACGGTTTCGGGCCGGCTGTGCCCGCTCTGGAGCGGTACGTCTACGACTCCCTGCGCCAGATCGAGCTCGCGATCTCCGGGCTGCAGCAGGAAGGCGCGGACCTGGAGCTGCTCCGCGGCGACTTCGAGGTCGCGGCGCTGCCGCTCGAAGTCTTTATGCGGGGCCTGGACGGCGAGCCGGCGCTTCAGCGCTCGGCGTAGCCACCGACCAGGCTGCCGATCCCGGGCTGGGGCAGCCCTGAGCTCATGGTCCGGTTAACAGTCATTATCGCTACCAACTGGCATCATCTCGGGCGGTTCCCTTTGGATGGGTCCTCCCCTTCGAGTCGTCGACCGGAGCCGGATCCGAGAGCCCCCTGGATGGCCTCACGCCTGATGTGTCCCTCGGAGATCACGCGCCCGTCGAGCAGGAGCACGGGGACGCGCCAGTCGTAGGTAGCGTGCAGGCGGTCGTCGGCATCCACATCGGCCAGCTCTGGATCGAAGCCCAGCTCGCGGAGGAGGCTGAGGGCTTCGTCGCAAAGGTGGCAGTCCCGCCGGGTGACCAGGACGAGTCCCACGCGTCGGATTATGAGATGACCGCGGGGACTAGCTGGGTAGGTGGAGGGTCTCCCCCGCCTGGATCACCGGGCTTCTGAGCCCGTTGGCCTGCTCGATCTCGACCACCCTGGCCCGGACGTCATCGCCAGGGTAACGCTGGGTCGCGATCGACCACAGCGTGTCGCCGGGCTGCACGACGACCGTCGAGTCGGCCGACGCGGACCAGCCGTGCGCCACGACCGCCAGCGCGATCCCCGCCAGAGCGACCACGGCGAGGACGGCCACCAGGCGCGCGGCCCGCGCGAGTAGGCCGCCCCGCCGCGGTGTTCTCAGAGGCTTGATCCCGTAACCAGCCGCGTACATCTGTTCGTCAATGTAGCGAACAACCGTTCGCGTGTCAAGGCCTACGAACAAAGGTTTGCGCTTGGAGACCCGAAGTGGTAGGCTTCGCGCAACGTCCCCACCACGCTGATGGAGAAGAACCGAAATTGAACGAACAGCTCACCGAACGGCAGACGAAGATTCTCGACTACATCCGCTACGTCACCCGCGTCCGGAGCTACCCGCCGAGCGTGCGGGAGATCGGTGAGGCGGTTGGCCTCAGCTCGAGCTCGACAGTCCACAACCACCTGAACCAGCTCGAGCGCCGCGGCCTGATCAAGCGAGACCCCAGCAAGTCGCGGACGGTCCAGCTGGTTTCGGACGCCGGGGTCGACGAGCAGCGTCGCAATGCCATCTCGGTCCCGATCATCGGCAACGTCGCGGCCGGCGCCCCCATCCTGGCCGAGCAGAACATCGAGGACCACCTCCTGCTCTCGCCCGAGCTGGCGCAGGAGGGCTTCTTCCTGCTCCGCGTCCGGGGCGAAAGCATGATCAACGCGGGCATCTTCGACGGGGACCTCGTCCTGGTCCGGCCTCAGCACGAGGCGCCGAACGGGACGATCGTGGTCGCCATGGTCGACGGCGAGGCGACCGTCAAGCGCTTCGAGCGCGGCAACGGACACGTCAAGCTGATCGCGGAAAACCCCGCCTACGAGCCGATCGTCACCAGCAACGTGAGCCTGGTCGGCGCGGTGCGAGGGGTGATCCGGCTTTTCCGATAGGTCTCAGGGCCGCCCTGCCCGCACCCGGGTGCGTCTCGCCGGCGCCTTCTTGAGCGCGGCGTAGGCCTCGAAGCGGCGCGCGGCGTGGAGGGGCACCCAGACCCAGGCCCGGGTGCCCCCCTCGACATATTCAGTGCGCTCGACGCCTCCGATCCGCCGCAGCTCCGCCAGGACGCCCTCGCCTCCGTACGGGACGAGAATCTCCAGCTCCACGACCTCGCCGCGGCTCGCCCGGTCCATGGCATGCAGCAGGTCGGCGAGGCCGGTCTGCTTGGTCGCCGATATGGGCACGGCGGAAGGGTATCGGGCGGTCAGCGTTCCGACCGCGCGGCGCCGTGAGGCCGGGCCGAGTAGGTCGACCTTGTTGAGGGCGACCACCCGCGGCTTGTCCGCCGCGCCGAGCTGGGCCAGGACCTGCTCGACGGTCTCCGCCTGCTCCTCCGCGGCTGGCGAGCTGGCGTCGAGGACCTGCACGATCACGTCGGCCTCCGTCACCTCCTCGAGCGTCGCCCTGAACGCCGCCACGAGGTCGGTCGGCAGCTTCTGGATGAAGCCCACCGTGTCGGTGATCAGGAGCTCGCGGCCCGCCGGAAGCTCAACCTTTCGTGTCGTCGGGTCGAGGGTCGCGAAGAGCCTGTGCTCAGCGCGGACGCCCGCCCCTGTCAGGGCGTTAAGCAGCGTGGATTTGCCCGCGTTCGTATAACCGACGATCGCCGCGGTCTCGAGCTCGGCCCGGCGCCTGCCCGTCCTCTGCTCGTGCCGCTGAGTGCGCACCTGTTCGATCTCGCGCTCCAGGTCGCGCATCCGTCTTCGGATGCGCCGGCGCTCGACCTCGATCTGCTGCTCGCCGAAGCCACCGCGGGCGCCCACGCCGCCGCGGCGTCCGCCCACCTGGCGGTCGTAGGCATAGGCCCCGATCAGCCGGGGCAGGAGGTGATGGAGCCTCGCGGCCTCCACCTGCAGCCGCCCCTCGTGAGTGCGGGCATGCTGCGCGAAGATCTCGAGGATGATCTCGGTCCGGTCCAGCACGCGCGCCTTCAGCGCCAGCTCCAGGTTGCGCTGCTGGCGGGGGCTGAGGTCGTCGTTGCAGATCACGACGTCGTACCCGCCCTCGAGCTTCATCTCGCGCAGCGATTCGACCTTGCCGGCGCCGATGAAGTGCGCGGGGTCGACCCCGGCGCGCCGCTGGACCTCCGAGCCCACGACCTCAGCGCCGGCGGTCCGCGCGAGGTCGGCGAGCTCGGTCATCTGGTCGCGCACGGTCTCCTCCCTGGTGCCCGGGAGCAGCACGCCGACGAGGTAGGCACGTTCCCGCGGGGCCCTGGTGTTGATCAGAGCTGGAGCTTCCTCATCCGCGACATCGCCTCGGCCAGGCGGTCATCAGGCGCGGTTACAGACAATCGAAAGTAGCCCTCTCCGTGCGCTCCAAAACCGACCCCGGGGGTGATGTTCACGCCCACCTGATCCAGCACGTGGCTCGCGAAGCTTATGGAGTCGTAGCCCGCCGGGACGGGCGCCCACACATAAAAGGTTGCGCGCGGCGGCTGGATCGTCCAGCCGAGCTCGTTGAGCGTCTCCGCGACCAGGCGGTGACGGCGGGCGTAAACCTCGCACGCCGCGCGGGTCTCCGCGTCTCCCCCATTCAGCCCCTCGATTGCCGCCCATTGCACCGCCTGGAAGATGCCGGAGTCGATGTTCGTCTTGAGCTGGCCGATCAGGTTGACGAGGTCTGCCCTCCCGCACACCCAGCCGATCCGCCAGCCGGTCATGTTGTACGTCTTCGACAGCGAGTGGAACTCAAGCCCGACCTCTTTGGCGCCGGGGATCTCGAACAAGGTCAGCGGACGGTAGCCGTCGAATGCGATCTCCGAATACGGCGCGTCGTGACACAGGATGATGTCGTGGCGCCTGCAGTAGTCGACCGCCTTGATCAGGAACTCGCGATCCGCCGTTGCCGCCGTCGGGTTGTTCGGGTAGTTCAGCCACATCAGCCGCGCTCGGTCGGCGACGCTCTCGGGGATCGCATCGAGGTCGGGCAGCCAGCTGTTGGCCGCCGTCAGCGGCATGATGTGCGGCTCGGCCCCAGCCATCAAGGCGCCGGTGACGTAGACGGTGTAACCAGGGTCGGGCGCAAGGACGATGTCGTCGGGGTCGACGAGTGCCAGCGGCACGTGGCTGATGCCGTCCTTCGAGCCCAGCGTCGGCAGGATCTCGGTGGCGGGGTCGAGCGTGACGCCGGAGCGGTTCCGGTACCACCCGGCGATCGACTCCCTCAGCTCGGCAAGGCCGAAATACGAGGCGTATCGGTGGTTGGCGGGATCAGCCGCCGCCTCCTGCAAGACGCTGACGATCCGCTTTGGCGTGGGCAGGTCGGGGTCGCCGATCCCCAGCGAGATGACATCCACGCCCGCCTTTCGCTTCTCCTGGACCTTGCGGTCGATCTCGGCGAAGAGGTAGGGCGGGATGCGTCCGAGCCGCTTGGCGCCGGCCACTGTCTTGCTCAACGCGCACCACCCACGTGACTGAGGATACCCGGCAGCGGATCGGGCTCGATCCCGAACCATGTGACCCTCGGATCGCGCCGCCACCAGCGAAGCTGCCGGCGCGCGTACTGGCGGTTGGACCGAGCCATCGCCAATGGCAGCTCCGCCAGGGTCAGCTCGCCGCGGAGGTGGGCGACCGCCTCCGCATAACCGATGCCGGTCAACACCGGCGCCGACGGCGGAACACCGGAGTCCAGAGCCGCCTTGGTCTCCGCGACCAGGCCACGCGCGACCTGCCCGTGACTCCGTTCGTCGAGGCGACGATCGATGACGGCGAGGTCCGCCTGGAGGCCGATGAGCAACGACTCCCACGGCGGCGGTGTGCGGGTGCGCAGGCGCCGAAGCGGCGCCCCCGCCGCGCGCAGGATCTCGATCGCCCGGATCACACGCACCGGGTTCTGCATGTCCACACCAGGGTCCGGGTCGAGCTCGAGCAGCCGCATCTGCAGGGCTGCCAGATCGAGTTTTGCCAGCTCGGCCCTGAGGGCTGGATCCGGCGGCACGCCGGTGAGGCTGAACCCCTGGGTGAGGGCGTCGACGTACAGCATCGTCCCGCCCTCGACGATCGGCAGCCGTCCTCGCGAATGGATGTCCTCGATGGCCTGGCGGGCGCCGGCGACGTAATCGGCCACGTTGAAGATCGACGCGGGGTCGACGAAATCGATCATGTGGTAACGAACCGCCGCGCGCTGCTCTGGGCTCGGCTTGTTGGTGGCGATGTCGAGCCGCTGATAGACCTGGCGCGAATCCGCGACCACGATCTCGCCACCGAGCCTCAGCGCGAGCTCGAACGCGACCTGCGACTTGCCGATTCCCGTCGGCCCGACCACGACCGGGACACGGATCGCCTCAGTAATTGCGGCGAAAGTGCCTGGTCAGCTCCTGCCACTCGACGAGCAGGCGCGTCGGCCTTCCGTGGGGGCAGGTGATCGAGTCTTCAGTGGATTCGAGGTCGGCGAGCAGGCGCCTCTGCTCGGGTACGTCGAGCACGTCGCCAAACTTCACCGCCGAGTGGCAGGCGAGCGCGGCTGCCGCCTTCTCCAGCCCGCCGTCGCTGCGGCTCTCGGCGAGCGCGGCGAGCGTCTCCTGGATGGCGGCCGTCGCGCGCCCGCTCGGCAGCTCGAGCGGGACCGCGGTGATACGCAGGCTGCGCGGGCCGAATTCCTCGTACTCCAGCCCCAGCTTCGACAGCTCGGTCCGGTGGTCGGCCGCCGCGGCGATCAAGGCGGGATCGAGGTCGACCGCCTGCGGGATGAGCAGCGGCTGACTGCCTCCCTGGCCGCTCCTCAAGCGCTCGATGAACCGGTTGTACAGGATGCGCTCGTGCGCTGCGTGCTGGTCGACCAGGACCAGCCCGTGCGGCCCTTCCGCCACCAGGTAGCCGGGACCGGCCTGACCGATCGCGCGGAGCAGCGGGGACTGGATCGCATGGCCGTTGGGCTCCGCCGTGGCGATGGCGGCGGTGGCCTCGTGCAGAATGAGCTGCGCGTTCGGCCCGGCCGGCGCGACCTGCGGTCCCCCTGAGATGGGCTGGTAGCGAAACGGCTCGCTGCCGTCGAGGACGGCACGGACCGCCCGCTGGAGTGCAGCGAAGACCGCGCCCTCGTCCCTGAACCTCACCTCTTTTTTCGCCGGGTGCACGTTCACGTCGACGAGCTCCGGGTCGATTCCCACATCGAGCACCGCGAGCGGGTGGCGCCCGCGCTCGAGCCGGCCGGCGTAGCACTCCTCGAGCGCGTAAACCAGAGCTCGGGAGCTGATGGGACGGCCGTTCACCGCCACGATGATCCCGTCGCGGCTGCCGCGGCTGAGGCGGGGCTGGCTGACGAGTCCGCCGACGAGCGGCATCCCGACGATCTCCATCACCTCCGCCGCCACCTGGCCGCCGTAGACCGCCGCGACGGCCCGGCGCCTGTCGCCGTCGCCGCTGCTGCTCACCGCGGCGCGGCTGTCCAGCGTGAGGTGAAAGCGGACCTGCGGGTGAAGCAGGGCGAAGGCGCTCACCACGTCCCGGATGGCAGCGCTCTCGGTGGCGTCGCTCTTCAAGAACTTCAGGCGCGCGGGCACGTTCGCGAACAGGTCCCTCACCTCGATCGCGACTCCTGGGAGGAGGGGTCCCGCTCCCTGCTCGAGCACCTGGCCCGCCCTGATGCGCAGCCGCGCGCCGGCGCTCGAGCACTCGACGTCGGCGACGGCGGCCACGCTGGCAAGCGCCTCGCCCCGGAAGCCAAAGCTGTGGATCGCGGCAAGGTCGGCGAGGCTCGAGAGCTTGCTCGTCGTGTGCCGGACGAACGCGACATCCAGCTCGCCGGCCGGGATCCCAGCGCCGTCGTCGCTGATCCGGATCGAGGTCTTGCCGGCACCGCGCACATCGAGGTTGATCCGCCGGGCTCCGGCGTCGAGCGCGTTCTCGATCAGCTCCTTGACGACCGACGCCGGGCGCTCGATGACCTCGCCGGCGGCGATCGCGTCGGCCACCTCGGGCGCGAGCAGCAGGATAGGTCCGCTCACGAGAGCCTGCCGCGCAGCTCGTAGAGCTTCTGGAGCGCTTCCAGCGGGCTGAGGGCGTCGAGCTCGATCTCCTCGAGCTCCCGGCGCAGCGGGTCGGGCGCCAGCTCCATGGGCAGCCCGAGCTGGAATTCCGGAGGCTCGAGCGGCCGCTGCCGCTCCAGCTCGCCCAGCACCTGGCGCGCCCGGGCGATGACGCCGGACGGCAGGCCGGCGACCGCCGCCACGTGGATGCCGTAGGACCGGTCCGCGCCGCCAGGCACGACCTGGTGAAGGAAGCGGACGCTGTCGCCCTCCTCCAGCACCTCGACGCGTTGGTTCCGCACGCGCGGCAGGCGCTCCGCGAGCGCCGTCAGCTCGTGATAGTGGGTGGCGAAGAGCGTGCGGCAACCGAGCCGCGGCGATTCGTGGATGTGCTCGACCACGGCCTGGGCAATCGAGAGGCCGTCGTACGTCGAGGTCCCCCTCCCCACCTCATCGAGGATGACGAGGGACGCGCGGGTTGCGTGGTTGAGGATATAGGCGGTTTCGGTCATCTCGACCATGAACGTAGACATGCCGGCGCCGATGTCGTCGTGCGCCCCGACCCGTGTGAAGATGCGGTCGACCAGGCCGACGACAGCGCGCGCCGCCGGGACGAAGCTGCCGCACTGGGCCAGCAGGACGATCACGGCGGCCTGGCGCAGATACGTGGACTTGCCCGCCATATTGGGTCCGGTCAGGATCACGACCTGGCCGGCGTCGGGGTCCAGCTCCAGGTCATTCGACACGAACGAGCCCGGCGGCAGGCCCCGCTCGACGAGTGGGTGCCGTCCGCCCGAGATTACGAGGCGCAGCCCGGCGTTCACCTCCGGCCTCCGCCACCCGTGCTCGGTGGCCGCGACGGCAAGGCTGAGCAGCGCGTCCAGCATTCCGATGGCACGCGCCGTGGCGCGAAGAGTCGGCGCGGCGATCGCCACCGCGGCGCGCAGCTCCTCCAGGACCGTCAGCTCGCGCGCCGCGGTTCGCTCCTGCGCGCTCAGGACCACGGCCTCCTTTTCCTTGAGCTCAGCGGTCAGGTACCGCTCGGCGCCGACGAGTGTCTGCTTGCGAACGTAGTCGTCCGGCAGCGGCCCGGCGTTGGCGTGGCTGACCTCGATGTAGTACCCGAAGACCCGGTTGAATCCGACCTTGAGCGAGCGGATGCCGGTTCGGCGCCGCTCCGAAGCCTCCAGCTTGCCGATCCATTCGCGGGCGCTCGCAGATGCCGCAGCGATCTCG
>DASXBE010000099.1:0-23078 GCA_036491815.1 Candidatus Dormiibacterota bacterium | reverse complement strand
CCCAACGGTCTCAGGTTCATAGCCCACTCCTCAGCAAGAATTGGTTGATCTGGCACTCCCCAGGCCCGAGCGCTTGGCACTCGCCGGGGTCGACTGCCAATTCTACTCCTACCACCGATGTGGGAGGGCCAAACGCCCCGGGGCGGCGCTAGCCGCCCGCGCCCGGGCTGTCGGCCTCCGCCCGCTTGATGAGCTCCCGCGCTTTTTTGGCCTCTTCGTCCGGGACCATCAGCCGGGCCGGTGTCAGGTCGACGCCGACCCCGTAAGCGGTGTCGCCGAACACCTCGGGCGAGAGGCCGTCCGCCTGGAGCGAGGCGGCGATGATCTCGACCTTCAGGCGACTGCCGGTGTAGACGACGGTCCACCCCCTGACGCTCATCTTGGGCAGCTTACCCCGATGGGCGCTACCAGCCGAGCGAGGGGTCCACGGTCGCCCGATGCCGTGCCGAGTGGTGCCCCGCGGCGGCGATCATGGCCGCGTTGTCCGTGCACAGCTCCAGCGGGGGCATGGTGAGCCGGGCGCGGCCCGCCACGACCTCGGCCGCCCGCGCGCGCAAGAGTGTGTTGGCGGCGACGCCCCCGCAAACGACGACCTCGGCGGTCGGTTCGAGGGACAGCGCGACGTCGAGCTTCTCGAGGAGCGACTCGACCACCGAGTGCTCGAACGCCGCCGCGAGGTCGGCCCGGTCCTCGTCGGTTGCGCCGGGCATGTCGCGCAGCCGGTACAGCAGGGCGGTCTTGAGGCCGCTGAAGCTGTACTCGAGGCCTGGGAGCGACGGACGTGGAAGGGGTTGGCGGCGGCGGGCACCACGGCGGGCGAGGCGGTCGAGGGCAGGGCCGCCGGGGTAGCCGAGGCCGAGCATGCGGGCGGCCTTGTCGAACGCCTCGCCGGCGGCGTCGTCGCGGGTCCGGCCGATGACCTCGAAGCGCCCGTGCCCTGACATCCGGACCAGGTCCGAGTGCGCACCGCTGACGACCAGGCCCAGGAGCGGCGGCTCGAGGTCCTGGCGGGCGAGCATCGCGGCGTAGATATGGCCCCAGAGGTGGTTGACGCCGCTCAGCGGCTTGTCCCACGCCGCGGCGAGGCCCTCCCCCACGCCGACGCCGACGAGCAGGCAGCCCGCCAGGCCCGGCCCGCGCGTGACGGCGATGCCTTCGAGGTCCGCAGGTTTCACGCCCGCACTTTCCAGCGCGAGCCCGAGGAGCGCGGGCAGACGCTCGAGGTGATCCCTCGCGGCGAGCTCTGGCACCACCCCGCCGAACGCCTTGTGCAGGTCGGTCTGGGAGTGGATAAGGTTGGCCAGGACCCTGCGTCCATCCTGCACGACGGCGACTGACGTCTCGTCGCAGCTCGTTTCGATGCCGAGGGTCAGTGACAAAGCGCCACCCAGCTTAGGACGCGGTGCGGACTTCCCCGATCTCCCCCACCCACCGCGCGGGAGGTAGAGGCGCTTTCACTCGCCCTGGGTGAGCAGGTCTCGGCGCAGCCCGCGGACGTCCCTGTCGATGCGCTCGAGGTTGGCCTCGTACGCCTTGCGGAAGCGCGGGGAGTGGATGGAATCCGACCACATGACGATGGCGTCCTCTCCGTTGTCCGTGTAGTAACCCTTGCGGCGGCCGATCACCTTGAACCCGAAGGACTCGTACATCTTCATCGCGTTCTCGTTGCTCGTGCGGACCTCGAGCGTCACCCACTTCGCGCCCATGTCATAGGCGGCCTGCACCAGGCCCGCGAACAGGATCCTGCCGTAGCCGCGGTGCTGGATGTCATGCCGGACGCCGATCGTCGTGACGTGCGCCTCGTCGTACATGCGCCACATGCCGCCGTAGCCGATGATCGACTGGTCGAAGTCGGCGGCCCTCGCGGCGCTGGGTTGCTCGCCCGTGCCCTCCTGGCGCAGGACGACATAGTGCGCGCTCGCCCTCGACGCCAGCTCGCGGTAGTACGCGTTGCGCGGCCACGGGGTCGCGAAGATCTCCCGCTCGATCTCCTGGACCGTGTTGACGTCCGATTCCCGCATCAGCTCGATCGCGAGCTGCTCTCCGACCTGGACCATCTATGCCCTCGCAGTGAAGGACTGCATGTATTCGAGTTTGACACTTCCGTAGGGGACTTCGGCGGCCGATTTCAGCGCGAGGAGGGCGGCGGCGCCGAAAGATCTGAGGTCCTCATCGGGTACGAACTCGACGCCGGCCTCCTCGAGCGCCTTCCGGGTCGCCGGCCGCAGCCAGCCGGCGGCGGGGTGGCCGCGCGGGACCTCACTTGGCTCGGCGATGCCGGCGGCGCCCTCAGCCGGCAGGAAGTAGACGCGTCCCCGCCCGGCCTCGGCGAGAGCGACCACCGGTTGGGCGGCGCGGGCGGCCTGGACGGCCAGGGTGCGGAGGGGCACGATCGGGATCTCGAGGCCGACGGCGAGGCCGAGGCCGAAGGACACGCCAGCGCGCAGGCCGGTGAAGGAGCCAGGGCCCGTGGCGACCGCGACGCGGCTCAGCCGGGCGTCGCCGGCAATGGCACGGAACCTGGCGGGCAGATCAAAGGCACGACCCGACTCGTGCAGCTCCTCCACCAGCACGCCGCCATCGTCGTCCAGCAAGGCGATGCCCGACATGGCCGACGAGGTGTCAACGACGAAGATCACGCGTCACACGGATCAGGCGGCGGTCGCCGCCCAGGTGCTCGAGGTGGATGAGGGCCGCGTCGACCGCGCTGAGCCGGTCTCCCCATTCGACGACCACCGCGCCCTCGTCAGCGAGCTCCTCGAGCCCCAGGCCCGCGAGCTCGGAGGGCTCGTCAATGCGGTAGAGGTCCACGTGCGCGAGCTGCACCGGTCCTGGGTACACGCGCACGAGCTGGAACGTGGGGCTGGCGACCGGAGCGCTGGACCCGACGCCGCGCGTCACGCCGCGGACGAAGGTGGTCTTGCCCGCACCGAGCTCCCCGGTCAGCAGCACGACATCGCCCTGGCGCAGCCGCCGCCCCAGCTCCTCGCCGGCGGCCTCGGTCTCCGCCGGCGTGTTCGTGACGAGCTCAAGCAAAGTGGTCGTAGCCGCGCTTGACGAGCTCGACGCCGGCGCCGCCCGCCCCGACCACCCGAACGCCCGGCTCCCCCGTCATCAGCCCGATGGGCCTGATGCCCGCGTGAATCAGCCTCTCCTCCGGACCCACGACCACGAGCTCGGACTCCTCGCCGCTGGTCAGGGCGTCCTCGAGGCTGGCGCCCGCCGCCGCCGGAACGTCTAGCGAGCGGATCACGCAGCCCGTGCGCGAGACCGCCTCGAACTTCTCCATCTCGCGCAGGAGGCCATCCGAGATGTCGCCACAGCACAGCTCGGCCTGGTTGAGCCGGGTCCCCTCATCGAACTTCGGGTCCGGAAGGAACACCCGGCGCTCGCGCAGGGCGACCGCGGCCGCGCCAAGTGGGCCGGTCACGCCCACCGCCCAGCCCGGCTGGACCCTGGACCGCGCGAGCGGGACCACGCCGGCCGTGCCGAAGACCGTGAGCGTCAGGACGGCACGGCCTTCGGCGGCGGTCATGTCGCCGCCGGCGATGCTCATGTCGTACCGCTCGGCCAGCCGGTGGATACCCTCGAAGAGGCCGGTCACCGTCGCGATCTCCCACGTGCGGGGCGCGGTCAGGGCGACCAGCAGGTACTTGGGCGCGGCCCCCTTGGCGGCGAGGTCGCCGAGGGCGAGGGCGAGGGCGCGATGGCCCACATCGGCGGCGGGCATCCAGCTCAAATCGAAGTGGACCCCCTCGACCGACGTGTCACAGCTCGCGACGACGTAGTCCTGCGGGTGATCGGGGTCGAGGCTGGGCCACACCGCCGCGTCATCCTCGCCCGCGACGACCTGGTAGCCGGTCGTCGTCAGGTAAGGCAGGATGCGGCGCAGGAGCTCGGTTTCGCCGATGCCTTCGAGCCGGGTCACGCGTCCAGCATCGCACGGAGCCGGCGGGCGGCCTGCTCGGGGTCGGCGGCATCTGAAACCGCGCGGATCACGCAGACGCGGCGGACACCGATCGTCGTGAGCAGCCCGACGTTCGTCTCGTCGATGCCGCCGATCGCGAAGACCGGGGCCTCAGTCCCGACCGCCGACTCGATCGCCGCGATCGCCTGCGGCCCTATCACCGCCTTCTCGCGCTTGACCGGGGTGGCGAAGGCGGGACCGCTGCCCAGGTAGTCGGCGCCCTCCGCTATCGAGCCGCGCGCCGCGGCCACCGTCCACGCCGATGCCCCCACGAGCAGGCGGTCGCCGGCCACCTCGCGGGCACCCGCGAGGCTGAGGTCTCCGGGCCCGAGGTGAACTCCATCCGCGCCACTCAGCAACGCGATGTCAACGTGATCGTTGACGATGAACAGGGCATCCGGAAGGAGCCGCCGGAGCGCCTTCGCGAGCGAGAGCAGCTCGCCGCGCGCAAGGCTCTTGTGACGGAGCTGGATGGCCTCCGCGCCGCCGCGCACCGCCGCCGTGGCGATGGAGATGACGCGGCTGGACTCGGCCTCGGGGGTGATCACGTAGAGGCGGGCCGCCGCCAGACGGTCGCGCAGCGCTGCCCTGCTCACGAGCCCTGCCGAGCCCCCTGCCCGTCGGGAAGGCGAACGCGCTCTAGGTCAGCAGCTCGCGAAGCTTTTCGCGGAAAGCCGGGGGCGTGTCGCAGTCGCACGCGTGCTTGACCAGGCGCTTCAGGTGGGTCTGGAAGTCGTAGTGGTCCATGCAGTCGGGGCAGCCCTCGAGGTGGAGCTGGAGCTCCAGCACCTCGGTGTCGTTCAGCTCCCGGTCGACGTACCGGTCGAGCTTCTCGGAACAGTCCTTGCAGTTCATGACTGAGGAACCTGCTTCATCCCGTCGCTGCGGACGATACCCGATTCGACGGCGTAGTCATAGAGTGATTTTTGGAGCTGCTGCCGGGCCCTGTGGAGCCGGGACATGACGGTGCCGATCGGCACGCCCAGCGCCTGGGCCGCGTCCTTGTAGGAGAAGCCCTCGACGTCGACGAGGAGCACCACCTCGCGGTGGAGGGGAGGCAGCTTCTCGACGGCCGAGACCACCTCGGATGCGGCCAGCTTGTCGAGAACGTCCTCCTCCGGCTTGGCGCCGTCGTCCTTCAGCTTCTCGTAGAGGATGAAGTCGCCCACATCGTCGAGGCTCACGTCCTCTTTCCGAGAACCCTTGAACCGGTCCCAGAAGAGGTTGCGCATGATCGCGAAGAGCCAGGCCTTCATGTTCGTGCCCTGCTGGTAGCTGTGCTGGTAGCGCAGCGCCCGTAGGTAGGCCTCCTGGACGAGGTCCTGGGCCTGGTCCGGATCGCGCGTGAGTCGAAGCGCGCCTCGATAGAGCGTATCGAGATGGGTGAGCGCCTCCTCGGCGAAGGCTGTCCGTGCCGTGCTCTCGGCCATGAGTGCCAGTGTAGGATCACCTGCGTTCTGACTATCCGAATCGGCGCGTCCGGCGGCCTATTCCGGCCGGCATGAACAGCCTCGAGCTGGCGGCCCCCAGGGCATTCCTGAGGTACGCGGACTTTCCAGGTGCCGGTACTCCTCTGATCTGCCTGCACGGCCTCGGAGCCGCGTCGACCACGGACTTTCCGCTGGTCGTCTCAAGGCCCGCGCTCGCGGCTCGCCGCTCCGTGCTCGTGGACTTCTTCGGCCACGGCCTGAGCGACGCGCCGGCCGACTTCGCCTACTCGATCGCCGAGCATGCGGGCTCCATCGCCGCGCTCATGGACGGCCTTGGTCTCCGTGGCTGCGCCGCCGTCGGGCACAGCATGGGCGGGGCGGTGGCGATCACCCTCGCCGCAACCCGTCCGGACCTGGTGTCCCGGCTCGTCCTCGCCGAGCCCAACCTTGGGCCTGGGGGCGGGGCGTTCAGCAGGCGCCTGGCCGCCGCGTCGACCGCAGAGGAGCTCGGCGCCGCCCTGGATTGGATGACGGGAATCGGAATGGTCACGCGGGTCGCGACGTTCCGGATCGCCGCCCCTTTCGGCCTGCAGCGCAGCGCGGCCAGCCTGGTCGAAGGCACGGCGCCAACCTGGCGGGAGATGCTGTGCGCGCTGACCATCCCGAGGGCGTTTCTGATCGGCGAGCGGAGCCTCCCCGATCCAGACGTCGAGGTGCTCGCGGCCTGTGGATTGAAGGTCCTCGTCGTGCCCGCTTCAGGCCATGACATGACGTACGACAACCCCGATGGTTTCGCCGCTCAGATCGCCCTGGCCCTGGACGCCTAGGGTCCGGATCTAGGCCGAGTAACGCCTCTCGACCCTGGGGCCGATCGAGGTGAGCACCTCGTAGGAGATCGTCTTCGACCACTCCCCCACCTCCTCGGCGGTGATCCTGTGGCCGCCATCCTCGCCGACCAGGGTGGCCACGTCGCCCACCTTCACGCCTGGGACCTCGGTGACGTCGAGCGTGATCGCATCCATGCTGACCATGCCGATCAATGGCGCGCGGCGGCCCCGCACCAGCACGTCGCCGCGCCCGGCCCGAGCCCGGTGGACGCCGTCGGCGTAGCCGATGGCGACCGTCGCCACGCGCGAGGCGGCGGTCGCCTTCCACAACGAGCCATAGCCGACCGTGGCGCCCTTCTCCAGGGTCCGCACGTGGGTCACGACCGACCGGAGCGAGAGCGCCGGCGTGGTGCCCGGCCATTCACAGCCGTAGACCGAGATGCCACAGCGGACCGCGTCGAGCGCGAAGCCTGGATGGCGCAGCGCACCCGCAGAGTTGCAGGCGTGGCGCAGCCCGGGGTCGACGCCCAGGCCGTCCAGCGTTTTCAGAAACAGCTCGTACTGGGCCGACGTCTTGGCCTCGTCGGACTCGGATGACGCGAAGTGCGTCCACGTGCCGGCAAGCCGCAGGCCGTCCGACTCGGTGATGAGCTTCGCGAGGGCAGGCGCCTCGCCGGTGCTGCACCCGAACCGGCCCATGCCCGTGTCGATCTTCATGTGCGCGTCGACCACCTCGCCGCGGTCGCCCAGCGCCTCCGCCAGCTCCCGGCTGGAGACGGCGATGGCGCATCCGGTCGCGGCGGCGGCGCCCGCCTGGGCCGGGGTGATGCCACCCATGACGAGGACGTCTCGCGCGGCGACCAGGCCGCGCAGCTCGTGCGCCTCCTCCAGCGTGGCCACCGCGAGCCCGGTGGCGCCCCCCTCGAGCGCGGCGCGCGAAACCTCGACCGCGCCGTGGCCATACCCGCCCGCCTTGACCACCGCGAAGAGCCTCGTGCCTTTGGGCAGGTGCCCCAGGATCCGCCCGCAGTTGGCGCGCACCGCGTGCAGGTCGACGTCGGCCCAGCGGAGATGTGTGCTCAAGGCCTGGCGTTTACAGTCCGCCCTGGCGCAGCACGTGCATGACGAGCGGGATCTCAGGCAGGAGGTCGCTCGCGAGGAGCCCGGAGTCGCCCAGGCGCTGCGCGATGCGGCTGCCGGCGGCGGCGTGGACGTACACGCCGGTGACGGCGGCGACGAAGGGGTCGGAACCCTGGGAGATCAGTCCGCCGATGATCCCGGAGAGCACATCGCCAGTGCCGCCGCTGGCCAGCGCCGGGACCTCGTGCGGGTCCTCACACAGGGTGCCGTCCGGGCGCGCCACCACCGTATGCGCGCCCTTCAGAACCACGATGGCGCCCCACTCCCTGGCCGCCTTTCGCGCGGCGCCGGGCCGGTCGGCGTTGATCTGTTCCGCGGACCTGCCCATCAGCCGCCCGAGCTCGCCGGGGTGCGGGGTCAGCACTCGATTCTTGCCGAGCCTGCCCCTCGAGCGTGGCGAGTCGGCCAGCGCGTTCAGGCCGTCCGCGTCGATCACGAGCGGGCAGGCCGCATGGATCGCGAGGTCGAGGACCAGGCGCCACGTCGAGCTGTCGCGACCGAGGCCTGGGCCGACGATGCCGACCTGGGCGCCCGCCATCTGGCGGAGGATCGAGTCGTAGGCGGCATGGCCGACCGCCCCGGGGGCGACCTCTGGCACCGGCGTGGCCATCACCTCGGTGCATTTGGCGGCGAGGATCGGGTAGATGGTGTTCGCGACCAGGAGGCGGACCAGGCCGGCCCCGGTGCGGGCGGCCGCGGTGGACGTGAGGTACGCGGCACCGGTGAAGCCCAGGCTGCCGGCGAGGACGACCGCCGTGCCGAACGTGCCCTTGTGCGCGTCGCGCGGGCGGACGGGCAGCTGGACGGCGTCCGGAGGGTGGAGCAGGCCGGCCTCCGCCGAGCCGGCGTCGGGCATCTCGAGGTGCGCCGTCGCCACGGCGAGGCGGCTGTGGTGCGTGATGCTGACCTCCAGCCGCGCCCCGCGCGAGTCGCCAAGGAGCCTCGCTCGCGGCGCACCATTCGGCCCGGGCAGGACCTCGATCCGGCGGCGGGGGAAGCAGATGCCGGTGCCGTCAAAGCACTTGATCACCGCCTCTTTGGCCGCCCAGCGCCCGGCGAGGCGCTCGTGGTTGCCGGCGCAGTACGCCTGCTCTTTGGGCGTGTAGACCTTGTTCAGGAACCCCGGGCCGGATCGCGTGACCGCGAGGGCGATCCGCTCGACCGAGACTGCATCCACACCGATGCGCTGCATCAAGGACATTGTGGCTGGCTCGAGCTCGGTCGATCCGCTGGGTGCGGGTGCGGCTGTGCGGTGGCCTCGCCGTGTCCCTCTCCCCCCGCGGGGAGGGGAATCACTCCACCGTTACGGATTTCGCCAGGTTGCGCGGTTGGTCCACATCCTGGCCCAGCTCCGCCGCCACGTGGTAGGCGAAGAGCTGCAGCATCACGGTGTTCAGGATCGCGGCGGAGATCTCTTCGACCCTCGGCATCACGAAGAGGTCCGTGGCCACGCCTTCGAGCGACCCGTCGCCCTCGGTGACCAGCGCGAGCACCGGCGCCTCGCGCGCCACGATCTCGTGCACGTTGCTCGCCATCTTCTCGCTGGTCGAGCTGGCGGTGCAGATCGCGATCACCGGGAACTCCTTGTCCAGGAGCGCGATCGGGCCGTGCTTCAGCTCACCACCCGTGGTGCCCTCGGCATGGAGGTAGGAGATCTCCTTCAGCTTGAGCGCGCCCTCCAAAGCGACCGGGTAGCTGAGGCCGCGGCCGAAGTACATGAAGTTGTGGTACCGGCTGTACTTGTGCGCGAGGGCCGCGATCTCCTTCTCGCGCGCGACCAGCTGCCGGACCTGCTCGGGCAGGGCGTGCATCGCCTGGGCCAGCTCGTGCCTGCGCTCGAGCGAAACCCGGCCCTGGGCCGTGGCGAGCCTGAGGCTGAGGAGGGCCAGGCTGACCATGTGGGCGGCGAGCGTCTTGGTCGAGGCAACCGAGATCTCGGGACCGGAGTGCAGGTAGATCGCGCCGTCCGCGTCGCGGGCCACGGAGCTGGCAAAGACGTTGGTCACGGCGACGGTCATCGCGCCCTTCTCCTTCGCCCGCTGCATGCCGACGAGGGTGTCGGCCGTCTCCCCGGACTGCGTGATCACCACTGCCAGGCTCTTCGGGCCGATCGTGGGCCGCCGGTACCGGAACTCGGAGGAATCCTGGGCGCGGGCGCGGATGCCGGCCCAGTCCTCGATGAGGTACTCGCCGACCATGGCGGCGTGGCGCGACGTGCCCATCCCGAGCAGGACGACCTCGTCGATCTTGCGCAGCGCCGCGTCCGTGGCTTCGAACTCTCGGAAGGACACCGCGCCGTCGTCGGTCAGCCGCCCTCGCATCGCGTTGGCGACGGCCTCGGGCGTCTCGTGAATCTCCTTCAGCATGAAATGAGCGAAGCCGCCTTTCTGTGCCTGGCTCACGTCCCAGTCCACGTGCACATACTTGGGTTTGACGGTCACGCCGTCGAGCGAGGACACCTCGACGCCCAGCGGGGTGACAGCGGCGACCTCGCCTTCTCCGAGGACCAGCACACGCTTGGTGTACGGGATGATCGCGGTGATGTCCGACGCGATGTAGTACTCCTTCTCACCGATGCCGACCACCAGGGGCGCATTGAGGCGCGCACCGACGAGCAGCTCAGGATCGTCGCTCGAGAACATGGCCAGGGCGTACGCGCCCCGAATCCGCTTGAGGGCGGCCCGGACCGCGGCCAGGAAGTCGCCCTTGTAGTACTTCTCGATGAGGTGCGGGATGACCTCGGTGTCGGTCTCCGATGGAAACTCGTGTCCCTCCGCCTCGAGCTCGGCTTTGAGCTCGGCGAAGTTCTCGATGATCCCGTTGTGGACGACGAAGATCTTGCCCTTGCAGTCGGTGTGCGGATGTGCGTTGATGTAGGTCGGCTTGCCGTGTGTGGCCCACCGGGTGTGGCCGATGCCAAGCTTGCCCGAGGGCATGTTCGCCGTCAGCTTCTCGATCAGGGTGTCGACCTTGGCCTCGGACTTGGTGATGCTCGTCCGCCCGGCCTGGCCGTCGTGGGGCAGCTGGAGCACCGCCACGCCCGCGGAGTCATAGCCACGATATTCGAGGCGCTTCAAGCTCTCCATCAGGATCGGCGTGGCTTCCCGGTCGCCCAGGTAGCCGATGATTCCGCACATCTCTTTACCTCTAGTACAACTGCTGAGACGCTGATTTCGACCGGTGTTAGAACGCCGCGGACGGCGGTGAGGTTACTCCTGGATCAGGGGCTCGGTGACACGTTTGGGTTGGCGCTGATGAAGTAGCGCACCGAGGCGATCTGGACCGGCCCGTTGGTGCCGGGCGGGTAGCTGATCTGGACCTGGAAGGTGGCGTCTGAGGTCTTTCCGCTGAGGTCGACCCCCGGCAGGGTGATGCTGTGCACCTTGCCGAGCGCGACCGGGTCGCCGGTGATCGTGACGAGAAGCGGGCTGATCCTGACGTCGGTGACTCTGTAGCCAGGCGCCGGTCCATGCGACGGCAAGGAGTCCAGCAGCGGGACGGTGCTGCTCGTCGAGCCGGGTAACGCTTCGATGTGGATCGAGGCGGAGGTCACGTCTAGGCCGGCCTGGGGGGTCGTCGGGATGTCCGCCAGGTCGACCTGCCCGCTGCTGTTCTCGAGGTTGATCTTGTAGTTCGGCGAGTCGATCGTCCCCAGGTTGACAGCAGGAGGGTATGCCACGTATGCGGAAAGGCCCTTCTCCCAGTCAGCTGGGCCGACGAAGTTGACGGTGCAAGGGTTCGGAATCAGTGCGCCGGGACAGGTGGCGTACGTCTTCGCCGTGTTGATGCTCCAGCCGGGTGCCGCCTGAGCCGCGACCGAAACCTGCAGGGTGACCTGCTTGTTGGGCTCGATTTTGACCGCGATCGGAGCGGGCTGCTGTACCGTGATATTGACCAGAGCCTTGACCACCACGTTCAGCTTCACCGCGTCGCCGGGCTTGGCGTGGGTCGCGTCGACAGTCGCGACCAGGTTGCTGACGGTGACCTTGCTGATCACGTCCGCCAGTCCCGAATAGCTGACTGGGATGTGGTTCGGCGGGTCGAGCAGCACGATCGGGCTCAAGCCGGTCGACGGGTCGGTGGGCACGGTGTAGCTGATCGGGATCGTGGTCGTGCCCGTCGTCGGCGGGTTCTGCGAGAAGGCGACGGCGCCCAGCATCAGGATGGCGAGACCGAGGGCCAGCAGCTTGATGCGCCAGTCGTCCGTGAGGAGGCTCCAGCTCACCGGCGGAACCCTCTGAACAGGCCGTTGCTGTTGCTGGAGGCCACCTTGAGGCTGATCCGGCGGCGCAGGCTGTCGGCGTCCAGGTTGCGGCTGATCTTGCCCTCTTCAATCACTGAGATGTTCCCCGTCTCCTCCGAGACTACGAGGACGAGGGCGTCGGAAGCGAGAGACAGGCCGAGGGCGGCGCGATGTCGCGTGCCGAGCCGCTCGCGGACCGAGCCCTCCTCGGGCAGGGGCAGCAGGCAGCCGGCGGCGACGATGCGGTTGCCGCGCACGATCACGGCTCCGTCGTGCAGTGGTGAGTTCGGATAGAAGATGGACTGCAGGACCTCCGCCGAAATCTCGCCGTTGATCCGCACGCCGGTCGCGGCGTAGTCCTCGAGTCCGACCTCGCGCTCGAACGCGATGAGCGCGCCGGTGCGCTTCGCGCTGAGCCGTTCGGTGGCACGGATCGCCTCGGAGATCGCCTGGCTGTACTGGCGCGAGTTGTAGTTGGACAGCGGACGTCCGATGTGGCCAATGCGGCCGAGCTGGTCCAGCGCCCTGCGCAGCTCGGGCTGGAACATCACGATCACCGCGATGACGATGAAGAAGGTGGCGTTGCGGAAGAGCCACGACAGGAGGACGAGGTTGAAGTAGTTCGCGGCGACCCCGACGACGGCCAGGACGATCAGGCCCGCAAGGATCTGGGTGCCCTGCGTGCCGCGCAGGAGGCGGAGCAGCTGGTAGAGGACGAAAGCGACCACCAGGACGTCGATGACCTCGAGCAGGCTGACGTGGTGGACCGCCCCGAAGAACTGGAGCCAGAAGAGGTCCCAGGGGCTCAGCGAGGCGAGCACGATCATCCGCCGCCGGACCCCACCAGGCGCGCCATCAATGCCATCTGGGCGTAGAGGCGGTTGCCGGCCTGCTGGAACACCACCGAGCGCGGGCCGTCGATCACCTCGTCGGTGACCTCCTCCCCGCGGTGGGCCGGCAGGCAGTGCATGAAAACCGCCCGCGGTGCGCCATCCATGACGGCCTGGTTGACCTGGTAGGGCCGGAACGCCTGGCGCCGGCTCTCCTGCTCGGCCTCCTGGCCCATCGAGGTCCACACGTCCGTGTAGACGGCGGTCGCGTCCTCGAACGGTACTAGGCGATCGGTCACGGTGAGGTTGGCGAGCCCCGTTCCGACGCCGCGCGTCCCCGCCAGCACGGAGGCCTGCGGCTGGTGCTCCGCGGGGCTCACGACCGTCAGGGCGAAGCCGGCCAGGGCGGCCGCCTCGATCAGCGAGGTCGCGATGTTGTTCGAGTCGCCAACGTAGACGACATGCTGCCCGGCGAGCTCTCCGCGAACCTCCTCGAGCGTCATCAGGTCGGCCAGGACCTGGCACGGATGGGACCGGTCGGTCAGGCCGTTGATCACCGGCTTCTCCGAGGCGCTCGCCAGCTGGGCCAGGTCGGCATGCCAGCGCAAACGCGCTACCACCGCGTCGACGTAACGGTCGAGCACCCTCGCTGCATCGGTGATGGACTCGCGGACTCCGAGCTGGACGTCCTGCTCGGAAAGCGCTGTGGTGGTACCCCCGAGCCGGGCGATGCCCACCTCGAAGGAGACCCGGGTGCGGTGGGACGGCTTCTGGAACAGCATCGCCACGTGCATGCCCTCCAGGGGCCGTTCCTTGTGACGCCCGGCCTTGATGTCGTGGGCGAGGTCGAGGATCGCTCTGAGCTCGGCCCGGTCGAGGTCGGCCAGATCCAGAAAGTCTCGACCTCGGAGCGATTGCACAGGAGCGATCATGACCGCTCAGCTATACCTAAAAGCGCGGTTCGCTGAGCTCACCGGCCACGACTGGCGAGACGGCCAGGTCGCGTGCGGAATCAAACTCGGGCAGGCGCGACCGCAGCTTGGTGTCGTCTCGCAGCCGCAGCACCAGGTCCCGGCATGCGGTGGGCGCGAGGCCGAAGTGGGCGGGCTTGAAGATGAGCGGCGCCTCGTGCTTGAGGTGGATGGTCAGGCGGTCCGTCAGCCGGACCTCGGGCCAGGACAAGGGAGCGGCCAGGGTGACGGTCTCGATCAAAGACCAGGGAGCGCGCATCTCGTGCCTGCCGTGGATGACCACGAGGCGGTCTCGGAAGAAGGCTAGCTTGCCGTGCGGCCAGCGCTGGAGCTGCACCGCGGCCCAGCCGCACAGCCCTACGCCGCCGGCCGACCCCGCGCCGAGCGGGAGGCCGGCCGCGGCCATCCCGGGCACGCTGATCGCCACCGCCGCCAGGACCCCGAAAACCACCGCGCACGCCAGTCCGACCAGGCCCAACGTCATGATCGGCCGGCGCGATCGGACGTAGATCAAGCTCGCCCCACCGCGAGTAGTGTATTCCCGTAAATGGATGTGATCGCCGAGCGCGCTTCGATCGACGCGGCGGTCTCGGGGAGGACCGTCTGCACCCTGTTCGCGGACGCGGCCTCCAGGTGGGGCGACCGGGACGCGCTGCGGTGGAAGGACGACGGCTCGTGGCGGTCTTTGACCTGGGCCGGCTACCGGGACGAGGTCGCCGCCGTGACCGTGGCGCTGCGCTCGCTCGGCTTCGGCCCGGGTCAGTTCGGGCTGATCATGGCCAGGAACGTGCCGGAGCACGTGATCGCCGACCTGGGCCTCGTCCATGCCGGCGGGGCGGCGATCAGCGTGTACAACACCCTGGCGCCGGAGCAGGTGGAGTACGTGGCCAACCACTCCGAGGCGTCGGTTGCTTTCGTCGAGGACGCCGGGTTCCTCGAGAAGTTCCTCGCGATCCGGAGCTCGGCGCCGCACCTGCGCCACATCGTCCTGTTGCGTGGCGACGCCCCCGGCGGCGTGATCACCTGGGAGTCGCTGCTCGCCACCGGGCGCCGGCTCATGGCTGAGGATCCCTCTGGTTTCGAACGCTCGTGGCGCGCCGTCGGGCCGGAGGACACAATCTCGCTGATCTACACCTCGGGCACGACCGGGCCGCCCAAAGGCGTCGTGTATTCGCACAACAACGTCGTCTGGACGCTCGAGTCGCTCCGGCGCCACCTCGAGCTCGGGCCCCAGACCCTAATCAGCTATCTGCCGCTCGCCCATGTCGCCGAGCGCTTCACCTCGCAGTGGGGCGGCATCTTCTACGGGCACGAGGTGTGGATGTGCCCCGACCCCAACGACCTAATGGCCTACCTGCTCGAGGCCCGGCCCACCGAGTTCGTCGGCGTGCCGCGGGTGTGGGAAAAGCTCATGGCGGGGTTGAGCGCCGGAATCGCCGCCGAGCCGGACGAGACGAAGCGGCAGATGGCGCAAGGGGCGCTGCAGGCCGCGATCTCGGCCTACCGGCTGCGACGGGACGGCCAGCCGGTTCCACCCGAGCTGGCGGCGGTCGTCGAGCGCGCCCAGCCGCTCTTCACGATGCTCAAGGCGAAGGTGGGCCTCGACCGGTGCACTGTCCCCATCACCTCGACCGCCCCCTGCCGGCCGGAGGTCCACGAGTTCTGGGCCGCCCTCGGCCTTCCCCTGTTCGAGGTGTGGGGCATGAGCGAGCTGACGGGGCCGGCGACCGCAGTGCCGCTCGACGACCACCGCGCGCCGTCCATCGGCAAGGCGATACCCGGAGTCGAGATCCGCCTCGGCGATGATGGCGAGCTGCTCGTGCGCGGCGGCAACGTGATGATGGGTTACTACAGGGATCCCGAGAAGACGGCGGACATGATCGACGCGGAAGGCTGGGTGCACAGCGGCGACATCGCCGAGCTTCGAGCCGACGGCCACTTCCGGATCATCGACCGGAAAAAGGAGCTGATCATCTCCTCGGCGGGCAAGAACATCTCGCCAGCCAACCTCGAGGCGCTGGCGAAATCAAGCCCCATCATCGGGCAGGCCGTCGCGGTCGGCGATGCCCGCAAGTTCATCGCGGTGCTCGTCGTCCTCGACCCGCAGGTGGCGCCGGTGTGGGCCAGGGCGCGCGGCGTCATGGCCTCATCCCTCGAGGACCTCACCGGCGAACCCGCCGTGGTCGAAGAGGTCCGGCGGGCGCTGTCCGTGGCGAACTCGCACCTCTCACGCGTCGAGCAGTTCAAGCGGTTCACGATCCTCCCCGCCGAGTGGTCGCCCGAGTCGGAGGAGCTGACGCCCACGCTCAAGCTGAAACGCCGCGTCATCCACGCCAAGTACGAGCGCCAGATCGAAGCGATGTACGCCACACCACCGGGCGGCCACGCAGTCGACCCGGAGCGCGAAGCCGGCTAAGCCTGCTTGGCGGTTCCGCGCCGAGACGCGGGCGCCGGCGCGTAGCCCATCACCGCATCGGTGAAGAGGCGCGTGGCGAGGCGACTCTTGGGCTCACCCGTCTTTGAGGCGAGCCGAGTGAGCCGGTCGACCACGCGGGGTTCGACGTTGAGCCTGTAGAGCTGCTTGACGACGGGTGCCTTGTCCTTCAATGCCTGGCCTCCTGAGTGGGATTCGAGCATTCTGGACGGCCATTACGGCGGCGCCAACCCCGGTTGTTAAGGCCCGCGTCCGGCCGCCTCTGGCCTGCCCGAGGCTGGTGGCCGACCTGGATGGGCCGGCATCCCAGCCGCGGCGCTAGGCCCGCAGTTTCAGGATGCGGATAGGGAGGGCCAACGCGAGGACCGCGGCGACGGCGCCGGCGCTCCTGCTCGCGATGTTGTCGCCGACCAACCAAACCGCGGCGAATGCCGCCACCACAGCGACCAGGGTCCAGGCTCGCCACGGCACCCGATCACCCGCCGCGCCGGCGCGGTTGACGCCGCCCGGCCGATCGCGCCAGGCCTCGGCGGCGAGGCGGTCCGCAGTCATGTTGGCGTCGCCCCTGAGTGCCCTTCGATGGCAGGCTCGCTTCGCGGTGCCGCGTGGCGAGTACGGGCCGGCGCTCGGCCGGGCGAGCCACCGGCAGGGGCGGACCGGCGGGCTCGCACCCGCCGGTCCGCTGATCGCTAGACCTCGACGGCGGTCTTGGCGGTCCTTCGCGAAGTCGAAACTGTGGCGGCGGTTTCGAGAACGACCTTCAGGGCCTGCGTCCTAGCGGCGTCGGCGAAAACGTCGTAGGCCGCCATGGCCTCTTCCATCGGGAAGCGGTGGGTGGCGAACCTGGTGGGGTCGATGCGGCCGCCCACGATGAGCGACAGCAATTGCGGAATCGAGTACGTGTCCACCAGGCCGGTGGTGATCGTCACGTCCTTGATCCAGAGCGTCTCCAGGTGGAGGGTTGCCGCGTGACCGTGCACGCCCACGTTGGCGACGCGGCCGCCGGGCCGGATCAGCTCGGCGCACAGCTCGAAGGTCTGCGGTACGCCCACGGCTTCCACGGCCACGTCCGCACCAAGGCCTCCGGTCATCTCGAACACCTTCTTGACGGGGTCCTCGCGGCCGTTGTTGATGGTCACATCGGCACCGAACTCCCTGGCCTTCGCGAGGCGCGAGTCGGCCAGGTCGATCGCGATGATCCTGCCCGGTGTGAAGAGCTTGGCGGCCATGACCACGGCCAGGCCGATGGGACCCGCGCCGACGACGGCGACCGTGTCGCCGGGCTTGACCTGGCCGTTCAGAACTCCAACCTCGAATGAGGTCGGCAGGATGTCGGACAGGAAAAGGACCTGCTCGTCGGTCAGGCCGACGGGGATCTTGTAGAGGGAGTTGTCCGCGAACGGCACACGCGCGTACTCCGCCTGGAGGCCGTTGATGAGGTGACCGAAGATCCAGCCGCCGCCGCCCTGGCACTGGCCGTAGCGGCCTTCCTTGCAGTACCTGCAGCGGCCGCATGACGAGACGCACGAGACCAGGACGCGGTCTCCAATCACGAAGTTGGTGACGGCGCTTCCGGTCTCGACGATGGTGCCAACCGCTTCGTGGCCCAGGATCGTGCCTGGCTTGACCGCGGGCACGTCTCCTTTGAGGATGTGCAGGTCGGTGCCGCAGATCGTGGCCGTGTCGATCTTGACGATCGCGTCGGTCGGCTTCTCAATTTTGGGGTCCGCTGCCGTCTCCCACGCACGCATTCCCGGTCCCTGGTAGACAAGGGCTTTCATTTGGATCCTCCTGCAGTTGGTTGGATGGTTCGGTCCCGAGCGTGGGCCGATCCAGCCTCCTGCCACAGAGCCGAAAGGCCCGGCGATCGCGGGCACCATGGCGGACGAACCCTCCAACCCCGGTGCGAGCGTGGACCAATTCGCGACCGCTCCGGGTCCCGCCTCATCGGTGCCATTCCCCTCTGACCAAGGCCGATCGGGTCGCGCTGAGCCTCGAGCGCGCCCGCTCGCGGCTAGTTGCCGACGAGGTGCAGGTCGATCGGTGGTGCGCCATCCTGGTGCCCGAGGATCACGACCGCTGAGCCTTCCGCCGGGCCGATGGTCATGGTCGTCGAGTTGTTGAAGAGGTTCTGGTTGCCGCCGAGCCGGCCCCGCGTATAGCTCGGTAGGGCGTCCACCGCCTTGGCCTTGGCGCCGATCGACACCGCGACAGTCGCATTGCTGCTCGTGAAGGGAATCCGCACCGATACCCCGAAGCCGACCGCGGTGTTGAAGATGGCGAGCAGGATCCCGACTGTGAGGACGACGAAAAAGCCGCTGCCACCACAGCCGCAACCCCGGTTGCTATAGCGGGACTTGGTTCGGCTCGGTCGCAGGATCCCTTCTTCAGCCATCCACGCATTTCCACACAGCCCAAACGCGCGCCGCCCGGATGGCGCTCATCATGCGCCCATAAGAGGACCGCGGCGCTTCAGGCACGGACAACCGGTCCGGCCGTTCGCCAGGGTGAGCTACCTGGGGTCAGGGCGCAACCGGGGTTGAGCAGTACTGCATGAACCCACTCACGCTGTTGACGCAGTTCTTGGCCTGCTGGAACTGGTCGGCCTGGCCGAAGTCGTTGGCGGTCCCCGCGTAGTCGCCCCCATAGGTGAAGGCTCGGTCGGCGCCGTTGTACGCGAACCACGGATAGGTGCAGAAAGGAGTCCCGTAGTTCGCGGCGCCGCAGTCCTGGTTGACCTCGGCCTTGCCGCCGAAGTCGCTCACCACGGAGTAGCCCGACGGCTTGCTGCCATCGCCGAAGGTGACGCCCTTGATCTGCAGCGGCTGGAACTTCAGCCAGGTCGGGACGTCGTAGGAGTAGCACGGCGGCTTGGTCGCCTCTCCGGGCAGGCAGAACTGGCCGGCGGGCGTCGTGTAGTTGCCGGTGTGGCCGATCTCCCAGACCAGGCTGTTGGGGGCGTCGTTGACGAGGCCCCACGCGAGCGCGTTGCCGAGCTTCTGGACGTCGAAGGCCGGCATCAGCGGGCCATCGACCTTGCTGTTGAGGACGATCGTGCCGGAGTGGCCCGTCGTCAGGTCGGTGACGGTGATGTGCATGCCGTCCCGCGCGGCCGTCGCGTACTGGTGGTCGGTGATCGTGTCGCCGGCGTGCATGGTCAGCGGACCACCGTCCGCGCCGTCGGTCAGCATCGCGTTGAAGGCCGCCGACTCCGAGTTGCCGTGCTTGGACACCTCCCAGACCGGCGAGCACACCGTATAGGTGTCGGGAGCGAACCTGACGTTGAATCCGCCTCCTGAGGCGCATCCGGCGGTGACGCTGTTCGGGTAGAACTGCAGCTCGAGGAAGGCCTGGCCGAAGATGCTGTTCGGGTCGGTCACCGTGCCGCCGATCCAGAACGTTGGACCGACGGAGTCGACCTGCACCGTGCCGTTGGAGGGCAGCACGATCGTCCACGTGATGTCCTGCCCGGAACCGGCGCGGTTGGAGAGCGGGTCGATCTCAGGCTCGTCGTGACCGGTGCAGCTGGAGGTGTACCAGACGAAGTCCTGAGGGTGGTGCGCGATGCACAGCGACTGGGCGTTGGAGCTACCGCCGGTCGCCTGGACCCCCAGCGCGAACGGCCCGATCGCCAGCGCGACCAACGCGGCCGCCAAACCAGATCCTGCGGTAGCCAGCTTCCACCTTCGCACCTTCCCACACCTCCGAACTTCACCGGATTGAAGCCATTCGCCTGAAATCGACCCGCCGAGTGTAGCCGCGCCCAGGTTCCCTGGCAAGCGACTCCTGGCCCGGCCGGCTGCCGCCCGCCTCCCGCGCGTGTGATGGGTCACGAGGCCAGGCGGCTGGTCCATGGCCGAGGGTCACAATTTGCTGTCGTTGGAGCAGGAGGTACGGTGGCATCACGGCCAGACCCTCGCCGCCGGGCAGGTCGTGGAGTTCAAGGTGTGGGCTGAGGTCGTGCGGCAGTCGGGCGGTGAGCTCCACGTTTTTCTGCCGCTCCGGGACCTGGGTATCGACGGCGTGCTGCACCGGCTCGCCGACGGCGCGTACATCGCCATCCAGGTGAAGGGCCGGACCGAGCTGACGCCGGCCGGCCAGGTACACATCACGGTCAGCGCCTCGAGCCTGGTCGACGACCGGGCGTTGATCGTGGCGGCGCTGGTCGACGGCCCGGAGCTCGGTGCGATGGTGCTGGTGATCGACGAGGCCACCTTTCGCTCGCTCGCGGTACACGACATGGTCGACGGCCGCGAATACCTAACCGCAGCCTTCGAGATGCACTCGGGAGGCACCTCGCGGTGGGCGCCTCATCTGGTGGCTCGGGACAGGTTGGCCGAGAGGTTGGGTGCGGCGGCCTCCTTGCCTGGAGCCGGCGAGCCGTCCCAGGCCGGCGCTGTGGATCGAGGACGGCAGGGGTTTCTCGGCGAGGCGGAGGTGATCCGCCGGCTCGCAGAGTCGGAAGCGCTCGCGCTCTTCCGCCCGTTCCCTGACCTCGAGACCGTGGAGGTGCTCGTGCAGCACCGGGCGAGCGGTGGCTTTGCCGGGCTGCAGGTCAAGACCTCCGGCTGGGACGCGGCGAACCTCGAGGAGCGGGTCTACTTCCGCCGCTCGAGCTTTCGCGGCGCGCCGACGACCTGGGTGTGCGTGCTTGGCTGGGACCGCGAGGCAGGGAGGTTTGCCGAGGATTGCCTGCTCGTGCCGAGCGGCGACGTGGCCGGGCTTGCGCGCGTCGAAGGCGACTGGCTGGTGCTCGAGCTCCAGCCGGGCAGCGCCCGCCACCGGCGGCTCGACGATTACCGGGTGGCGCTGGCCGGGCTGGCGCGCCGAGTTGAGGCGCTTTTCGTGCCGCCCGTGCGCCCCTCTCGCTAGCTGATCGCGATCTTCGTGATGTATCGGCGCTGGCAGCGGACGAGGATCTGATCCGTCAGGCCAGCCTGGCGCTGACCCGGTCGATGCCGGCTGCCGACATGCCAGCCGCTTCCAGGTATCCCGCGACTCCTCCCCACCTCACACTCAGATGGTCGAGCACCGCGAGGATCCGCTCGGGCGGGCAGCTCAGATCGTCGCGCATGGCCAGGCGCGCCTCCGGCGCGGCCCTGCCCAGCCACGTCTCGTACCAGCTCGAGAGCTGCCGGTCCGTCTCGGCGAAATCGGCGGCGACGGCATCCCGCGAGACGCCGGCAAGCTCCAGCAGCATCGCGGCCACGAGGCCCGTGCGGTCCTTGCCGGCCATGCAGTGAAACAGGACGGGCCCGTCGGCCTGCGCCAAGGATTCGAAGATTTCGCGGAAGCCGCTCTGGCGGTACTGGAGCATCAACAGGTAGCGCTCGAGCATGTCCTTCGCCCCGCGCATCCTGTCGAACGTCACGTCATCGACCAGCGCTCGATGGAGGTAGGTCACGCCGGCGGGCCTCGGGGCATCGGCCGCGGTCCGGGGGAACCGCTCGTCGAGGGCTCCCGCGACCTCGGAGGCGCTCCGCAGGTCGATCACGGTCGTGACCCCGTAGTCGCGCATCGCGCTGCAGCCCGCCTCCGTCAGGTAGGCGACGCAGTCGGAGCGAACCGCCACCCCGGTTCGGGTGAGGCCGCCCGGACGGGGCAGCCCTCCAAGGTCCCGGGCGTTGGCGCAGTCGGGCCAGTCGAGCCGGCGGGCTATCGCTTGGTGTACTGCGGAGCCTTCCTCGCGCGCTTGAGGCCGTACTTTTTGCGCTCCTTCATGCGAGCGTCGCGCGTCAGAAGGCCGGCCTTCTTCAATACACCCCGGAAATCCGGGTCGAACTTGATCAGGGCCCTGGCGATGCCGTGGGAGATCGCCCCGGCCTGGCCGCTCGATCCGCCGCCGATCACCTTGACGCTGATGTCGAACTTGCGCTGGGTGCTCGTCACGCGCAGCGGCGCCAGGGCCGCCATCTCGAGCACCCGGCGGCCAAGGTAGGCCAGGGGATCCTTCTCGTTGACTGTGACGCGGCCCTCCCCCGGCTGGATGCGGACACGCGCGATCGCGTTCTTCCGGCGGCCGGTGCCTCGATGAAACGTCTCAGCCAATCTTCAAGTCTCCCTTGGGGTCGAAGGTGATCACCTTCGGTCTCTGTGCCTGGTGGCCGTGTTCGGGTCCAGCGTAGACGCGGAGCCGGGTCAGCATGTCCGCGCCCAGGGTGTTGCGCTGGAGCATCCCCTTCACGGCGGCCGTGATCGGGAACGTCGGGTCGAGCTCCTGCTGCTTTTCGAAGGTGCGCTGTCGCAGGCCGCCGGGATAACCGCTGTACCGGGAGTAGAGCTTGTCGCCCGCCTTCGCGCCGGTGACCTTGATCTTCGAGGCGTTGATCACGACCACGTGGTCGCCGCTGTTCAGGTGCGGCGTGAAGGTCGGCTTGTGCTTGCCGCGGAGGACCTTCGCCACTCCCGAGGCAAGGCGGCCGAGCACCTGGTCCGTGGCGTCGACCACAAACCACTCGCTGTTCTGCAGATCAATGGCTTTCGCCGTCCAGGTCTTCTGTTTGCTCATCTCTCTTTTGAGGTTACTCAGTAAATCACTTCCACCAGGGTCAGGCCCGCCGCCGGGGCCGTGCGCGGCGCCAGCCGGCGGTCTCGCGCTCGAAGGACCTCTCCCACCCACGCCGGGTCCTGGCGGCCCCGGCCGACCTCGGCCAGCGCGCCGGCCACGCCGCGCACCATGCCGCGGAGGAATCCTTCGCCGACCAGCTCGAGCTCGAGGTATCCGCCGCGCCGCGTGACGTTGGCGGAGCGCACCTCACGCACCCTCGAGCTCGCGGGCTCGGAGACGGAGCAGAAGCTGGTCCAGTCGTGCTTGCCGATGAGGGATTCCGCTGCCTTCGACATCGAGACCCCGTCCAGCGGGCCGCGTACATGCCAGCACCGGTCACGGTCGAGGGCGGCCCGCGCGGGGCGGTCCAGGTAGCGGTACCGGTAGCGGCGCCAGCGGGCGGAGTAGCGGGCGTGGAAATCGTCCGGCACGCGCTCCGCGGAGAGCACCGCCACGTCACCGGGAAGCTTCGCGTTCAGGGCCGCCACCAACTTCGAGGGCGTGATCCGCCCGTCAGTCTGGAAGCTGGCCACCTGGCCCTCGGCGTGGGCGCCGGCGTCCGTCCGACCCGCGCCGTAAACCTTGAGGTCCTGGCCGGTGATCTCGCGGAGCGCCCGCTTCAGCTCGGCTTCCACGGTGCGTCCATGGGCCTGCTGCTGCCAGCCGGCGAAATCCTTCCCGTCGTACTC
>DASXBE010000098.1:0-6597 GCA_036491815.1 Candidatus Dormiibacterota bacterium | reverse complement strand
TTTGAGTGCTGGTACGCCTTGATCATCCGCAGCGCCGTCCACTCGCCATGCGCGCCGGCCGCCGGCTGGAGGGTGACGCGGTCGACACCGACCACGGCGCACAGGGCCTGCTCCAGGCGCCACATCAGCTCCAGGGCTCCCTGGACGGTGTCTTCGTCCTGGTAGGGGTGCAGCTGCGCGAAGCCCGGGAGCGCGGCGGCAGCCTCGTTGACCACCGGGTTGTACTTCATCGTGCAGCTGCCGAGCGGGTAGAACTGCTCGCTGATCGAATAGTTCAGCGACGCCATCCGGCTGTAGTGGCGCATGATCTCCGGCTCGCTCAGGCGGGGCAGGGCCGGAGGTTTGGCGCGCAGGAGGCCGCTCGGGAGGGAGTCGGATGGGCCCGCGGCCTCGACTTCGGCTTCTGGAAGGCGCGGCGACGGCGCGTTGGGGCGGCTGAGCTCGAAGCTGAGCGGCTCGCTCACGAGCTCAGCGCCGCCACCAGCTCGTCGAGCGCCCCGGGGTCGTTGACCTCGGTGCACGTGAAGGTCAGGACGCCCTTCAGCTCGCGGAACCAGCGCGAGACGTCGAGGCCCCCCAGGATGCCCTTGCGGGCGAGCCTGCGCACGACCGCCCGCGAGCCGGGCGCTCGGACCGCGAACTCGTTGAGAAATGGCCGGTCGGGAAAGGCGAGCTCCCAACCGGGAAGCGCGGCGAGGCGGCCGGCGAGCGCATGCGCGCGCTGGAAGCTGACCTCGGCGACCTGGCGCAGGCCCGCCGATCCCATGTACGTCATGTACACGCTGGCGGCCAGGGCACACAGCGAGTGGTTGGTGCAGATGTTGGAGCTGGCCTTCTCACGCCTGATGTGCTGCTCGCGGGCCGCCAGGGCGAGGACGAAGCCCCGCCGTCCCGCCGCGTCGTGCGCGGTCCCGATCAGGCGGCCGGGCAGACGCCTCACCAGCTCCCGCCGGCACGCGATGAATCCGACGTGGGGCCCCCCGTAGCTCGGCGGAAGGCCCAGCTGCTGGCCTTCGCCCACCGCGATGTCGGCACCGTACTCACCAGGCGGCGCGAGCACCGCCAGGCTGATCGGGTCGACGCAGGCGATGGCCAGCGCCCCGGCCTGGTGGGCCGCGTCGGTCTGGGCACGCGCGTCCACCAGCAGCCCAAGGAAGTCGGGCTGCTGAAAGATGACCGCGGCGGTCCTGGAGCTCGGCTCTGCCCCGCGGCGGACCTTGATCCCGCGGGCCTCGCTGAAGGCGCGAAGCACCTCGAAGTACTCGGGATGCAGATACCCGGACACGATGACCTCGTCGCGACCGGTATGGCCGTGCGCCATCATGGCCGCCTCGCCGACCGCCGTCGCCCCGTCATACAGAGAGGCGTTGGCGACATCCAGCGCAGTCAGCTCCGCGATCATGGTCTGGAACTCAAAGATCGCCTGCAGCGTTCCCTGGCTGGCCTCCGGCTGGTACGGCGTGTACGCGGTGTAGAACTCAGGTTTCGAGGTGACAGCGGCCACCGCGGCCGGTATGAAGCGCCGATAGATGCCGCCGCCGCGGAAGGTCAGGCGGTCGGGAAAGACGCGGTTCCGAGCGGCCAGGCCGCCGACCTGGGCCATGGTCTCGAGCTCGGAGAGCCCGGCGGGGAGCTCCAGGCCCTCGAGGCGTAGGGAGCGCGGGATGTCGACCAGAAGGTCGTCCATCGACCGCACGCCGATCGCTTCCAGCATCTCCGCCCGGTCCTCGGGTGAGTGCACCAGGTAAGGCAAGCCGCTAGTGCTCCGAGCTCGACGCGCTCTTTTTGTAGTTCGCCTCGTCCATGAGGTCGGGCGGCAGCTCACCTGTGAGCTCCAGCTTCAGGATCCAGCCTTCGCCATAGGGGTCGGAGTTGATCAGCTCCGGCTTGGCGGCGAGGCTGGGGTTCACCTCGGTGATGCGACCCGCGACCGGCGAGTACAGGTCGCTTGCCGCCTTGACGGATTCGACGACGCCGAATGCCTCGCGCTCGGCCACCTTGCGGCCGACGGCGGGAAGCTCGAGGAAGACCACGTCGCCGAGCTGAGATTGGGCGAAGTCCGTGATCCCGACGGTGGCGGACCTCCCCTCGACGGCGACCCACTCATGTGTCTTGGTGAAGCGGCGGTCGGCCATTCGACTCTCCTTCTCTGGTTCAATGCGCCATCGCGATCAAGGCCGGGTCGGGGACGCCGCCGAACGCGCGGAACCTCGATAGAAGGGCAGCTTGACGACCTCAGCCTCCGCTTCTCGGCCGCGCACATCGACGGAGACCCTGTCTCCGACCGGAAATGATGCGGCTTCCACGAGCGCGAGCGCGATCGGGTACCCCAGGAAGAACGAATGGGTCCCGCTGGTGATGACGCCGGAGCGCTTCCCGGTCCCGGTCACGGCGGCGCCATGCCGGAGGATGTTGCCGGGCTCGCTCTTGAGGCCGATCATGGTCCGCCTGGGGCCCTCCTCTTTGATTTTGAGCAGCGCGTCGCGGCCGACGAAATCACCCTTGGCCGGCTTCACCGTCCAGCCCAGGCCTGCCTCGTACGGGTTCACTGTCTCGTCCATGTCGTTGCCGTAGAGGCGGAGGGCGGCCTCCAGCCGGGTCGCGTCTCGCGCGCCGAGCCCCGCGGGCAGGACTCCCGCTTTTTGGCCGTGCTCGAGGATGGAATCCCAAACCTGGCCAACGGCGTCGGAGGCAACGAAGAGCTCAAAGCCGTCCTCGCCGGTGTATCCGGTGCGCGAGATCATCGCCCCGACGCCGGCGACCTTCCCCTGACGAAACCCGAAGTAAGGGATGTCGCCGGTATCCCCATCCGCCGGCAGCAGCTCCGCGGCCCGTGGCCCCTGGAAGGCGATCAGGCTGAGCTCGGCGCTGACGTCCTCCAGCGTGCAGCCGGACAGGAGGTGCGATCTCATCCACGAGATGTCCTTGGCCCGGTTGGAGGCGTTGACCACGACCATGAAGCGGTCCGGCGCCTGCCGGTAGACGACGAGGTCGTCGACCACACCTCCTTTCTCGTTGCACATCTGGGTGTACACGGCGTGACCTGGCGGGACCCCTGCGATGTCGTTGGTCAGCAGCCTCTGCAGGAAGGCCTCTGCGCTCTTTCCCTCGACGACCAGGCGCCCCATGTGCGACACGTCAAACAGGCCCGCCACCTTCCGCACGGCAAAGTGCTCGTCGCGGATGGAGCTGTACTGCTGAGGCATGTCCCACCCGCCGAAATCAACCATCCGGCCGCCGAGGGCCAGATGGCGGTCGTGCAGCGGGGTGCGCTGGGGAGCGCTAGACGTCAAACTCGGCGCGCTCGTCGTCGTCCTCGGCGAGGTCGATCACCTCGGGGTCGATGAGGGCGATCATCTCCTCGTCGTGCCGCCGCCGTGCCTCGACCACGACCTGCTCGACATATTGGGCACGCTGGGTCGTCCATTCCAGCTTCTCGGCGATCTCGTGGATGGTCGGTTCGCGTTCCAGCTCCCGGCGGAGCACCACCTCGGCTCGTTCATAGTCGGTCGCTGCCGCGACGAGCAGCTGCGCGTCGCGGACCGCAGCGGCCTCGGCGGCGATCGCGGCGTCTATCTGCGCTCCGACCTTCTGCTCGGCGAAACCGCGGAAGTTGCTCTCACCGCTGTCGGCGAATGTCCGGACGGCCTCGACCAATCCGAGCGAACCCTCCTGGACCAGGTCGGCCAGCGTCAGGGTCTGGGTTCCGCGCTCGTGGGCGAGGCGGATGATCATGTCGATGTGCGCAGCGACGAGGCGGTCTTCGCTCGAGCGATCGCCGAGCGCGGCGCGCTCGAGCAACCGTCGCTCCTCGCCAGCGTCAAGCGGTCGATGACTGGCCGCCTGGCGCCGCAGCTCGTGAATCGAGCGTGCGTCGTCATCGTCGATCAGGGCCATCAGTTGCGATTCTAGACCGCCTCGAAAGCCCCTTGCCACGGCCCCTCGCGGACCGGATGTTCCACGTTTTACATGCCCAGTCTGGGCTTCGGATTGCCATACTCGGTGCATGGGTCAGCGCTTTGCGCTGCGGCTGATCGGCTGTTGTGTTGGCCTGATCGCGCTGGCTCCGCTGGCGGCCATCGCCTCCACGCCGCACGTCGAGCAGGCTGACCTTACCGGCGACATCAATACGATCATGTCGACCTACATCCAGACCTCCGTCAGTCGCGCGGAATCCGACCACGCGGACGCACTGCTGGTCGTGATCAATACACCTGGCGGCATCTCGACTTCGATGGACGAGATCGTGACGAGCCTGCTGAATTCCTCCGTCCCGGTGATCGCCTTCGTCTACCCGAGCGGCGCTCGGGCGGCCTCGGCCGGCCTGTTCGTCGCCCAGGCGGCCGACGTCCTGGCGATGGCGCCCGGCACGAACATCGGATCGGCGCATCCGATCGATGCCTCGGGAGCCAACCTGACCGGCGACCTGGGCGCCAAGGTGCTGAACGACGCGGTCACACGGGTGCGTGCCCTGGCCTCGATGCACGGCCGGAACGCGGACTGGGCCGAGCAGGCCGTGCGGAACAGCGTCAACATCAACGCCGAGCAGGCGGTGAGCCTGCACGTCGCCGACCTCGAGGCGTCCGACCCCGCCTCGCTCCTCAGGCAGGTCGACGGTCGGTCTGTGCCGCGCACCCACGGAAGCCTGACCCTCCACACCGCGGGAGCCGGCATCGACGACTTTCCAATGCCCTTCTGGCAGGTCTTCCTGAACGCCCTGATCGACCCGACCATTGCCGCGCTGCTGATCATCGTCGCCGGCTACGGCATCATCACCGAGCTCTCCAACCCCGGCGCCATCCTGCCCGGTGTGATCGGCGGCCTCGCGGCCATCCTGGCCATCGTCTCCCTCGCCAACCTTCCCCTGAACATCGCAGGGGCGCTGATGATGCTCCTCGCGCTCGTGCTCTTCATCGCGGACCTGAAGGCGCCCACCCATGGGATCCTCAGCGTGGGCGGCGTCTTCGCGCTCGTCTTCGGCATGGCCTTTCTCGTCGATACGGGGCCGACGGGGCTCGGGGTCAATCTCGTCGTGGCGATCGTCACCGGGGTGCTCACGCTCGTGTTTTTCACGCTTTTCATCCGCCGCATATGGGAGGCGAGGCGCCGACCGCCGTTCGCCGGTCCCGAGAGCATGGTCGGCAGCACGGGCGAGGCTCGCGAGGAGCTGGCGCCGGAAGGTCTAGTGTTTGTCGCTGGAGCGCTCTGGCAAGCGGTGGCGCCCCAACCGATACACGCAGGTTCGCCCGTGCGGGTCGTGGGCCGCAAGGGCTTGCAGCTCGAGGTCGTGCCGGGCGAGAACGGAGTCGTCAAGGAGAAGGGATAGTGGACGTAGGGACCCTGATCGTCATCGCCGTGATCCTGGTGCTCATCCTGGTCGCCCTCTTTTCCAGCCTCCGCATCGCGGCCGAATACGAGCGAGGCGTGGTGTTCCGACTCGGCCGGTTGATCCCGCTGAAAGGCCCAGGGCTCTTTTTCATCATCCCGTTCGGGGTGGACCGCCTGGTCAAGATCGACCTGCGCACGATCACCCTGGAGGTCCCTCCCCAGGAGGTGATCACCAACGACAACGTGACTGCCAAGGTGAACGCGGTCATCTACTTTCAGGTCATCGACGCCCGACGGGCCGTCACCCAGGTTCTCAACTACATCAACGCGACCTCGCAGATCGCCCAGACGACCCTGCGCGCATCGCTGGGACAGGCGACCCTCGATGAGCTGCTCGCGAACCGCGAGAAGATCAATCAGAACCTTCAGAGGGTGATCGACGAGCAGACCGAGCCGTGGGGCATCAAGGTCGCCGTCGTCGAGATCAAGGACGTAGAGCTCCCCAGCACGATGCAGCGGGCGATGGCGAAGCAGGCCGAAGCCGAGCGCGAGAAGAGGGCCAAGATCATCAACGCCGACGGCGAGTTCCAGGCTTCTCAGACTCTCGCCAACGCCGCCGAGGTCATCTCCTCTCAGCAGGGGGCGCTTCAGCTTCGCTTCCTTCAGACCATGGTCGAGATCGGCTCCGAGAAGAACACGACCGTCATCCTTCCCCTGCCCATCGAGCTGTTCAAGCCGCTCATCGACTGGGGCAAGCCGGCGGACGCGGCCGCCGCGCCACCCTCCCGTCCAGCTCCTGAACAGGGCGCTAAGTCGGGCTGATCGCGAACGCCGGATTCCTGGACTGGGTCGCTGCGGTGGCCCAGCTGGTGCTGCCCCTCCCTGTGATCGTGGTCGCCAACGTGGCCGTCGGCAAGCCATGGGCCTCCCACGCCACAGCCGTGCTCTGCGGCCTGACCGCGGGCGCCACCTTCCTGCTCGGGCTCTTGATCTTCGTCGGCGCCATGGCGCCCGCCTCCAGCGGCTTCAGCCCGCAGCCGCTCGGCGCGAGCGTGATGGCCGTGGGCGGAGCGGCGGCGGTCGCGACCTGGCCGCCGGGCCTGCGCAGGCTCGCCCGCTTCATACCGATCGACCCAGAGGATCCGGTGCACGCGATCGCCCTCGCGCTCGCGGTCGTGATCATCGGCACGCAGTTCGCCTTCGGCCTGTTCGTGGACGAGCTCGGCTCCTTCCAGGCGACACCCGCTCTGACGATCGCGGACCTGCTCG
>DASXBE010000097.1:0-5425 GCA_036491815.1 Candidatus Dormiibacterota bacterium | reverse complement strand
CCCGGGACGTCGAGCCGGGCCAGGATCGACACGGCGCGGCCGATGTTGTGGCCCTGCTCCCCGCCAGGGAGGCCGCAGCCGCAGATCAGGTCTTCGATCTGGCTCGGCTCCAGCTCGGGCACCTTCTCGAGGACCTTGGTCACCACGTAGGCGGCGAGGTCGTCCGGCCGCACGTCGACAAGGGAACCCTTGCGCGCCCGGCCGATCGCCGAGCGGCCGCACGCAACGATCACGGCATCAGTCATCGCATGTGTTTATACGCCGGTCCCGAGCCGCGTCGCGTCAGCGCCGGTCGGACGCCGCAAAGACCACGAAGGCGACGAGGAGGAGACCGACCATGACCAGGGCCGCCACGGCGCTCAGCTTCAGCCAGCCGGCGAGCACGAGGATCACGAAAAGGGCGGGCAGCCACAGCACGCCGGCGAGCTCACGGCGCCCGAGCTGACGGTGCCGCCGGGACTCCATGAGCAGCTCGCGGGGAAGCCTCTCGTCGGCGTCGAGCGGCGCGAAGATCGAATACATGCTGCGCCGCTCGAGGCTGCGCAGGTCCGACTCCCGAAGGGCCTCCCGCCGCATGGATCCAGTGTGCCACGCGCAGGTTAAAAGCGTCCTAAGACTTGACCAGCAGCGCCTCACGGGTGAAGAGCCTGAGCGCGGCGTACCAAGCGGCGGAGCCTGTGAGCAGGAGGCTGAGCGAGGTCACCGTGAGCGCCGCCCAGCCGACCGTGTCGTGGACGATCGCGTCCCGGAGGACGAGCACGGCATTGAGGATCGGGATCAGGTAGTAGGCGAGGTTGGGGTTGAAGTCCGGGATGAAAAGCACGATCGAGGCCGGGAAGATCGTGATGAAGTACAGGGGGGTGACGTAGGCCTGCCCCTGGCGGAAGTTGCGCGCCAGTGTGCCCAGCGCGAGGGTGATCGCGCTGAACGAAGCCGCGAGCAGGATCGCGAGCCACACCATCACCGGCGCGGCGGAGAGGCTCAGGCCGATGTGGGCCGCGCTGGACCCGCCCCCCGGAAGGCCGATCTGCGAGAGCGCGACCAGCATTGACCCGATGGCTGCCACCGCGGCCGCCAGGCTCACCGTGGTCACGGCGAGGAATTTGCCGACGAGCACGTGGCCCCGCGGCGCCGGGGTGAGGAGCAGGCTCTCCAGGGTCTTGCGCTCTCGCTCGCCGGCCGTGCTGTCGAGGGCCGCCGAAAGACCGCCTGTGAGGCACATGGTGATGAGGATGTAGGGGAGAAAGAAGCTCAGCAGCGCGTTGCCGGCCGCCGCCACCGGCGAGCTCAAGGGATGGACCCTGACGGGCAGCGGGTTGAGCGCCCCTGGGTCGACGCCCTTTGCCTTCAGCGCCGCCGCGGCCTTCGCCGCGTTGTACTGGCCGAGCACGGTCTGCAGCCGCGTGTCGGCGATCTGCGCGCCCTGCCGGGTCGGGTCGTAGTACTCATCGATCTGCGACGCCTCGAAGGCGACGCCGAGGTCGACCTGCTGCCGGGCTGCCGCGGCCGGGTCAGAGACGCGTTCGAGCTTCAATCCGGTCGCTGTCAGCAGGATGTCCAGGCCGGTGGGCACGTCGCCCGAGTACCCGACCGTGTACGCCTGGGTCGCCGTCTTGGTGGAAACCTGCGATATGACAAGCAGGATGAGCGGCGTGGCGAGCGCGGCCAGGGCGATCGCGATCAGGGTTCGCCGATCGCGCGTGATCTCGCGCAGCTCTTTTCGGTAGACGATCGCGATCGCGCTCATCGCGCCACCTCGACCAGGCTCAGGAAGGCGTCTTCGAGGTCGCGTCCGCCGCCCCTCACCTCCGCGGTCGTGCCGCTGCCCACGACCTTGCCCCGGTGGATGATCGTGACCCTGTCGCAGAGGCGCTCAGCGTCATGGAGCACGTGCGTGGAGAAGATGACGCACTTGCCGCGGCCGCGCGACTCCACCATGAAGTCGCGGATGTCACGGGAAGCCAGGACGTCGAGGTTGGAGGTCGGCTCGTCGAACATCAGAACCGGCGGATCGTGCACGATGGCCCGAGCGATCGCGACCTTCTGCTTCTGACCCGAGGAGAGGCTTTCGGCACGTTGCCGCGCGAAGGAACCCATGTCGAGGCGCTCGATCACCGCGTCCACCTTGCGGTCGAGCTCGCCGGCGGGCACGCCGCTCAGCTCAGCGAAGTAGGCGATGTTCTCCTTGGCCGAGAGCCGTGGATAGACGCCGATCTCGGCGGTGACTACGCCCACCCTCCGCCTCACCTCGTGGGGGTTGCGCGCGGTGTCGAAGCCGAGCACATTGACCGAGCCCAAGTCCGGCCTGAGGAGAGTGCAGATGACCCGCAGCGTCGTCGTCTTGCCGGCGCCGTTCGGACCAAGCAGGCCGAAGATCTCTCCGGACTCGGCTTCGAAGGAGACGCCCCGCAGCACGTTGGTCGAACCGAGCGCCTTCTCGAGGCGATCGACTGTGACAGCGGCCACCTAGCCCTTGGTGGTTCGCCTCGTGGCGGGTGCCTTCGCCGGTGCCTTTGGCTTCGGCTTCGCGCTGGTCGTGGTCGTGGCCGCCCGGGGCTTCCTGGCGGCCGGCTTGTCAGCCGGTTTTGGCGGCGTGCGCGTCGCCCGGGCGACTGGGCTCGGCTGGTCCTCCGCTGGGGCGGATGCGACCGGCTCGGGCGCCGCGGCCGGCGCGGCCACCGAGTCCTCCTGCGCCGTCGCGGGGCCCATGGTGCTCGACAGGGTGCGGTGGCACGTCTCGCAGGTGATCGTGCTGCGCATCAGGTCGCCCATAACGTGGTCCTCGCGGCGAAGGTTGCGCGCGCGGTTGCAGAAGGGGCAGTAGCCCACCTCCGTGTTGACGTTCACATGACCGGGTCGCTTGGGCATCGGCCGTCTACGTTACCTGTTTCCGATTTGGTGCTAGGCTTTCGCCCGGAGTCCTTTAAGTCCGGTCCATGAGAGACCGGGAAGGAGAATTTTTTATGGCCGTCGGGTCCCGGATGCGGCATGTGATCGAGAGCCAGCAGTTCTCTCGATCCCTCCTCGAAGAGCTCTTCATCCGCTCCGAAGAGATCAAACGCGAGCCGCATCGGTTCATGGGGCGCCTCGCCGGACAGGTGATGGCCGCGCTGTTCTACGAGCCGTCGACCCGCACGCGACTCTCCTTCGAGGCCGCGATGCTGCGCCTCGGCGGCCAGGCGATGGGCACCGACAACGCGCGCGAGTTCTCGTCCGCGGCCAAGGGCGAGACGCTCGAAGACACCGTCCGCATCGTCAGCGGGTATGCCGACGTCATCGTCCTCCGACACAACGAGGAGGGCGCGGCGAGGCGCGCCGCCGCCGTCAGCACGGTGCCGGTGATCAATGCGGGGGACGGGCCGGGGCAGCATCCGACCCAGGCGCTGCTCGACCTCTACACGATCCGCGACGAGCTGCACAAGATCGATGGCATCCGCGTGGCGATGGTCGGCGATCTGGCCAACGGTCGCACCGTGCGGTCCCTGACGTACCTGCTCAGCAAGTTCAAGGACATCAAGATCTGGTTCGTCTCGCCGCCCGCGGTGGCGATGCGCGACGACCTGAAGGCGCATCTCGACGAGCACCGCGTGCCCTGGGTCGAGACCGGGGACCTCGACGCCGTCCTGCCGGAGGTCGACGTGGTCTACCAGACCAGGATCCAGAAGGAGCGCTTCGACGACCCCGAGGTCTACAACGCGGTGAGGGGCGTGTACCGAATCGACAAGAGGGCACTTGGCCTGATGCGCAAGTACGCGATCGTCATGCACCCGCTACCCCGAGTGGACGAGATCGACCCCGCGATCGACGACGACCCTCGCGCCGCCTACTTCCGGCAGGCCCGGAACGGCCTCCACATCCGGATGGCTCTGCTGGACAAGCTGCTCTCATGAGCGTCACCGAAGGCCGGCTGAAGGCAACCGTGATGGACGCGGAGCAGATCCGGCGCTCCCTCTCCCGCATCGCGCATGAAATCGTCGAGCGCAACCGCGGCACGGAGGAGGTGGTGCTCGTCGGCGTGATCCGCAAGGGCGACGTGCTCGCTCGCCGCCTGTCGGCGATCCTCACCGACCTCGAGCATCGTGCCGTGCCGGTCGGGACGCTCGATGTGGCTGCTCACCGCGACGACCGCCACCTCCGCGAGCCGTCGCACCGGGCGACCTCCGAGATGCCTCCCATCGACGGCAGGATCGTGGTCCTGGTCGACGACGTCATCCACCACGGCCGCACCGCGCGCGCGGCGATGGACGCGGTCATGGACTTCGGGCGCCCCAGGGCGATCCAGCTCGCGGTCCTTGTCGACCGGGGCCACCGCGAGCTGCCCATCCGCCCGGATTACGTGGGCAAGAACGTACCGACGTCTGACACCGAGCGGATCGACGTGCTGGTCCGCGAAGAGGATGGCCTGGATGCGGCGGTGATCGTTGGCGGCTGAAAAGATGCACGCGGCGCTGGTCCTCGAAGACGGCCGTGCCTTCGTGGGTGCCGCGCTGGGCGCGGACGTGGTCGGGCGGGGCGAGCTCGTCTTCAACACCGCGATGACCGGCTACCAGGAGGTCCTGACGGACCCCTCCTACGCCGGGCAGATGATCTGCATGACCTATCCCCTACAGGGCAATTACGGGGTGCGCGAGGCGGACGCGGAGTCGTCCAGGCCATGGGCGCGCGCCCTCGCGGTGCGGTGGGCCTGCCCACGGCCAAGTCATCACTCGAGCGAGGCGTCGCTGGATGAATACCTGCGTCGGTGGGGCGTGCCCGCGATCGCGGAGATCGACACGCGCGCTTTGACGCGCCACCTCCGGACCCACGGCGCGCTGCGGGCGGTCCTCGTCCACGAACCGGCGCCGCCGACGGGGGCGCGGCTCGCGGAGCTCGCCGCCCAGGCCCGCCTGGTCACCGCCATCGCGGAGCAGGACCTGGTGGCGGAGACGTCCCGCACGGAGCGCGTCGAGTGGCTCGAGGCTCTGCCCGATGAGCTGCGACCGCGCCGGGCGGTGGATGGCGCCGGCCTCACGGTCGCAGTGGTCGACTACGGCGTCAAGGCGAACATCCTGCGGTCGCTCCGTGAGAGGGGCTGCCGGGTGGTCGTGCTGCCACACACCGCGACGTGGCAGGACGTGGAGGCGACCGGAGCGCACGGTCTGATCCTCTCCAACGGTCCCGGCGACCCGGCCGTCCTCGACGGCCCGGTGCGGCTGGCGCGCGCGGCGATCGGACAGATCCCCTTGTTCGGCATCTGCCTCGGGCACCAGGTCATCGGGCGGGCGGCCGGCGCCACCACCTCGCGGCTGCCGTTCGGGCACCACGGGGCCAACCACCCCGTCAAGGACCTCGAGACCGGGCGCGTGCACATCACCAGCCAGAACCACGAGTTCCAGGTCGACGCAGGCTCGATCCCGCCGGGCGACTTCTTCGTCTCCCAGCGCAA
>DASXBE010000096.1:0-4401 GCA_036491815.1 Candidatus Dormiibacterota bacterium | reverse complement strand
ATCCACGTCGGCGCGGCTCGACGGAGCAAAGATCCGCGTCTGGTGCCCGCGATGCCTGAGCTCGCGCGCGAGGTGTCTCACGTGGTCATTCACGCCGCCGGGCGATGCGAAGTCGTACGGCGAGACGAGCCCGACCCTCATGAATTCAATTCCTCGCGCCGCGTGAAGGCCGGATTCATTCCGGCGGTCACTTCGAGCCTGGCCAGATGCGATGGGGCACATGCCACTGCTCGGGATGCCGCTGGACGAACGACTCGATCCGGCGCAGCAGAGCCTCGGTGACGCGGATCTGGTCCGCCTTCGAATCGCCTGTGCTCGTGGCGATCACGGGCGCGGTGCCCTCCGCCATGTAAGTGTCGTCCGGCAGCCTGTACACGCAGACCGGAACGAGCGGTGTGCCGAGGCGCAAGGCGATCGCCGCCGGGCCAAGTGGGATCGGTGCGGGCCGACCGAAAAAAGGCATCATGTGCCCCGTTCCGGTGATGTCGCGGTCGATCGCCGTGATCACCATCTCCCCGTCCTTGAGCGCCTGCAGGACCTTGCGGATGCCGCCGTGGTCGAGCGTCAGGACGCTGATGCCCAGGCGGGCACGCGTGTCTCGATACCACTCGAAGAGCGCGCGGGGCTCGAGCTCCTCCGCGAAGAAGCTCACCGGCGCCAGGGTCGCCGACCAGATGGCGGAGACAACCTCGTACGAGCCCATGTGACATGAGACCGCGAGCACGCCCTTGCCATAGGCGCGGGCCTCCTCGAGGAACTCCATCCCCGTCACCTTGAGCAGGGGGCGGATCGATTCGACGTTGGCTTTCGGCAGCATCATCAGGTCGGCGTACGCCTTGGCGTGGTTGCGAAAGTTGAGCCATGACAGCCGGCGCAGCTCCCGTGCGTCCGGCTCCAGCTCCGGGCATGCGATTTTGAGGTTGTATTCGAGGCGCGGCCGGGCCAGCGGAGAAAACCACCATGCGATCTTCGCGGCGGCCACGGCCAGCGCATATGCCCAGGCACGCGGAAGGCGCTCCACCAACGACTGCACGAGCTTGAACAGACGCCAGCTCCACTCGCTCACCCCTCAGCTGTCGAACATCGGCCGGAATGCAAACCATTGGTCCGGATGCTCCGCGATGAAGGCCTCGAACCGCTCGACCACGCGCTGCATGAGGCTCTCCTTGGTGTCGTTCTCACTGATCGAGAGGGCCGGGTCCAGGTGGACGTGATGGCGGCCGGGTGCGGTCGCGAACTGGTAGGCCGGAATCAGGGCGGCGCCAGTCTTCAGCGCGAGCGCCGCCGGCCCTCCGGGGACAGTGGCTCGGCGGCCGAAGAAGCGCACGCTCAGACCCGGGCCCTGCTCGAGGTCGCACAGCAGGGCCACGATCGAATTGGCCTCGAGCGCCTGTGTGATCCCCCGGACGGCTGAACGTCCGAGCGTGATCACGTTCAACCCGAACTTCTGGCGCGTTCGCACCACGGCGTCGTTGAGCGAGCCTGGAAAGCGCTCCGCCACAGCGGAGATCCGGTAACCGAGCGCGCCGGCGTACGAGCCGGCCATATCCCATGAGCCCATGTGCGGCACCGCCATGATCGCGCCTCTGCCTCGCGCGATGGCGGCGTCGAGGTTGTCGCGGCCATCGATGGTCATGCGGCGGAGCAGCTCATCCGGCGACAGGCCGCCCATGAGCAGGAAGTCCATCAGCATTCTTCCGTAGTTCTGAAAGGCGCGTCGCGCGACGCGCCGGACCTCCGGGTCCGTGCGGGAACGCCCCAGGGCCGCGGCGTAGTTGTCCAGCGCCGCTCGGCGCTGCGCCGGGCTGAGCCAGAACCACGCCGCCCCTCCGGGCGCCGCCGCCGCGTGCCGCACCCCGGCGGGAAAGACGCGCACGATGCGCGCCCCCGCGGAATAGCTAGCGCCGAGCAGAGCCGGCGGTCGCCCTGGCGCGAGAGACGCCACGGGCACGGCCGTTGGCCGCGGCCCTGGCTGGGGCCTTGGTTGGTTGACCACCCTCGATGAACTCCTCCACCAACCGCCTCGCCTCACTGTCGCTGTACTGCACGGGCGGTGATTTCATGAAGTACGAGCTCGGTCCTTCCATGGAGCCGCTGATGCCTCGGTCGAGGGCAAGCTTGATGCAGCGGACGGCGTCGATCACGATGCCCGCCGAGTTCGGCGAGTCGACGACCTCGAGCTTCAGCTCGACATTCAGCGGCACGTCCCCGAACGAGCGGCCCTCGAGCCGGATGTACGCCCACTTGCGGTCGTTGAGCCAGGGCACGTAATCCGACGGGCCGATGTGGACGTTGTCCTTGCCCATGTCGTAATCCATCTGCGAGGTGACCGAGCGCGTCTTCGAGATCTTCTTCGACTCGAGCCGCTCGCGCTCGAGCATGTTCAGGAAGTCGGTGTTGCCGCCGAAGTTCAGCTGGTAGGTGCGCTCGAGCTTCACGCCGCGGTCGCGGAACAGCCGGGTGAGAACGCGATGGATGATCGTCGCGCCGACCTGTGACTTGATGTCGTCCCCGATGATCGGGAGGCCCTTCTCCTCGAACCGCTTCTGCCAGTACGGCTCGCGGGCGATGAAGACGGGGATGCAGTTCACGACGCCCACGCCGGCCGCGAGGGCCTGCTCCACGTACCACTTGGTCGCCTCTTCGGAGCCCACCGGCAGGTAGCTCACGAGCACATCGGCCTTCGTCTTTCTCAGAATGCCGACGACATCGGAGGTCTCGCCCGGAGCCTTCTTGACCACGTCCGCCAGATACTTGCCGATTCCGTCGTGGGTCATGCCGCGGTTGACCTTGACGCCCAGCGACGGGACGTCGCTGAACTTCACCGTGTTGTTGGGGCCGGCGAAGATCGCCTGGGACAGGTCGAGCCCGACCTTGGTCTTGTCGATGTCGAATGCGGCCACGAACTCGATGTCGCTGATGTGATAACCGCCGAGGTCCACGTGCATGAGACCCGGCACAGAGTCCTTGGGAGACGCGTTGCGGTAGTAATGCACGCCCTGCACGAGCGCCGAGGCGCAGTTGCCCACACCCACTATCGCGACGCGGACTTTGTTCCGCTGCTGGCCATTTCTGTGGCCGTTCTTCTGACCGTTTTTCAAGCCTCTACCTCCTGGCGAACTTTTCCATTTGATTTGATACCGAGCATCTGATCCAGGCGCGCCCGCTCGCGCGCGATGTTCTCAATGTCGAGCGAGCAGTAAACCTGACGCCCCTCCCGGCGGGTGCGGATGACTCCGCCGACCCGGAGCATGCGCAGGTGCCAGGAGATGCGCGGCTGGCTCATGCGGAGGTACGCGGCTAGGTCGTTCACGCTCTCTTCCCCGACCTTCCCGAGGCGCTCCAGGATGCGGAGGCGTGTCGGGTTCGCGAAACCCAGGAAGTGGTCCGGAAGCTCTTGCCGCTGGCTCGGAATGAACATAAAGGTTGCTTTATATGAGCCTAACACATAAAGGCTTCGTTATGTGTGCGGAGGGTCGCCCAGCCTCCGCGGTGGTTGGCGGGCGGGGCGCTAGGGGCGCCGGACGAGGTCCAGGAACTCCGCCCGGGTGCGCGGGTCCCGGCGGAACGTGCCGAGCATGCACGAGGTGATCATCTGGCCGCCCGGCTTCTGCACACCGCGCATCTCCATGCACAGGTGCCGCGCCTCGACGACGACCCCGACGCCCTTCGGCTCCAAGGTGCTGTTCAGCGCCTCGGCGATCTCCTTGGTCAACCGCTCCTGGAGCTGGAGGCGATGGGCGAAGACTCCCACGAGGCGTGGGATCTTGCTCAGCCCCACGACCCGGCCCTTCGGCAGGTACCCGACGTGGGAGGTGCCGAAGAAGGGCAGCATGTGGTGCTCGCACAGGCTGTAGAAAGGGATGTCCTTGACGACGACCATCTCGTCGTAGTCCTGGTCGAAGACCGCGTCCGCGATCACGTCTTCAGGCCGCACTCCATAGCCGTCGGTGAGCTCGCGGAGGGCCCGGGAGACTCGGGCCGGGGTGGCTTTCAACCCCTGACGTTCCGGGTCCTCGCCCAGCTCGGTCAGCAGCGTCTCGACGAGGGCCGGGATCGCGTCGCGTCCCGATGGCTTAGGCCTGGCCATTCGCCGAATGCTCACACAATTGACCTGTGGACGCGATCGCCGCCTCGCAGGCCCTGTCCGAGATCGGATACCTGTTGCGCCAGGACGCGAACGAGAAGTTTCGCGCCAAGGCGTTCTCCGCCGCCGCGTGGTCGCTGGCGATCCAGCGGCCGGACCTCGCGTCGCTCCATGGCGAGGGACGGCTGACCTCTCTCGAAGGCGTGGGCGCGGGCATCGCCAAGGTGCTCGTCGACCTCATCGAGAACGGGCACAGCCGCTACCTCGAACGGCTGCGCGAGCAGATGGGGCAGCCGTCGCGCGACGACGAGACG
>DASXBE010000095.1:0-11953 GCA_036491815.1 Candidatus Dormiibacterota bacterium | reverse complement strand
ACCGTCAACTGCGCACAGCCAGGCGATGTGATGACCCGGCTGGGGATGCTTTTTGAGGGCCAGAAGCTGGAGAAGGTGAGCTCGCGCGAGCCGACGCTCGAGGACGCCTACGTCCAGCTGATCGGAGAATCCTCTTGAGGTCGCTGGCGCGCGCGGCGTTCAGCGCCTTCAGCGTGAGCCTCCGCTTGCGCGTGGTCAGCCCGTATGCCTACCTGAACTGGCTCGTCTTCCCGCTGCTCTTCACCAGCGTCGGCCTCTATGTCCTGAGCCGCCCGGGCGCGTCCGCCTCGCACCTGGTCTACGGGGTGCTCGGCGGCGGCCTCATCGGCTACTGGTCGGTGGCGTACCTGGATGGCGGCAATGGAATCCAGGACGAGCGCTGGAACGGAACGCTCGAGCAGATCTTCGCGGTGCCGACTCCCTTGTGGGTCATCATCCTGGGCAAGGTCGTCGGCAGCCTCCTATTCGGGATCTTTGCGTTCCTGCCCACGGTGCTCCTCGCCTTCGTGGGCTTCCACGCGCTGCTGCCACACGTCGACGCGCTCCGCTTCACGATTTCCCTCGGAGTCCTCACCTTCTCCTTCCTCGCCATCGCGATCACCCTCACGCCTCTTTTCGCCCTGTGGCGATGGGCGTTCAGCATGCTCAACGGCTTCGAGCTGGGCGTGTACGTGCTGTGCGGTTTCATGTTCCCGGTCGCGATCATCGCGCCCTGGGCGCAGGGCGTGGCAGCCGTGCTCGCCCCGACCTGGGCCACGCGGGCGATCTATGCGTCCACGACCAGCGACGGCCCGCACGACTTTGCCGTCTGGTGGCTGGCGACGATCGGCATCAGCCTCGCCTACATCGCGGGGGCGTTCTTCATGTACCGGCTCGTCGGCAAGCACGCCCGCGTTTCGGGGGACCTGGCGCTCGCATGAGGCGCGTTGCCGCCGAGGCCGGCGTCTTCGCGCGCTCCACGTACCTCCAGTACGTCGCGCTGTTCCAGTGGGCGAGCGTCCGCGGCTACATCGCGTACAAGATCTTGCTTCCTGTCACGCAGATCCTCTTCTTCGTCGAGCTCGGCGTGTACGCCACCGGGCGCCAGAACGCCCTCTACTTCGCGCTCGGGAACGCGATGCAGCTCACAGCCAACGCGGGGATCTTCGGCGTGATCGCGACCGTCGCCAACGAGCGCCAGTTCGGGACCCTTCCCATCCTTCTGGGCTCGCCGGCGAACCGGCTCATCACCTTTCTCAGCCGGGCGATCGTCAACGTGATCGACGGCATAGTGACGGTGTTCATCGGGCTCGCCGTCGCCGTCGCCGCCTTTGGCCTCAACCTTCAGCAGGCCGACCTGCCCCTGCTCGCGCTGTGCGTCGTCATCATCTCGATCACGACGGCGGGCCTGGGGCTCATGTTCGGCAGCATCGGGCTCGTCATGCGAGACGCGATCGTGCTGGCCAACGTCGTGTACTACGCCCTGCTCATCGTGTGCGGGATCAACTTCCCGGTCAGCCGTCTGCCCGGGGTGCTGCAGGTGGTTTCCTACTCGCTGCCGCTGACGCGGGGAGTGCAGGCCGCGCGAGAGGCAGCCGCAGGCGCGCCGCTCGGGCAGGTCGCGGGGTTGCTGGCCGGCGAGCTCGCCGTCGGGCTGGCCTGGGCTCTGGCCGGCTACGCGCTCTTTCGATACCTCGAGAGCTACGCGCGCCGGGGTGGCCTACAGGAGGCCTACTGACCGGCGAGGTTGGCCGGCCGAGCGTCGACTGCCCCCCGACCGTCGAGGCGGTCCGCCAGGCCGCGGAGGCCAGCCGCCATCCAGCGCCCGACCGGCGAATTCGCAGCCTCGGGAAGAAGTCGAGCCCGGAGCTCGGCGACCTCGGTCACGGCCCGGTGCTGGTCCAGCTGAAGCCTCTCGAGGGTGCGGGGATCCATGGCGCGATTATAGGACAAGACCTCTGTCTATAGTCAAAGACCGTTCATTGAACGGCTTGTCAAATCTCATAACCACTGCTAACATAGCCCTTAACCTATGCCTGCGCTCACCGAGAACCGTGCTTCAAGCGAGATCAGGGTGGCGGCGTCGGCCGCCTTCGAGCTGATGTGGCTGATGCACAACGCGGCGGCCGACCATGTGCTGGGCGGCTCGTACACGTCCCAGGAACGGATCCGGAACCGATACGGCGAGGAGATCAGAGCGTTCTGGGACGACGGCATTCGGGGCTCCACGGACGTGGTCGTCCTGGCCCAGCGCGCCGGGGCGCTTTTCGACCTCGACCTCGCCGGCTTCTTCGGACGCTTCGACCAGGCCGCCGACGACCCGGCGCCGGTGCCCGCGCTCCTCTCCGAGACGGTCCAGGAGCGCGAGGCGTTTGGGGAGCGCCTGCGCCGGCTCGCCGCCGACGGGTCCCTCCGCGCCCGCTACCTGGCGCTGCTCAAGGCTGTCTGGAGCGAGGTCCAGCCCGAGTGGGATTCGACCGGCCGCGCCGCGGTCGTGGCCGAGAGCGGCCGCTGGCGGCAGCGGCTCCAGGACGGCGCCGGGTTCCGGGACGTGTTGGAACGCCGCCAGATCTGGAAAGGCCGGCCGTCGTTCGAGGACCTCGCGGATGCCTCCGCCGAGGACGGGAGGCTCGTCCTCTCGCCCGGCTGGTTCTACGGCGACATCCATGTGGTGGAGCTGGACGGGACGCTTTACCTGGGCCACGGCATCCAGGCGCCTGACGCAGGGGAGCTGCGCCGGGCCGTCGCGACGCACGTCTCGTCCGGCCTGAAGGCGCTCGCCGACCCGACGCGGGTCGCCATCCTGATGTGGCTGGCCCGCGAGCCGGCCTCCGTCACCGAGATCGCCCGCCAGTTCAAGCTGGCGCAGCCCACGGTCAGCGCCCACGTCCAGGTCCTGCGCGAGGCGGGCCTGCTCGAGGAGAGGATCACGGGCCGGAGCGCCCGGCTCAGCACCAGCGAGGAGGCGGTGAGGCGGTTCTTCGGGGAGGCCCAAGAGTCGCTGGTCAGAACGTTCCGCGCCTGAAGGCGCCTCTAGCGGCTGGCCACCAGCAGCTCGAGCGAGTCGACGAGCCGAGGCCCCGGTCGGTTGAAGTAGGCGGAGCCGTCGAGGATCAGAACCCGCTCCGCGCCGACAGCCTCGATCTTTTCCCGGACGCTCGCCGCCTCGGCCTCGGCCCGCTGGTGGTCGAAGCCGCACGGCGCGAGGATCAACCACCGGGGTCCGGCCGCCCTCACGTCTTCCCACGACATCGCGACCGACGGGACGCCGGCGCGCGCGAGCGGATCGTCGATCCCGGCTAGCGCGAGCAGGTCTGGAGTCCAGTGGCCGGCCCGATAGGGCGGGTCGATCCACTCCAGGAAGACACCGCGGATCCGGGGCTGCCCCGCGGCGGTACGCGCGGCCGCGTCGATCCTACCGTGAAGATTCGCCATGAGTGGCGCGGCGTCCACGCCGCAGGCCAGGGCCAGCTCCTCGATGTCGGTCAGCACGTTGTCCAGCGAGTGAGGATGCTGCCTGATCATGCGGATGCCCGCCAAATCGCCTGCCACCTGGTCCGCCGGGATGGCGCAGACGTCGCAGATGTCCTGGGCCACCACGAGGTCGGGTAACAGGCGAAGGATCGCAGCGGTGTCGACCTCGTACAGCGAGCGCCCCTCGCTCGCCGCGAGTGCCACCGCGGCCTCGATCCCCGCGCTCGCCTCGGCCTCCAGGCCCAAGGTCGACCTCGTCACGACCGGCAGCGCCCGTGCCTCGGGCGGAAAGTCGCACTCGTGGGTCACCGCGACAAGCTGGTCGCCGAGGCCGAGTGCGAAGAGCGACTCGGTGGCGCTGGGCAGCAGGGAGACGATCCTCACTGGCCCTGCGTGAGCCGCTCGACCACCTGCGCGAAGGCCTCGTACGGCTGGGCTCCGACCACCAGGAAGCGCCGCCCGAAGATGTGGGCGGGGATCGCGTCGATCCCGACCGATGCGGCGACGCGCCGGTTCTCGTCGATCACCTCGTCATACCGGTTCTCTTCGATCGCCGACCTCAATTCCTCTGCGTCGAGCCCCACGCCGGAACCCACCCGCACCAGATCGTCGACCTCTTCGAGCCGCGCCGTCCTCTCCCAGTGGGCCTTGAACAGGGCGTGGTGCATCTCATCGAACTTGCCCTGCTCGCGAGCGAACTCCGCCGCCCCCAGGGCGCGGCGCGAATTGATGATCACGTCTCGCTGCTCCATGGTCAGCCCGACTTCGGCCGCGACGCCCTGCAGGTGCTTGCGCATCTGCTCCCAGCGGGCGCCCCCGAAATAGGTCTCGCGCGGGATGCCTTCGACGGGAGCCTCAGGGTGCAGCTCGAAGGGCAGCCAGGTCACCCGGACCAGGCCTTCGCGCTCGAGCTGCTCGACTCGGACCGAGTCGATGTAGCACCAGGGTCAAACGTAGTCTGAGAAGACGACGAGGTCGAATGGCGGGGAGCTGCCCATCCCATCTTGATACGCCTCTCGGGGGCTCTCGATTCCTTCTGAATCCCTTAACCGGCCGGTGGCAGAATGAAGGTTGGTTCAGGCTGCTGGGATTCAAGGAGGCTGTGTTTCATGGCTGACACGAAGACATTTGTCGTCAACGCACCGGCGTGGGTCGACCTTTCGAGCACCGACGCGGCGGCCTCGCGCGACTACTACTCCAAGCTGTTCGGCTGGAAGGTGGAGCTCGCGCCGGACCCTGGCGCCGGCGGGTACGCGCTCGCCAAATCTGCCGGCAAGAACGTGGCGGGAATCGGCCCGACCCAGGACCCCCAGGGACCGTCCGCGTGGATGGTGTACATCGGGGTGAGCGACGCGGAGGAGACCGCGGAGAAGATCCAGGCGGCGGGCGGGAAGGTGGTCGCGCCCCCGTTTGACGTCTTGAAGTCTGGCCGCATGGCCGTGTTCCAGGACCCGGCGGGCGCGTACATCTCGGTCTGGCAGCCCAACGAGATGCCGGGCTTCGACGTGCTTCGGTCGGCGAACGCATACAGCTGGGCCGAGCTCAACGCCCGCGGCATCGACAAGGCGACCGCCTTCTACACGAAGGTGTTCGGGTGGACCACCAAGGTCTCGCCGATGGGAGAGGGCCAGCCGGACTACACCGAGTTTCAGCTGAAGGGCGAGAGCATCGCCGGCGGCATGGAGATGAACCCGATGGTGCCTAAGGAGGTGCCCTCCTACTGGATGGTCTACTTCGGCGCGAAGGACGTGGACCAGTCGTTCAAGAAGGCGATCGACCTCGGTGCGACCGAGATGGTGGCGCCGATGGACTTTCCGGGCGGGCGCTTCGCGATCCTGTCGGATCCACAGGGCGCGATGTTCGGGCTCATGTCCTCCGACCAGTAGACGGGAGATTCACAGCCGGCGGGCCTGATGGGGCCCGCCGGCCGCCAGCCCCGCGAAGAGCTCGGCATAGCGCGTGTCGGCGCTCATGACATGTAGGCCGTGGCCACCTGCGCGGCGACCCGCGCGTTGTTCGCGACCAGCTCCACGTTGATCTCGACGGAGCGGCCACCGGAGAGCTCCGCCATTCGCGCGAGGAGGAGCGGCGTGACCTCCGCACCCGAAACCTCGCGCACCTCGCGCACCGCGCGGTCGGCGATCTCGCGAGCGCCCTCGAGCTCGGTCGGCGGGGGGATGGCGACGACGATTCCCCGCGAGCCCGTCTCCCACGAGGCGCGCAGCACGCGCGCCGCCTCTTCGGGGCCGTCGACCCGGGTGACGCGCCCGTCGCTGTGGCGCGTGTAAAAGGCGGGAAACTCGTCGCAGCCGTAGCCGAGCACCGGAACGGCGAGGCTGTCCAGCTTCTCGAGCGTCGTCGACAGGTCGAGGATGATCTTCGCCCCGGCGCAAAAGACGGCGACAGGGGTCCGGCCGAGCTCCTCGAGGTCGGCCGATTGGTCCTCGGGGTGGCCGCGATGCGCCCCCCCAATGCCGCCCGTGGCGAGGAATCGAATGCCTGCCATCGCCGCGATGCGCATCGTCGCCGCGACGGTGGTCGCGCCCGCGCTCCCCCGCGCAAGGGTCGCCCCAAGGTCCCTCGAGCTGACCTTCGCCGCCCCAGACGCGATCCTCTCGAGGTCCGCGTCCCCCAGTCCCACCCGCAGCCGCCCGTCCAGCACCGCCACTGTGGCCGGCACGCCGCCCTCCTGGCGGATCGCGGCCTCGCACAGGCGCGCCGCGCGCAGGTTGTGGGGCGCCGGCAGGCCCTGGCCGACGATCGACGTCTCCAGCGCGACCACCGGCCGACCGGCCGTGAGCGCCGCCTCGACCTCGGGCAGGACCTGCAGCAGGCCGCTCACGCGGGTCGGGCGCCGGCCATCGACACACACAGTGAGGCGGTCGTCACGGCACGCTCCCCCGCCTCGACGGGGGTTGCCCCGCCGAGCCACGCCACGCAGAACGCGGCCGCGAAAGCGTCGCCGGCGCCGGTCGGATTCACCACATCGACTTTCGGTGCGGCGATCTGCCGGCCGAAGACGGCGCAGCCCGCGGGGCCGAGCTTCAGCACGGGCACCTGGGCCAGGTGCTCGAGGGGAACGCCGATGGTCGCGGCCTCGGCCTCGTTCGCGAAGAGCACCTCCGGCTTCAGCTTGGCGAGCATATAGGCCATTCGCGCGGGGCCGTACTGGCGCAGGCCCGCGGCGGAGGACAGGTCCATGGCCAGCATCCCTCCGCGGTCACGGACGATGTCGATCGCCCAGCGCGTTGCGCTCGCGAGGGGTTCCACGAAAAGCGAGTAGGCGGGCACATGAATGAGGTGGACGTCGTGAAACCACGTCTCCTCCAGGTCATCGAGGCCGAGGCCGACGCTGGCGCCGCGCTGAGTCGCCATGGTGCGCTGTCCATCCGGACCGACGATGACCGCGATCGCGCCTGTCGGCTCGAATGACCAGACCGCGCAAACCTCCACGCCGATCGCTTCGAGGGCCGCGACCAGGCCCCTGCCCCTCTCGTCCTCTCCGACTCTCGTGACGAGGCGCGCGTGCTCCCCGAGCGTCGCGGCCCACGCACAGAAGTTGGCCGCCTGACCGCCGCCGCCGACGGTGATGGTGGCCGGCGAGTCGTCGTCGGACACAAGCCCGCCGTCAGGCACGATGGAGATGTCAAGCAGCAGGTCACCGATGGAGACGATCACGTCCGACGAGGATAGCGGCGCGGGCGTCTGGACCAGGGCGCCGCTCCGTGAGTCTGTCAGTCCCGGGCGATGGCCGTCCTCAGCAGGCCCCACGCCTCGAGCTGCGCGCGCAGCCTGGTCTCGAGGTCATCGTCCAGGCGCTGGACCGGAGGCGCGAGCCATGGCTCGCATACGCCCTGCATGTGCAGCGCTGCCTTGATCGCCCCAGGGAACACGCCGGCCCGGACCGCCAGCACCAGCTCGTAGAGCCTGTCCTGGCTGGCGCGCGCCGCGGCCAGGTCGCCGCGAACGAACTCGTCGTAGACCTGCACGACCCACGCGGGCGCCACGTTGGCCGCGCCGCAGATGGTCCCCGCGCCGCCCATCGCCATCGAGGGGAGCAGCATGGTGTCGCTGCCCGTGAAAAGGCGGAAGCGCGGGAGCTGGCGCGTCGCGATGCACAGCGCCTCGAAGTACTCGAAGTCCCGGCTCGAATCCTTGATCCCGGCGATCGCGCCCTCGCGGGCGAGCGTGGCGACGCTGGAGGGGTCGGCCACGACCTTGGTGAACTGCGGGATGTTGTACAGCAGGATCGGGATGGTGCTGTCGGCCGCGAGCCCGCGGTAGAACGCGAGCAGGGTCGCCTGGTCGAGCGGGTAGTAGAAGGGAGGCGCCACGAGGGCGGCCTCCGCGCCGAGGCGCGCCGCAGCCCGCACCTCCGCCTTCGCCGCGTGGAGATGGCTCTGGGCCACACCGCACAGCACCGGCACGCGTCCCGCCGCAGCCTCGACCACGGCGCCGAGGATGGCGCGTCGCGCGGGCTCGTCGAGCGACGCCGTCTCCCCCGTAGAGCCCAGCGCCAGCAGCCCGTGCACCCCGCCGGACAGCACATGCTCGACAAGCCTCGCGACACCCTGGGTGTCAGCGGTGCCGTCCTCGAGCAGCGGCGAGACGAGCGCAGGCAGGACGCCGTGAAGCCGCTCGACCCCGGACATGAACCTCAGGTTAACCGCGGCGGCCGTCAGGGATGCGGGCCGCCGAAACCGTTCGGCGAAGGCTCCTGTGGCCCGAGGATCTCGTCGATCCCCGGAAGGATGGGCGCCTGGGTCAGCGCGCCGGCGATCCTGGACAGCGTGAGGCTGTTGATGGGCCGGCCTCGCCGGGCGCCGGAAATCGTCGCGGCGCTGCAGCCGGCGGCCCTCGCCAGGTCGGTCGCGTTCCAGCCGCGGCGCGCGAGCTCGCGCTCGAGGCGCGCGGGATCGAGCTTGATCGACATCGGGTCAGCTACGTGTACCCGCCATGGTTACGGGCCTTCCTCGCGGTATCCTTCCCCGGCAAAGCCCATGGGACGCCTCTGGCTCACCCCGCGCCAGTGGAGGATGTACCTCGCGGTCTGGCTCGTCGCCCTGGCGTTGGTCGGCGGCGGCCTCGCCGGGCTGGCCCTGCCCAGGCTCCTCGCGAAGTCGCCCCCGGCGAGCCTTGGCGGAGGCATGGTCATGCAGCCGAACGACGTGCCCGCCCCCGCCTTCACGCTGCGCGACCAGAGCGGCTCGACGGTCGCCCTTTCCGACCTGCGGGGCAAGGTGATCGCCCTCACCTTCCTCGACACCCAGTGCCAGAACCTCTGCCCGCTTCAGGCGAGCCTGCTGGCGGTCGCACAATCCGACCTCGGGCCGCGCACCTCGTTCTCGATCATCGTGGTGAGCGTCCGACCCGAGGCCGACACGCCGGCCGCCATCGACACCTTCGCCACGTCGCACGGGCTCAAAGGAGGCTACCTGTGGCTGAGCGGCTCGCGGGCTCAGCTGTCGGACGTGTGGAACCGGTACGGCATCACGGTGCAGGTCGCCAACGGCGACCTCGAGCACAGCTCGGTCATCTACCTCATCGACCGCATGGGCTTCGAGCGCGTCGGGTTTCTCGACGTGCCGGAGGTCGCCGCCTTCGAAACCGACGTCAGGATCCTCGACGCGGGGTAGTCCGCCGACGGCTCGTCACTCAGCAAGCACTTCACATTCCTTCAACCGAAATTCAACTATTTACAAGCCAACCATGGGCTGATACTGTCCAGTTGTCTTGCAGGCATCGCGCTCACCGGGGGGGATGACGCGGCTCGTCGTGGTGGTGCTGGGCGTGGCCCTTCTCGCCGCGCTGGTGACGGCGTTCATCTCCGGCTACCTGCTGCATACGCCCGGATCGATCACATCTGAGGTCGCGTCCCATCCGCGCGTGGCGTCGCAGGGCGAGAAGGAGACGGTGATCCACCTCGAGGTCGTGGGCGCGGTCGGGATGGCGCTCGAGAACCCACGTCCCGACGACCCGCACCCCACTTGGGTCGGCTATCTGCCGACGACGACCTTCAAAGTGCCGGCGAACTCGATCGTGACCCTGGTCATCGACCAGGAGGACACGCCGTCAGGGCTGCGCAACCCGTTCTGGGCCAAGGCACAGGGGATCATCGGCGGCCAATTCCACATGAAGTACTACGACGACCAGGGCAACCCGCAAGAGGGCGACTTCAGCACCATCGACGACCCGGCCAACGCCGCCCACACGTTCGCGATCCCGGAGCTCGGGGTGTTCGTCCCGCTCGAGGGGCTGAACGCCAGCGCGCCCGCCACCGGCTTCAACCAGATCACGTTCTCGTTCCGCGTCGGCAAAGCAGGGACGTATCGCTGGCAGTGCTTCGTGCCGTGCGGCTCAGGGACCATCTACGGGAACGGCGGTCCGATGCAGACCGTCGGCTACATGGGCGGCTTCCTGGTGGTCCAGTAGCCAGGTGAAAGAGCCGATCAGGGAGCCGCACCGCACCCACGCCCTGCGCCTGCTCATCGCGTGGGGCGTGCTGAGCGTGATCGGAGTCATCATCGCGACCCAGGTGCACATGCCCCCGGGCGACCGGACCCGGCAGGGCGGAGAGGAGAGCTCGATCATCCAGCTCATGCTCATCCTCGCCACGCCGGTCTTCATCGGCGTGGTGCTCTACGTCCTCTACGCGGCCTTTGCCTTCCGGCAGCCCGCGGGAGTGCTCCAAGACGGGCCGCTCAGCCTCGGGAACGCCAGGATCCAGATCGCGTGGGTCGTCGTGACGGCCATCGTGGTGTTCATACTCGCGGGCTTCGGCATCGCCGAGCTGGCTTCCTCGTCGAGCGCGACGGACTTCAACACGCCCGCCTATCAGGTCGGGACGTCGGGCAGCAACTTCACCGCCCAGCGCAACCTGAACGTGCAGGTCATAGCGCAGCAGTGGTACTTCACGTACCGCTACGCGGACTATGGCGGGATCGAGACCTTGCACCTTGTTCTGCCGGTCGACTCCAACGTCACCTTCCACGTCACCTCGACCGACGCCATCCATTCGTTCTGGGCGTATGAGCTGGGAGTAAAGGCCGACGCGAACCCTGGGGTCGACAACATCGCCTACGCGACCACCATGCACACGGGTTCGTTCACCGTGCGCTGCGCCGAATTGTGCGGACTGTGGCACGGGAACATGTTCGACACCGAAGGCAAGGTGGTCAGCCAGCAAGAGTTCGCCGCCTGGATCCAGCAGCAACAGCAGGCGGCCACGGGCGTGAGGATCCCGCCTTACGCGCCGGAATACTTCCCGAGCCCTCGGGTGAAGGGGTCCTAGATGGCGGCCATCGTCACCGAGACCGGACGGCCAGTGCTGGCGCCGAGCGAGCGCCAGATGACAGTGCCGACGAACATCCTCACCGCGATCATCCTCGCGCTCGTCGGTTACTGGGCCGGCGTCCAGTTGGGCAACGGTTTCGCCCTCAACGACGACGGGAACACCGGCGTCATCCTCGGCTACCTGCTGGGCACCGTCATGTTCCTCATCGGGCTCGGCTTCCTGAACTATCCGATGCAGCGTGTCTTCGGCTGGAGCGTCGGATCGCAGCCCTCATATGACGAGCATCGAGGAGCGTGGCGCTTCCTCAACCTGAGTCTCGATCACAAGGTGATCGGGATCCAGTACCTCATCGCGATGCTCATGGCGATGCTCTTCGGCGGCATCGGCGCGATGCTGATCCGGACCAACCTGCTCGATCCGACGACCCCCATCTTCCCGCCGGACAAGTACCTCGTCCTGGTGAGCATGCACAGCGTGATGATGGTGTTCGTCGCGAGCGCCGCCATCGTCGGGCCCTTCGGCAACTTCTTCGTGCCCCTGATGATCGGCAGCAACCGGATGGCCTTCCCGCGCCTGGAGGCTCTTTCCTTCTGGCTCGTGCCGCCCGCCATCGTGATCCTGCTGGCCTCCCCGATCCTGGGTGGCTTCCAGACCGGGTGGACGGGCTACACACCGCTGTCCGAGCAGGCATCCGCCGGGTTTGACAGCTACATCGTCGGCTTCACGCTGATCGGCCTGGCGCTCGTCGTGTCGGGCATCAACATGCTGACGACGATCATCGCTCTGCGTGCGCCGGGCATGACCTGGACGCGCCTGCCGATCTTTGTATGGGGCGTGTTCTCAGCGTCGATCCTGGGCACATTCGCCGCGCCGGTTCTGGCCGCCGCCCTGAGCATGCAGGCTCTGGACAGGACGATGAACACGACTTTCTTCATCTCGTCGGGCGGCGGCAGCCAGTACCTGTGGGAGAACCTGTTCTGGTTCTTCGGCCACCCGGAGGTCTACATCTTCATCCTGCCGGCATTCGGCATCGTCATGGAGCTGATCCCGCATTTCTCGCGCAAGCCGTTGTGGGGTTACCGCACCGCGGTCGTCGGCCTGCTGGGCGTCACGCTCCTCAGCTGGTTCGTGTGGCAGCATCACCTCTTCGTGAGCGGCATCGCGCCCGCTCTGCGGCCCTTCTACATGCTCTCGACCGAGATGATC
>DASXBE010000094.1:0-11852 GCA_036491815.1 Candidatus Dormiibacterota bacterium | reverse complement strand
GCGGGCTTCTCGCCGCGCGTCGTGGCCAAGATCGGCGAGGAGGGCCCGACCGTGCTCGACGTGATCACGCGCGGCGAGGTGGACCTCGTCATCAACACGATGTCGAACATCTACACCGACCCCGGGGTCGCGGGCGCGCCGGTCTTCAAGGACGGTTTCGAGATCCGGCGCGCCGCCGTCGAACGCCGCATCGCGTGCCTCACCTCTTTGGACACCGCCGCTGCGCTGCTCGAATCGGCGGTCGCCGAGCCCGACGAGCTCGAGGTGAGGACGATCGATGAATGGAGGGCGGCCGACGTTCCTGTCTGAAGCGGCGATCACGGGCCGCCGCGAGGTCGCGCGCGGCATGTTCGTGATCACCATGCATGCGCCCGAGATCGCCGGCTCCGTGCGCGCCGGGCAGTTCGTCAACCTGGGCTGGTCACCGGGGCCGCTGCTCCGGCGTCCGTTCTCGGTCTACCGCGTCGACGGCGAGCAGATCGAGGTCGTCCTTAAGCAGGTGGGGGTTGGGACGGCGCAGCTCCTGGCCATGAGGGCCGGCGATCGCCTCAGCTGCCTGGGTCCGTTGGGTCATGGTTTCGAGCTCGGGGCCGGCCCGCGAAGCGTCGTGCTGGTCAGCGGCGGCCTCGGCGTGGCCCCGATGCCGCTCGCCGCGGCGCAGGCGGCGGCCGCCCGGATGCGCGTGACCTGGGTGCACGGGGCCCGGAGCAGCGCCGACCTGTGCTCGGAGTGGCACGGCGATGCGGCGGTCTGGGCCACCGACGACGGTTCGCGCGGAGCCACCGGCACCGCGGTGGCCGCCGCGCCGGAAGCGGACCTCGTCCTCGCCTGCGGCCCGAACCGCATGCTCCAGGCGGTGGCGGAGCGCTGGCCTGACGCGCAGGTCGCGGTCGAAACCTACATGGGCTGCGGCACGGGAGTGTGCCTCGGTTGCGCGGTGCCGCTGGCGCGCGGCGGCTACGACCGAGCTTGCATGGAAGGCCCGGTCTATCGAGCGGCCGCCATCGATTGGAGCGCGCTGCCGTCGCACCTCGCCTACGCGGTGACGGCGTGACGCCGGACTTGAGAGTGGAGGTCGCCGGCCTCAGCCTGCGCGGTCCCGTGATCGCCGCCTCGGGAACGTTTGGCTATGGCACCGAGGTGCCCCTGCTCGAGCGGCGCGCCCTCGGCGCGATGGTCTCGAAGGGAATCTTTCTGCGTGCCCGCACGGGGACCCCGCCGCCGCGGATCGTCGAGACCCCGGGCGGCATGCTCAACGCCATCGGGCTCCAGGGACCAGGCGTGGACGCCCTCATCCGCGATCACGCGCCCAGGTGGGCGGAGTGGGATTTTCCCGTCCTGGTCAACATCAACGGCGAGTCCCCGGCCGAGTACGGCGAGCTGGCGGCGCGCCTCGACGGCGTGCCGGGGGTCGCCGGTTTCGAGATCAACATCTCGTGTCCCAACGTGGAGCAGGGCGGCCTGTACTTCGGCAACGACCCGCGCGCCGCGGCCTCCGTGACGGAGACGGTGCGCAAGCGGACCAGGCTCCCGGTGTGGGTGAAGCTCACGCCGATGGTGAGCGATATCGGCGTCATCGCCCGCGCCGTCGAATCCGCCGGCGCCGATGCGCTGTGCGCGATCAACACCTTCGTCGGCATGTCGATCGACCTCAGCACGTTTTCGCCGCGGCTGAGCTTCCGCACCGGCGGCCTGTCAGGCCCGGCGATCCGGCCGCTGGCGGTGCACCTGGCGCATCAGGCCGCGCGGGCGGTGCGCATCCCCGTGGTCGGCGTCGGCGGCATCGCCCGGGCGGAGGACGCGCTCGAGTTCCTCATAGCCGGGTGCGCGGCCGTTCAGGTCGGCACGGCCACATTCGTCAATCCGCGAACCATCGCGGAGGTCAACGCCGGGATCGCGGGCTTCCTCGAGTCGAAAGGATTCGAGTCGCTGAGTGACCTGCCGCGATACCTGCCGCGCGACTGAGGAGGGGAGATGTCGACCGAGATGCCGCCATCCGGACGTGACATGGCCGCAGCCTCGAAGCTGCAGATCCTCGCCACTGAGCACTGGAGCCTGCTCGCGACGCGCTCCCTTACCTACACCGAGTCTCTTGGCCGCGTGAGCATGTTCCTCGGCATCCTGTCGGGCGCGGTGATCGCGCTGGCGCTGGTCGCCCAGGCGGACCATTTCGGAACGACCTTCATCACCGTGGCCATCCTCATGCTCTCCGTCGTGCTCTTCACCGGTGTCGCGACCGTGGGGCGGCTGATGATGCTCAACCGAGACGACTACAGGTGGGTGGTGGGGATGAACCGGTTGCGCCATGCATACCTGGACCTCCACCCGGAGCTGGAGCCCATCTTCGTCACCAGCCCGTACGACGACCTTCCAGGAGCCCTGCACACGCTGGGCATCGATCGGAGGGGAGCTCAACGCCTGGGATCTGTCTTTCACGGCCTGTCGACTCTGCCCGGCATGCTGTCGGTGATCGTGTCCGCCGTGGCCGGCGCGATCGGGGCGCTGGCCGCGCTTGGTTTCGGGCTCGAAGGCCTCGGAGCGATGCTGGGCGGAGCAGCGGCGTTCGTGTTCGCGATGGTGCTTCTGGGCAGCTGGGGTCGGCGGTCGGTCAGGGGATTCTCGCCGAGCCTCGAGCCGCGCTTTCCCTCACCAAAGGCGTAGTTCCGGCCCGACCGGCTACATGCGCGCGCTGGGCTGGCTCGTGCGCGCGGGTGCCTGCTCCGCCGAGCCGGACCCTGCCTTCGGCGGAGCGAAAACCTCGGGCCGAAGCAGCCGGACCGCCAGCACCACCGCGCCCGCGACGGCGGCTCCGACCGCCATCGCCCAGGGCGCTCCAAGCAGGGTGGCCAGGGCTCCGGCCTGGGTGCTTCCGATCGGCCCGACTCCGAGCAGCGCCTGCGCATAGAGCGCCATGACCCGGCCCCGCAGATGGTCCGGCGTGATGGTCTGGATGCGGCTGTTCGCCGTGGCGAGGAAGGAGATCTGGCAGTAGCCGGCGACGAAGAGGGCGGCGAGCGAGAGGACGAAGACGCGGGAGATCGAGAACTCGAGCAGGGCCGCGACCCAGATCAACGCCATCCACAGCTGGCGAGACGGGTCCGAACCGAGCCGGGGAAAAAGCGCAAGCGTCATCGCGCCGACAAGCGCGCCGAGGCCCATCGCGCCGATCAGGAAGCCGAAGCCCTGCGCGCCCACGTGCAGGACCTGTTCGGCGAACAGCGGGATGAGCGTCAGCCGGTTCATCGCGAAAAGCGAGAAGACGGCAACCAGGACGAGGAGCATCCCGACCACCGGCTCGTGCCGCGCGTACGACGCGCCCTGCGCGATGCGCGCCGTCCAGCTCAGGTCATGGTGCTCCGTTTCGATCGCGGGCAGGCCCCGCATCATGAGCAGGGCCGCGACCGCCGCCAGGTAGCTCACCGAGTTGGCCAGGAAGCAGATGGGCAGGCCCACGAAGGCGATCAGGAGGCCCGCCACGGCCGGACCGACGACCGCCGCTCCGTTGAAAACCGACGAGTTGAGGGCGATCGCGTTCATCAGATCCCTTTTCCCGACCATCTCGACCAGGAAGGCCTGGCGTGAGGGCACGTCGAAGAGGTTGATCGTGCCGGTCACCACCGCCGCGGCGATGACCATCCAGTACTGGGCGTGGCCGGTCGCGCTGAGCGCGAAGAGCGTGAAGGACGGGATGGTGAAGAGGCACTGCGTGACCAGCAGGACGTTCCGCTTTGGAAATCGGTCCGCCACGATGCCACCGAGCTGGCCGCCCACAAGCACCGGCAGGAACTGCGCGGCCAGGACCAGGCCGACCAAAAGGCCGCTGTGCGTGAGCTGAAGCGCCAGCCACGGCATGGCCACGCTCTGCATCCAGGTCCCGATCGTCGAGATGATCTGGCCTGTGAAAAAAAGCCGGTAGTTCCTGTACCGGAGCGCACCAAGCATGCGGGCCGGCGCGGGACTGATCAACGGTGAGGCACCACCAAGTGGGATCATCGCAGCGTGGCCAAGCTACGCGAAGAGGTGGTGATCGATGCTCCCGTGGAGCGCGTCTGGGCAGTCGTTGCGGAGGACGTGAAGCACGCCCCGGCGTGGAGCTCCAACCTCGCGCGGGCGGAAAAGCTCGATGAGGGGCCACCCGGAAAAGGCACGCGCTACCGCTATGAGCTCAAGCTGCCCGGCGGGCACAAGGCGACGCTAGAGGTCGAGCAGGACACCTGGAACAAGCCGAAGAAATGCGCGGGCAGGTTCGTCGGCGGCCCGCTCAAGGGAACGTGGGCCTACACCTACACCCAGCGTAAGGACGGAGCCACGCGCCTGGTCTACGAGATGGACTACCAGATGGGGGGGCTGCTGAGGTTCGCGGGCGGCGTGCTCGGACCTCAATACGCCGCCGGCATTCACAAGAACATGGAGAGCCTGAAGGCGTACGTCGAGTCAGGCAAGGGACCCAAGCCGAAAGCCGGCTAGAGCTGCGCCTCGGCTTCGACCTCGACCTTCCAGCGCTTGTCGAGCAGGGCCTTGACGACCACCATCGTCGAAACCGGCCGGGCCGCCGACATCGCCTCGCCGTGGGCTCGCCCAACCGCGTCCGCGAAGGAAGCATCGGTGAGGTACATGCGGGTGCGGACGACCTCGTCGAGGCGGCCGCCGGCTTCGCCCAGGGCTGCGCCGATGATCTCGAAGCACCGCTTCGCCTGGACGTAGGGGTCCGGGTCGACCGATCCGTCGGGCCACACCGGCGCCGTGCCGGACACCAGCACGCGGTCGCCGATGCGGAGCGCGCGGCAAAAGCCGATGGTCTTCTCGAAGGGCGAACCTGAATAGACGCGCCTGGGGTTGGTCAGGACTTGAAGGGTAACAACTCCAGTTGCTCGAAGCGGTCCTGAACCGCGCCGCGGAGCTCGTTGGACAGGGCCGTCAGGCGCTCCCGGCTGCCGCTGTCCTCGACGTAGAGAGACCGCACCTTCCTCAGCGCCGTCTGCATCGCATAGAGACCCGCGGGTTCGTTGGCGGTCATCCGGCCGGCGGCGGTGCGCAGCTCGCGCGCGAGCTCCGCATGGCCATGTGAGCGGAGCCAGTTCGCCAGGCGGGCCGCCCCGACCAGTGCGCGCTGGGACTTTGGGTTCAGGCCCGCCGGCGCCGTCTCGGTCTGCCTGGAAGGCTGGAAGATCGCCGGCACCTGCACCGGCCGCTTGACTGTCCTCAGCTTGCCGGCGACTCCGCGAAGACTCGGCCCGATCATGACCAGGATGCCGGCCAGGACCAGCAGACCGACGATGAGCCCCACCAGAGCCTCGAGCACTTTTTCCTAGGGTACGCTTTGACGGCGCGCAAATCGTCATTCCATCGGGGGTATCTCCACGAACAAGGCATCACCGGTAGCTGTGATCACTGGCGCCTCGTCTGGAATCGGCGCCGCCACCGCGGTGGCGCTCGGCCGCCGCGGGTACCAGCTGGTCGTCGGAGCGCGACGGGTCGACCGCCTTCAGGTCGCGGCGGGCGAGGAGGGCCTGGCCCTCAAGCTCGATGTCACCGACACGAAAAGCGTCGCCGCCTTCACGCGCGAAATCGCCAGGCGATTCGGACGCATCGACGTGCTCGTCAACAACGCCGGGGGCGCGCTCGGCATGAACGAAGTTGCCGCGGCGGTCGACGACGAGTGGGTCGGCATGTGGAAGACGAATGTGCTCGGGCTGATGTACATGACCCGCGCGTGCCTGCCGCTGCTGCGCAAATCCAAGCACGGGCACATCGTCAACATCGGTTCGATCGCCGCGTTCGAAACGTATGCGGGCGGCGCGGGTTACACGGCGGTCAAGCACGCGGTGCGCGCGATCTCACGGACCCTGCGCCTGGAGCTGAACGGCGAGCCGATCCGTGTGACGGAGATCGATCCCGGCCTGGTCGAAACCGAGTTCAGCCTTGTGCGGTTCCATGGGGATCGCAAGGCGGCGCGCGCGGTCTATGAGGGACTGAAGCCGCTCACCGCCGAGGATATCGCGGAGTGCATATTGTTCGCCGTCACCCGGCCGCCGCACGTTGACATCGACGAGATGGTGGTGCGCCCGGTCGCGCAGGCGGCGGCCTGGAAGGTCGCGCGCAAGGCACCCCGAAAAAAGGGCTAGCCGGCCGACCTCGCGCGAGCCTTTGGGTTCACATCAGTCCGGCCGCACGGGCCTCGTCCTTGGTCATTCAACAGCCGGGGTCGCCGTAGTGGCCGCAGCACCCTTTGCCGCCCGCTTTCAGCCGCACGTTGGCGAGCGCCACCCGGATCCGCTCGAACGGGCCGTATGACCCAGAGCGGAAGTTGGCCAGGAAGCTCGAGGGCGAGGGGCGGGCGGGGCGGCTCATTCGTAGTAATTGTTGCCGAACTCGATCCAGCCAGGCACGGGACATCCACTCGACGTCGCGGCGTGCGTGCAGTGCACGCCCACATGTGGCCCGGGGTCGATGTAGAGCTGGCCATGGACCACGATCACGTCCCCCTTGTGGATGGGGACGGACTGGGCGAGGCTCGTGTTGTGGTCGATCTCGAGCCGGTCGCCGGCCGGATCGGTGACCTCGAACCTCTCGTGACCGCCAGACTCGACGGGGTCGCTCACCACTGTCGCGTTGAAGGTCACCTCCGCGCCGCTCGTTCCCTTGACGATGTCCGAGTGCACTTGCGAATCGTCAGGGGTGTCGCGGCCACCGCAGGCCACTAGGAGCAGGGCGGCCGCGACCATGACGGCTCTTTTCATCCGGCCAGGGCGTCTTCCAGCTTGATCCGGCCTTCGTACAGCGCCTTGCCGAGGATCACCGCCTGCGCGCCGGCCTTGGCGATCTTGTCGACGTCTTCCATCGACGACACGCCGCCTGAGTACTGCAGCTCCAGGCCGGTCATCCTGCGCACCCGCGCCAGAGTCTCGAGGTCAGGTCCGGAAAGGGTGCCGTCGCGGTCGATGCAGGTCAGGATCATCCCGGCCAGCTGAAGCCGGTCCCAGCGGCCGACCAGGGCGCCGATCAGCACCGGCTCCGTCTCCGTCCAGCCGCTGACCGCGGCCTGGTTGTCGCGCACGTCCAGCGCCGTCAGGACCTGTCCCGGATGCAGCCTGGCGCAGCGTTCCAGGAGGCGCGGATCGCGGACCGCCGCCGTGCCCATGACGACGCGGTGAGCACCCGCGTCGAGCAGGGCGGAGACGGTCTCCTCCGTCCGCACACCACCCGCGACCTGGAGCAGGAGTGGGGAGTCGCGCACCATCGAGCGGATCACGGCGCGGTTGTCGCCCGAGCCTCGCGCCGCGTCGAGGTCCACCACGTGCACGCCCTTCGCCCCGGCGGCGGCGAACTCGGCCGCCACCTCGAGCGGATCGTCGGCATAGACCGTCGGATGCGCGTAGTCGCCTTGCACCAGGCGCACGCAGCGCCCCTCGAGGATGTCGATCGCCGGGATGACTAGCGCTTGCCTTACCTGTAGTTCTGGAACTGAAGCGGGACGGGGATGTCGTCAGCCTCTCGCAGCGCCTTGATGACGAGCTGCAGCGTGTCCTTGTCCTTGCCGACCACGCGCAGCGTCGGCCCCTGGATCCTCACCTGGACCTTCGGGGTGACGCCCTGGATGCGCTTGCGGAGGTCCCGCGCGAGGTCTTCGCTGATCCCGGCGTTGAGCTGCACCTCGATCTGGCCGCGGCCTTTGCCGATCGTCTTGGGGTCACCGGGCTTGAACAGCTTGGGGGAGAGCTGGCGTCTCGCCGCCTTCTCGCGGAGAACCTGGAGCGCGGCGCGGGCCCGCTCCTCGCTCGCCGACTCGATCACGATCACGTCGTCGCGGTGCTCGTAGGCCGTCTGGGTGTCCTTGAAGTCGAATCGAGTGGAGACCTCGCGACGAGCCTGGTCGAGCGCGTTAGTGAGCTCGGCGGGCTCGAACTCCGAGACGACGTCGAAGGAGAACTCAGCCATTGGAGCCGAAGATGGCGTGCAGCCCGAGGACAGTGGCGACGACGGCGAGCGCGATGCCCACCAGCGACGAGATCGCGAGCAGGGCGCCGATGCCCGCCGTGCCCTCGTCCAGGGGCTCGGTCGGCGGCTTGCCGTACGGATCCGGGCCGTAGTCGAGGTCGAACACGCCCTCGGCCTTGGCCCGTTCGACGAGCTCCTCGAGTAGCGGCTTGCCCCCCGGCGGAAGGGGTTTGGAATCCAGGGCGGCGACCGCCTCCCTGAGGTTGTCGCGCGTCCTGCCGAGCTCGGCCACGACGGCGTCGAGCGTCTCCATGGCGGCTGGGGTCGGGTGCTCGCGCCGGAGGTCGGAGATGATGCCGTACAGGCTCACGTCGCGATTCATAACAGAAGCCGGCTGCACCGTGCAGATGTGCCGGCGGACTCTGGTGCAACCAATACACTTAGATCGAGATGGGTGTGGACACGAAAAGCAAGGCGGCGGCGAAGAAACCGGCGAAGGTGCATCCGAACACGTGGGTCTTCTATGAAGGCGAGTTCGGCCGCTACAACGATGTGAAGCTCGGCCTGATGACGCACGCGCTCCACTACGGCACTGGCGTGTTCGAAGGCATCCGGGCTTACTGGAACGCCAAGGCCGAGCAGCTGTTCCTGCTGAAGCCCGCCGCGCACTACGAGCGGATGAAGCGATCGGCCAACGTGATGCGGATGAAGCTCCCGTACTCGACCGAGGAGCTGGTCAACTTCACGATCGAGCTGCTGCGGCGTAACGCCTTCAAGTCGGACGTCTACATCCGGCCCCTCCTGTACGCCTCGAGCGAGGAGATCGGAGTGCGGCTGCACAACCTGGACCACGCCTTTTTCATCTATGCGATCCCGTTCGGCGAGTACGTCGACATCCAGTCGGGTATCCGCTGCATGGTCAGCTCGTGGCGCCGCGTGCCAGACCAGGCGCTCCCGGCCAGGGCGAAGATCACCGGCTCCTATGCGCAGTCGGCCCTCGCCAAGTCCGAGGCGGTCGAGTCCGGATTCGATGAGGCGATCGTCCTCGACGTCGCCGGCCATGTCTCGGAGGGCTCGGCCGAGAACCTCTTCATGCTCAAGGACGGCGTTTTCTACACGCCGCCCGTCACCGACGACATCCTCGAGGGCGTGACCCGCCTTCTCTTGATGAAGGTGATCAAAGAAGACCTCGGGCTGCCGATGGTCGAGCGAAGCATCGACCGCACCGAGCTCTACACGTGCGACGAGCTGTTGCTGTGCGGCACGGGTGCGCAGATCTCGCCGGTGGTCGAGGTCGACCGCCGCCAGGTGGGCGACGGCAAGATCGGCGAGTTCAGCCAAGAGCTGCAGAACATCTACTTCGGCGCCGTGCGCGGCGAGTCACCCAAGTACCGAGACTGGGTGTTGCCCATCTACTAGAGTTCGCCGGGCGATGAAGGTCCTGGTCGCCCCGAACGCCTTCAAGGGCACGCTGACCGCGCCGGAGGCGGCCGCCGCGATCGCCGGAGGGGTGCGCGAGGCCTTCCCTGACGCCGAGGTGGTGGAGGTGCCCGTGGCCGACGGTGGCGACGGGACGGTGGAGGCGATCGTCTCGGCCAACCACGGCCGGCTGATCACCGAAACGGTCGAAGGCCCCCTGGGCGATCCGGTGACCGCCACGTACGGGCAGTTCGGCGGCTCGGGCGTGGTCCTAGAGCTTGCCTCCGCGAGCGGGCTGACTCTGGTTCCGCCCTCGCGGCGCGACCCGCGCAGGACCTCGACCTATGGTTTCGGCCAGCTGCTCCAGGCCGCCCGCCGAACAGGTGCCGTGCGTTTCCTCGCCGGCATCGGCGGCTCCGCGACCAACGATGGAGGCGGGGGCATGGCGCAGGCCCTGGGCTACCGGTTGCTCGACTCGGCGGGCGGCGACCTGCCCCGGGGTGGGGCCGCGCTCGCCGGGCTCGAGCGCATCGACGCGTCCGCCTACGAGCCCTGGCCGATCGAGATCGAGGTCGCGTGCGACGTGACGAACCCGCTCACCGGCCCGAATGGCGCGAGCGCCGTCTACGGTCCGCAGAAGGGAGCCGGCCCGGCGGCCGTCCGCGAGCTCGACGCGGCGCTCGCCAGGCTGGCCGCGGTCATCGAGCGCGATCTCGGCAAGCGCGTCGCCGACCTGGCCGGGGCCGGCGCCGCCGGCGGAGCGGGTGCCGGGCTCGTTGCGTTTCTGGGAGCGCGCCTGGTGCCCGGGGCGCCGCTGATCGTCACGGCGGCGGGCTTCGACCTGAAGCTGGAGGGGGCCGACCTCGTGATCACGGGCGAGGGCCGTGTCGACGGGCAGACCGCGTTCGGCAAGGCGCCCGGAGAAGTCGCGAAACGGGCCCGGAAGGCGGGCGTCCCGGTGCTTTTTTTGGCCGGGAGCAAGGGACCGGGCTGGGAGGCGGTGACCGCCCCGGGCGCGGCCCGCGTGTTCACCCTGGCCGACGCCGGCCTTGAGGCGGCGGAAATCAAGCGTGACCCAGAGGGGTCCCTGAGGCGGGCCGCCGTAGTAGCCTGCCGCAGTCACTCATGGGAGTAGAGCCAGAGAAGAGCAGAAGCAAGAAGCCCCGCGTGGCCGCCGCCGTCACCGAAGACGACGAACCGGCCCCTACGAAAGAGGGCATCGAGCCGACCGACGTCGAGCTCGTGCGCGCCTACCGGGCTGGGGACGTGTACGCCTTCGAGGAGCTGCACCGGCGCTATGTCGCCTCGATCTATCGGCTGGTCCGGCGCAAGCTCGGTGACGCGCTGCTCGCCGAGGACATCGCGCAGGAGACGTTCATGAAAGCCCTGCGCATGATGGACAGGGTCGACGACTCCTTCAACTTCGGCGGCTGGGTGCATACGGTCGCCCGCAACCTCTGCTTCGACGAGCTCCGCCGGCGCCAGCGCGACCTCCGGGCCGACGTCGGGCCGGAGGAGGAGGACGCGGGCGAGCTGATGGCCAACCTGCCGTCCACCGCCAAAGGCTTCGACCCGGTGCTCGTCCAGGAGTCCAACGAAACCCGTCGCCAGGTGTGGAAGGTCGCCCAGCGCCTTCCCGAGAAGTACCGGCTGGTCCTCACGCTGCGGGAGCTGCAGGACATGAGCTACAGGCAGATCGCCCGCACGCTCAAGGTGTCCGAGAGCGCGGTCGAGACGCTGCTCTATCGGGCCAGGCTCAGGTTCAAAGAGGAGTTCTTGGCCTCCCAGGGAGAGGGTGAGCTCACCCACCAGGAGGCGCTTCCGCTGCTGGCCCCGTACCTGGCCGGCAAGCTGAGGCGGCCGCAGGCCGAAGCCGTGAGGGACCACATCGCCGTCTGCATCAAGTGCGCGCGGCGGGTGGGCCGGCGCCGCGCGAAAGGAACCACCGCAGGAGTGCTGAAGAATGAGGGTTAGTACAGTAGGTGTGAAATGGCCAAGGTAGTCGTGCGCTTTTTCGACGACGAGACCCTGGAGGGGGTTGCGCGCGACCTCGATTTCGACGAGCCCGACTTCCTCGTGGAGGTCGACGATGCGGGCGGCCTCGAGAACAACGAGACGGCCTGGATCCCCCTGACGGCGGTGAAGTGGGTCGAACTGCCCCGCGACAAGGAGCTCTCCGACACGCCCACCCGCAAGGTGGCGATCCGCTTCCTCGACGGCGAGGTCCTGCGCGGCCACCTGGACGGCACGCTGGAGCGCCACCGGTACGGCGTCGTGCTCCACCTGCACGCCGAGCAGACCGACAGCCCGATCCGCAAGCTCGGCATCCCGTTCTCGGCCGTGAAGGCCCTCTTTTTCATCCGCGAGTTCGACGCGCGCGGCGAGGAGGCCGGCACCGCATCGGACGCGTATCTCGCGCGGCGCACGATGGCCCCGCTGCTCGACGTGCTCGAGGAGATGGACATGCTCACCCGGCTGCACCGCGACGGCCTGCT
>DASXBE010000093.1:0-10876 GCA_036491815.1 Candidatus Dormiibacterota bacterium | reverse complement strand
TCGCGAAACGTCATGTTCACGCCGCCAGCGACAGGGATCGTGTCACCGAGCAGGCGCTCCGGCGCCCCGGCGTAGTAGTTGAAAACGCTCACGACCATTCCGACCTCGCCGCGCGCGTCGCTGATCGGCTTGCCCACATTGCGCGCTTCGAGTTGCGCAAGCTTCTCGGCCTCCTTCTCCACCGCGGCGGCGAGTCGCCGGAGCAGCTGCGCCCGGTCGCCCGGGCTTACCGCGCTCCATTTCGGGAATGCGGCCTTGGCCCGCGCCACGGCGCGGTCCGCGTCCTCGACACTCGCCTCGGCCACCTCGGCCAGCACCTTTTCCGTCGCAGGCTCGATGACTTTCAAGCTGGCAGTAACAATAACGAGCCCTCTGCGGCGCCCGAGGCGGCGTCAAAAACTCACACCTGGTTCCAAGCTCGTTTTGAGGTTGTCGACACATGATTCACTCATGAATAGAGCCCGCGCACTAATTTTTGGTTCAGTGGTGGCCGCCGCCCTGATGGCCGGCGCCGTGGCCGGCGCAACCGCAAGTGGTTTCTCATTGATCGCGGCCAGCGCGGCGATCGGGACGGCGACCAACCCGACGCCGACGCCAAGCTTCAAGTCGAACGAGACCGCGACACATGAGACCGGTGAGAGCGCCGCGCAGGAAACCGCCGAGAACAACGGCACGTTTCATCCGGGCGGTCCTGGCGCAGGCGGTCCTGGCGCAGGCGGTCCGCGGTGCGGTGGTCACTCCAACGAGGTCGCCACTCACGAGTCGACCGAAACCGCGGCTCGCGAAGCGGCCGAAAACGCGCCGTGTCCCGCCGGGACCACAAGCCCGACTCCGACGAAGTAAAAGCGCTCCTCTGACCGGTAGAGGTGCCGCGAGCCGTCGCGGCGCCCTACTCGTCTGTTTAACCTGATCGCTGTTGCAGCAGAAAGTTCGCGTCTATATCGAGACGGGCGAGAAGCGGGTCTTCGCGAGCGCCGCCGACTGGCCCGGGTGGTGCCGACCTGGCAAGACCGAAGCGGCGGCCCTCGATGCGCTGAAGGCTTATGCGCAGCGCTACGCCAGGGTGGCCACGCTCGCCAGGGTTGCCAGCTTTCCCGGCGACGAGCCCAGGTTCGACGTGGTGGAGCGCGTCAAAGGCAACGGCACGACGGACTACGGAGCGCCCGCCATTCCCGCCCAGGACGAGTCGAAGCCCATGACCGCGGCGGAATCACAGCGGATGATCGCGCTCCTCCAGGCCTGCTGGAGGTATCTCGACCAGGTCGTGGAAGGGGCGCCGCAAGAGCTCCGGAAAGGCCCGCGCGGCGGCGGCCGCGACCGCGATCAGATGTACGACCACGTCATCGGCGCGGAGGCCGAGTACGCGAAGAAGATCGGCGTTCGCCAGAAGCCGCCCGACGGCCGGGACAAGGCCACTGTGCGCGCGTTCCGACGGACGATCGTGGCCGGCCTGGAAGACCCGACTCCCGAAGCGACCTGGCCGGTCCCGTACCTGGCTCGGCGCACTGCCTGGCACGCGCTCGACCACGCCTGGGAGATCGAGGACCGCATAACCTAGGTCTCGTGATGGACTCCGCCCCGGGCCTCCTGGTCGTGATGGCCCACCCCGACGACGAGTGCATGGCCACGGGTGGCCTGATCCTGCGCCACACACGCGCCGGCATCCCAACCAACCTGATCTGCGCCACCTGCGGCGAGAAGGGCTGGATGGGCAAGCCCCCGGGCGCGAAGCAGGAGGACCTGAAGGAGATCCGCGCCAAAGAGCTCGAGCTGGCGGCCGCCGCGCTCGCTCTGGGCACTGTCGAGCTGTGGGATTACCCCGACGGCGGAGTTCGCGACTCGGACCAGCAGGAGATCACGCAGCGCATCTGGGAGCAGATCTCGAACCTGAGGCCGCGAGCTGTGGTCGCCTTCGGTCCGGATGGCGTCTACGGTCATCCGGACCACATCGCGGTCGGCGCGTGCACCGACGCCGCGGTGGCCGCGATGACCGAAGGTGCCCGACCAGCCCTGTATCACGTTGCAATCGACGAGCAGCTGGGCGAGTTCTACCGCGAGATGCTGAGGCTGACGGGTGATACTCGGCCCCTCCCGCTTGTCGTTCAGGACCATGCTGACGCGGTGATCGAGCTCGACGCGGACGAGGTGATGATGAAGTTGCGCGCCATCGACTGCCACAAGAGCCAGCTCGAGGATTGGCGCATCGCGATCCGAGACCATCCGCACCTGATGCAGAAGGGTTACGGGCATGAACCGTACATCGCGGTGTCGTCGCGGGCCGGCGGTCTGACGCCGTCAGGCCTGCTCGGAGAATTCGCTTAACCCACCACGCCTGGCAACACATGTTTGCCTGCCGAAAACTGAACACTCCTGTCGTTGAATCGCAGCCGTTGTGGACTAACCTGTAGCCCAGATTTCGGAACCTAAGTCGGGGGATATTTTGATGGACGTACAAGAGGCAGTGGCTGAGGGTGCGCCTTCAGCGGAAAACGGCGAGATCAAGCGTGACCCACGCAAGCAGTTCAACATGGGCCCGGGCGACAGCCTCGAGGGCAAGCTCGTCTACGACGGGTCTGTCCACGTCGACGGCAGGGCCGAAGGCGAGCTGCATGTCAGCGGCAACATCGACGTGGCATCAGGCGCCAACGTCAAGGCGCTGCTCGAAGGGGCAAACGTCACTTTGAAGGGAAACGTCGAAGGTGCGGTGACCGCACGGGACAAGCTGACCCTGGGCAAGAACGCCCGGCTCAGCGGCGATATCGTCGTCCGCAGGTTGCAGATCGACGACGGCGCGTCGCTGAACGGTCATGTCCGAATGGGAGACAGTGAGCAGCAGGCGTCCGGCCACTAGGGCCCCGCTCGACCCGCCGCCGGCGGAAAACGGCTCCGACCGGCACTCCAACTCCGTAGTCCTCGGTCCGCGCGACCGCCTGGTCGGGAGCCTCTACATCGAGGGCGACCTCCGCGTGGTCGGCTCGGTCGACGGCGCGCTCGAGGCGACCGGCGACGTGGAGATCGACGGCGGTGGGCGCGTGAAAGGTCCCGTGACGACGCGACAGAAGCTCGTCGTCGGTAGTGAGGGCTCCTTACTCGGCGACGTCCGCGTGGCGCGCCTGGTGATCGCTGATGGGGCGACATTCAGCGGCAATGTGTCGATGGGCAAGGCGGCGATCACCGATCCGGAACCAGGCGAAACCGGGTCTGCGGCCAACGCCGCGTCCCCAGCCCAGCTCGAGTCCCTGGGCGAACCGGTCCCGACCGCCCCGCCGCCCCAGCTGGCCGCACCGCCGCAGGCCGACACCAGAAGGAAGCGGCGCTAAAGGCAGCCGCGAGGTTGGTGGCCGGGGCCTGAGCCGCGCTAAATCCCATGCGTCGATGATCCCGGCTTCCTCAGGCGATTGAAATGGCCTTAACAGGCGGGGTTTGCGGATCCTGGGCGCGCCCGGCCGGGCCGCCTGGCTACCGCTTCTTCGCCGGCGCCCGGCTGCGAGCTTGCGGCGGCCGCGCCGGGGTCGCCTTCGGCTTCGCCGCCTTCGCCACCTGGGACTTCGCCCCAGCTGACTTGGCCCGCCCAGCCCCCGCCGCCCCCGCCGCCCCCGCCGTCCCCGCCGCCCCCTTCGCCCCCTTCGCCGGCATCTCCCGCGCAATTTCGAGAGCCCGCCTGACCAGCGCCGTCGCGTGCGATCCCCGGCCGCGCCAGTCGCCTCCCACCACGGCGTACCCGCCCATCTTGTGCCCGGCCATCGGCTCGAAGTCCCGCCCGCCCTCCTGTTTGATCCGTGCCAGGTCCGCCTCCGGCAGCCTCACGACGAGCTCATCGCCCCACAGACCGCAGAACATGTTGCCGTTCACGAAGGCCGACACCTGCCCGAACATGGGCTTGATCGTCACCGTCGGCTCGGACGGCACCAGCTCGGCAAATGCCGCCTTGGCCTGCTCGCTCGGCCTGGGCATCTGCATCGGTCCACGCGGGGCGGCCGGGCTCACGCCAAGATCGTAGTACGCTCTCCAGGCGGCCGGGAACCGTACCAAAACGCATCACGGGAGGGGTGGCCATGCCCTGGAAAGTCGAAGGGACCTACTTCGAGAACTGCAACTGCGACTGGGTCTGCCCCTGCAGCGTGACGAGCTTCGCCGTGCCCGCCACCCAGGACCGCTGCCACGTCGTGCTCAATTACCACATCCGAAAGGGTGAGATCGATGGCCTGGACGTGAGCGGACTGAGCCTCTCGATCGTCGCCGACGCCCCCGCCAAGATGCTCGACGGCAACTGGCAGGTCGGGCTGATCATCGACTCCAAGGCCTCCAAGGAGCAGGCGGACAAGCTCGGCGGCGTCTTTTCCGGCGCGATGGGCGGCCCCATGGCCAACATCGCTCCCTTGATCGGAAAGGTGCTCGGCATCGAGCAGATGCCCATCGAGTACGGCGATAGCGGCCACAAGCACCACGTGAAGATCGGCGGCGATATCGCGATCGAGGTCGAGGACTACGTGCCGCAAGGCCTCAGCGAGCCGACTCGCCTCCAGGGCGTTTTCCACCCCTCCAACAGCACCCTCACGATCGCCAGACCGACCAGCTCGAAGATCAAGGCCTTCGGCATGGAGTTCGCTAACGCCGGGAAGAGCGCCTTCTCGGCCCCCTTCAGCTGGGCCGGCTAGCCACCAACCCCGTGCAGCCGACGGCGCGCGTCGAGCCCCTGCCGAGGCCGGTCATGGCGACCATCATCGCCGCGCTGCTGGTCTGCGCCGCGGCGGCCTGGATCTTCACCGGCTACCAGGCCGCCTCGATGGGCATGGGCGGCCAGGGCGCGCTTCAGATGATGAGCGGGGCCCTCTTCCTTTTGATCTGGCTCGTGATGATGGTCGCCATGATGTTTCCATCAGTCGCGCCGATGGTCCTGGCGCACGCGGCGGTCGTTCGCAACCGCGGGGGCGGCAGCGTTCCCACGGTCGGATTCGTCGCCGGATACCTGGTGGTGTGGACAGCGGCGGGGCTGATTCCGCTGGCCTTTCTGCAAGCCGTCGGCCAGATGCTCATCTCACTCTCGACGACCACGCTCGTCCGCCTCGGCGGCGCGGTCATTCTCCTCGCCGGCATCTACCAGTTCACGCCGCTGAAGCACGCGTGCCTGAAAGCCTGCCGCTCGCCGATGGGTTTCATCATGACCCACGACTTTGGCGGCGGCATCCCCGCCGCGGCTCGCGCCGGCCTCTCGCACGGGCTCTACTGCCTCGGCTGCTGCTGGGCGCTGATGGCAGTGCTCGCTGTGGTCGGCCTGATGAACCTCGCGTGGATGGCCGTGATCGCGGTCGTCTTCTTCCTCGAAAAGAGCTGGCGGCACGGAGTGATGCTCACTCGGATCGTCGGCACCGCGTGCATCGTCGGGGGGCTCGCCGTGGTCATCTGGCCCACCCTCCTCGGTGTGGTCGGCGGCCCCATGGCGTGACGCCCGCCTGGCGGGTCAGGAGAACGAGAACCTAGTTCGAGTCCAGCGACACGATCCGGCCGACTACGCCGGCCTCACACGGACTCGGCGTCTATGCCCCGTCCATCGTTCGAGAGCTGCTGCAGCTGGCTCGTGCCGCAAGCGTGGGCGTCGAGCGGAGTCGTATGGATGTGGCGGCACTGCCAGAACGGCACGGGCATGTCGTCCGCATCGACATACACCTCGGCGCGATAAACCAGCTTGGGTAAGGGCAATGCGTGACTGTCGAGGCGGACCGCCATGACCCGGACACGCGCCATACCTCGACATTAGTTCGCGACCGGTGGCCTTGTCGTCGTACGGGTGCGGTAGGTGATCTCCAGGGGCGAGATCAAGCCGCCTCTGCGAGGTTCCGCATCATCCCTGAGGATGAGTTCAAAGATCGCCCCCCGGGCTGACGACATCGCATTCGCCGAAACCTAACGTGACGGCCATGGAAAACGGCAGTCACACCACGATCGTCGAGACCCACAGTCTCACCAAGCGATATGGCGGCGGAGTCCTCGCTGTGAGCTCCATTGACATGAGCGTGCGGCGTGGCGAGGTCTACGGATTCCTCGGTCCCAACGGGGCCGGGAAGACCACGACCTTGCGCATGCTCGTCGGCCTGATCAGGCCGACCTCCGGCGCGGCAACCGTCGCCGGTCACCACCCCGGTGACCCGGAGGGCCTGAAGAAGATCGGCGCCCTCATCGAGGCTCCCGGCTTCTACCCCTACCTGTCGGGACGCGCCAACCTGCGGGTCGTCGCGGACATGGCGAGCGTGCCCCAACGCCGGGTCGAAGAGGTCCTCGACCTCGTCGAGCTCACCTCGCGCGCCGGGCGCAAATTCGGCACGTACTCGACCGGCATGAAGCAGCGCCTCGGCGTCGCGGCCGCGCTGCTCAAGGACCCCGAGCTGCTCATCCTCGACGAGCCCACCAACGGCCTCGACCCGCAGGGCATGGCCGAGATGCGCAAGCTCATCAAGGACATCGGTCAGGGCGACCGCACCGTGCTCCTGTCCAGTCACCTGATGGGTGAGGTGGAACAGATCTGCGACCGCGTCGGAGTCATGAGCGGCGGCAAGCTCGTCACGCAGTCAACAGTCGAAGAGCTGCTCGGCGAGCAGGGCATCGTGGTCAAGACCGACGACAACGAACGAGCGCAGGAGATCCTCTCCCGGATGTACGGCGCGCCCGCTGTGATCCGCGAGAACGGCCACCTCCACCTCAAGACCAACCCAAGCAACAGCCTGGAGATCAACCGCCAGCTGACGGCCTCAGGCATCGGAGTCAGCGAGCTCCGTCCATTCGAGAGATCGCTGGAGGAAGTCTTCTTCCAGCTCACGGGAGAGAAGCAGGGATCATGATCGCAACCATCAGAGCCGAATGGCGTAAGAATCGTTTCCGACCGGGCTTCCTTGTCTCGTCAGGGCTCCTTGGGGCACTCACGGTGTTCGCCTACGCCGTCAGCTGGTACCAGGCGACCCACCAGCTCAGGGGCGAACGCTTCCCGACCTCCGTGCTGACGCTGTACCCCGACCAGCTCGTCAATTTCGTGATGGGGGCCGGCTTTCCCATCGGAGCCGCGATCGCCATCGTGCTCGGCGCCATTTTTGCCGGATCCGAGTACCCGTGGGGCACCACCAAGACGATGTTCACGCAGGGACCCGGTCGCCTGACGACCTGGGCCGGCCGCGTCGTCACCTTCGCCGGCATGACGGCCATCCTCACGCTCGTCCTGTTCGTGGTCGGCGCGGCATGCAGCATCGTCGTGGCCTCCTTCCAGGGCCACACCCTCACCTCGTGGCCGGCGGCGATCGACGTCGCCAAGGGATTCGGAGCGATGTGGCTCGTCTTCACGGTCAACGGCGCGATCGGGCTCGCGCTCGGGGTCTTGATCCGCCACTCCGCGGCCGCTCTCGGGATCGGCCTGGTCTACGTGCTCGCGGTCGAGCTCCTCGCTGTCCATTTCATCGACACCATCAACAGCGGCGCCTACAAGTGGGTGAGCAACCTGCTCCCGGGCCAAAACGCAATCGCGCTTTTGCAGAGCTTCACGTCGCCCGCCTTTGGCCCGAGCGCCGCCCCCGCGATCACCGCCGAGCAGAGTGTGATCGTCCTCTTTGCCTACTTCGCCGGCCTGGTCATCATCGCGGCCGGGCTGCTCCGCCTGAGGGACGTCACATAGCCCTCAACCGTCCCCGACAGCGATTGAGCGGCCGGCCGTGGTCATGGATCACCGGCCGGCCGCGTCTCATCGACGGCCTGCTTGTCGGTTTCACCCTGATCGCCGGGCTTCCCGCGGTGCTGTCGATCGCGGGTCCGTTCCAGTCCACCAGCGCGACCGCCCTGGCGCTCACCATCGCGCTCGTCCTGATCGAGGGCGCGGCACTGTGGTGGCGGCGCAGCCAACCACTGATCGTCTTGGCGGTGGTGGCTGTCTCTCAGCTCCTGGTGTACGCCTTGAACCCGACGCGCGAGCCGTTTGGCCCGGCGCTGGCTTTCGCGGTCTACGCCGTTTCGGTTTACGACCGGCCGCCGGTGCGCCTGTGGGTCGCCGCGCTGTCGATCGCAGCCATCATCGCGGGCGTCCTCCTCCTGGTGATCGGCGACTTCGGCACGGCGCGCAATTTCATCCCCGCCGGCGCAACGTCCCTTGTCGCCTGGGTGATCGGCGACTACATCCGCTCCCGCCGCGAGTTCATCAGCCAGCTCGTGGACCGTGACCAGGCGGCGCGCGAGCAGGCCGCGGAGGAGGAGAGGTTGCGCATCGCGCGCGAGCTCCACGACGTCGTCGCCCACAACGTGAGCGTGATGGCGATCCAGGCCGGCGCCGCGCGCATCTCGGGCAGCTCGAGCCAGGAGGCGCTTGAGTCGATCGAGACCACCGCGCGCGACACGCTCGCCGAGCTGAACCACCTGCTGGGCGTCCTGCGCAAGGAGTCGGACGCGCCGCATGCCCCGCAGCCTGGGCTCGGCCAGCTCAACGTTCTGCTTCAGTCGGCGCGTGACGCCGGGCTGGAGGTGAGCCTGAAAGTCAAAGGACAGCCGAGGCCGCTTCCGGCCGCCCTTGACCTCTCCGCTTACCGGATAGTGCAGGAGGCCATCACCAACGTGCTCAAGCACGCGAGCGCGACCAAAGTCGAGGTGACGCTGGTCTACCGGTCGGAAGCCGTGGCCGTGATCGTGACCGACAACGGCCGCGGATCCACCGTGCAGGCCGGGACATCAACGGGCCATGGCCTCATCGGCATGCGTGAGCGGGTCGAGCTCTTCAACGGCGTGCTGCGGACACGCACCTCGCCCCTGGGCGGCTACACGGTAGCTGCCATGCTTCGCACCCGGTGATCCACGTCGCCATCGTCGACGACCAGGCCCTGGTCCGCGCCGGGTTCCGCATGATCGTGGAATCCCAGCCCGACCTGAGAATCGTCGGCGAAGCAGCCGACGGCGAAGAGGCGGTCGAGCTCGTCCGGCGCGAGCGCCCTGACGTGACGCTCATGGACATCCGCATGCCGAAGCTCGATGGGATCCAGGCCACGCGTCAGGTGGTCGGGGTCACGCGCGTGGTCATCCTCACGACCCACGAGCTCGACGAATACGTCTTCGAGGCCCTCGGCGCCGGCGCCTCGGGCTTTCTCCTGAAGGCGGCGCCCCCGGAGGAGCTGATCAAGGCGATCCGGGTGGTGGCGTCGGGCGAAGCGCTGCTCGCGCCGTCGGTGACGCGCAAGCTCATCGAGGAGTTCGCCAAACGGCCGCGACCCGCCCCCCGCAGACCCAGCGAGATCGCGAGCCTCACCGAGCGCGAGCTGGAGGTGCTGAGCGAGATCGCGGGCGGGTACACCAACGCCGAGATCGCCAGGCGACTTTTCGTCAGCGAGGCGACGGTGAAGACCCACGTCGCCCACCTCCTGGACAAGCTGGAGCTGCGCGACCGGGTGCAGGCCGTGATCCTGGCGTACGAAACCGGCCTGGTCTAGGTTTTCGCAGTCCCGCGGAGCCGGGGACCGAGCCGGGCGAGGGATGTCTTAGGACGGCCTAACCTAGAGCCCGGACCGTGGCCGTCTCGACCGAGGAACGCCGCATCGTCACCGTACTTTTCGCCGACATGGCGGGCTCGACCGCGCTCGGCGAGGAGCTCGACCCCGAGGAGATGCGCGGCCTCCTTTCGCGCTACTACACGATCGCCCGGGAGACGATCACCGATCACGGCGGCACGGTTGAGAAGTTCATCGGCGACGCCGTGATGGCCGTCTTCGGCCTGCCCACGGCTCATGGCGACGACCCCGACCGCGCCATCGCGGCCGCCCTCGCCATGCGCGAGCGCATCCAGGGCGACCCGCAGCTCGCGTACCGCGTGGCGATCCGAGTCGGCATCAGCACCGGCGAGGTGGTGGCCAGCCGCGACCAGTCGGCCGGCGACTTCCTGATCACCGGCGACGCGACCAACGTCGCGGCCCGCCTGCAGCAGAGCGCGCAGACGTGGGCGATCCTGGTCAGCGACCGGACGGCGCGCTCCGCCGTCAACTTCGAGTTCGGCATGGAGCAGGAGGTCACCGCCAAGGGCAAGTCGGCGCCCGTCGTCGCCCGGCAGGTGATCGGTCCCCGCAAGCCGAGCCGGCAGAAGCGCGAGAAGCTGCCGCTCGTCGGTCGCGAGAACGACCTGGAGCAGTTGAAGCTCGTGGCGAGGCGGGCGGTGCGGGACAGACGGCCTTCGATGGTGAGCGTGATCGCCCCGGCCGGCACCGGCAAGACGCGCCTGGTGGAGGAGTTCCTCGACTGGCTGCCGACCCTCGCACCCAACGCGACAGTGGCCACCGCCCAGTGCCTGCCCTACGGCCAGCAGCTCACGTACTGGCCGATGCGCCAGGTCCTGTTCCAGCTCTCGGGCCACCAGGAGGACGCGCTGCCCGCCAACTTGCGCGAGGAGCTCGCGGCGTGGCTGAACGGGCTCGGAGTCGAGGACGCGGAGCGCGACGCGAAGCTGCTCGCCGCGACCGTGGGTGAGATGGGCACCGAGGGAGTCGACAAGGACCTTCTGTTCGCGGCCTGGCGCTCTCTCGTCGAGGCCGTCTCGCGCCGGCAGCCGCTGGTGATCATCTTCGAGGACCTGCACTGGTCGAGCGACAGCCTCCTCGACCTCGCCGAGTTCGTGATGCAGCCTCGCGGGGAGGCCCCGGTCCTGATGATCGTGCTGGCCCGCCCGGAGCTGCTGGACCGTCGCCCGAACTGGGGAGGGGGGCGCCTGAACCACCTCGCGCTCGCCCTCGAGCCGCTGCCGGGCAACGCGATCGCGGACCTCGTCCGCCACCTGCTCGAGACCGACGAGCCGGCCGTCATCCAGCTCGTCGCCGAGCGGTCCGAGGGCAACCCCTTCTACGCGGGCGAGCTCGCGCGCTCGTACCTC
>DASXBE010000092.1:0-20198 GCA_036491815.1 Candidatus Dormiibacterota bacterium | reverse complement strand
GCTCCGCACACCTCGGCGGTGAAAGCCTCGGCGAGCCCCTCCTGGACGATCCACTCCGCGAGGTTGAAGCCACCCTCGACGTTGGGCGTGCGGAGGTTGTGCGCCAGCTCGTGCACACCACACGCGCCGATCCTGGTCTCGTTGTACTCGGTCGGCCAGGCCACGAGCCAGATGCTGCCCGGGGTCGACCCCATGCCGTAGTACCCGAGCGTGCGCTCGATGAAAATCGGATCGTCGGGGTTGCCGAGGGTGAGCACCACCTCGATCCGGTCCGGGTGCCGGATCCCCGGGAGCACCGACCGCTGGTACTCCCACGCGCGTCCCAGCTCGCGGCGAAGCTGGCCCCAGGCATCCGCGGCGACCAGTCGCTGCAGCGCCGGCTCGTATCGCGGGTCATCGACGGCCGCCCTGAAGCCATCGCCCCTCTCGTGGATCTGCCTGAGCATGTTCATCGGGCCCTCGTCGAACGACGAGATGCCGCGGAGCTCGGCGAGCGCGTCAAGGCGCGCGACTGCGGGCAGGGCGAGGATGCGGGCCAGCGCCGCTGCATCGTCCTTGACGTCGATCTCGATCTGGTCGTTGGTGGTCAGCGCCATGCGGTCATCTCAGGATTGGTGCGCCGGCGTCCGCAGCGTCTCCTGGCGCGAGGTGTACCGGTCCATGTCCGCCTCGCGCGGCAGAAACCAGGCGATCCCGATCGTCGCGATGACCAGGATGACGTGCGTCATGAGCGAGCGCTGCAGCCCGATCGCGTCGGCGATGGCGCCGTTGATGGGGATCCCGATCGCGCCCGTGACGAAGCCCAGGCCCATGACCAGGCCCGAGGCGAGGCCGGCGCGAGCCACCATGAGCTGCTGCGCCATGAGGAGCATGAGGGGCGGGGTCGAAGCCGCGAAAAACCCGATGAGGATCGCGCTGCCGAACGCCCATCGACCCGGGAACGCTGTGTAGAGGAGGATCGCCGGCACGCTCAGGACCAGCGTGCCGATGATCACGTTGCGCCTCCCGTAACGGTCGGCGAGCGTGCCGCACCCAACCGTCCCGATCGCACTCGCCAGCACCAGGGTTGTCGCAAGCGGCCCATAGAAGGCAGGGCCGTACCCAAGATCCCTGTACCAGGTCGGCGTGAACGCCTGGAACGCCGCCTGGGTCCAGCTGCGCGACATCATCACCGCGATCACCACGGCGAGAGCGAACACGGGCACGGGCGCGGGCGACGACGCGGCGGCCCGGACACCCGCGGCCGCCGCCTTCACCTGGCCGCGCATGCGCCACAGGAGGTATCCCCCCGTGGCGATCCCCGGGACGATCAGAACCCCCGTGCCGCGGATGCCGAACAGACCGAACACGAGGATGCCGATGAGCGGGCCGAGAGCCACGCCCACCGTTCCTGCGGTGACATAGATCGACATGCCGGCGCTGCGGCGCCAGACCGGGAGCAGGGCGCGCACGTCGAGGGCACCGAGGGGATGAAAGGCGCCGGACCCAAGCCCCGACAGCAACGCCAGGCCGAGCAGCTGTGGAAACGTGCCGACAAAACCCACAAGCGAAAAGGTCAGAGCGGTCCAGGCCAGCGACAGACCGGTCAGCCTGGTGCCGAAACGGTCAGCCAGGATTCCGAACACGGGCTGCGAGATGGCCGCCATGCCCGAGTACGCGAGGCTGACGAGGCCGACGGTGGCGAGGCTCAGGTGAAACCGACCGATCAGGATCGGATACAGGATGGGAAGCACACCCACGTAGCAGTCAACCGTGAGGTGACCAAGCATCAGGGTCAGCAGCTTTCCGTTGCGCAGAAAGTCTCTCATCCGGCCTTTATCATCGCGTCGGTGGGCGAGCTCCTGTACCTGAATCGGCAAGAGGTCGAGCGGCTGCTCGACGTCGACGCGATGCTCGAGGCTCTGGGTCGCGCCCTCGTCATCTACTCGTCTGGCAGGGCGTCGGTACCCCCGCGCGCGGGGGCGCGCGTGGAGGACAGGGGCATCCTCGCGGCCATGCCCGGATACGTGCCGGCCGTCGCCCTCGAGGTGAAGCTCGTGACCGTCTTTCCCGCGAACCACGGGCGCGGCATGCCCTCGCACCAGGCCCTGATCGCGATCTTCGACGAGGGGACCGGCACCCCGCTCGCCTTGATGGACGGCACCTACATCACCGCGATTCGAACCGGTGGAACGGCCGCGGTGGCCGCCCGCGCGCTGGCTCGTGAGGACGCCTCCGTGCTTGCGATCCTCGGCGCGGGGGTGCAGGGCGGCTCCCACCTCGAGACGTTTCCCCGGATCCGCTCGTTCCAGGAGATCCGGGTCGCCTCCCGGGACCCGGCACACGCTGCTGCGCTCGCCAGGGCGCATCCAGGAGCGCGTGCGGTCGGTGGCTTCGAAGCTGCGGTGCGCGGCGCCGATGTCGTGGCGTGCTGCACGGACGCTCGGGAGCCGGTGATTCGCCTCGAATGGCTGAAACCCGGCGCCCACGTCAGCTCGGTCGGCGGTACCTGGGGCCCCGAGGTGGACGAGGCGACCGTGGCTGCGAGCCGCGTGTTCGTCGAGTGGCGAGGCGCCGCGACGAATCCCCCGCCCGCGGGAGCGGTCGAGCTGCAGGGCCTCGACCCCGAAAAGGTGACCGAGGTCGGCGAGGTGCTCGCGGGCACGCGGCCCGGCCGCCAGTCGCCCGAGGAGATCACGCTCTACAAGTCGACCGGCATCGCCATCGAGGACGCCGCCACCGCGCGCCTTGTCTACGACCGCGCCATGGCGACCGGAGCCGGCCACCGGCTGACGCTCTAGATCTCGATCACCCGCCAAGGAACCGCGTTCACGATCCTGGTCGCCCCCGCCGTGCGCTCGGGCTGGGCGCGGCCATACGGGTGGACGTGCCCGTGCACTAGCAGCAGGGGACGAAATGCTCTGGTGATCCGCTGAAACGCAACGAAGCCGACGTGCGCGGCATCCTTGGCGTCGGCGAGGCCGAACGGCGGTGCGTGCGTGACCAGGACGTCCAGCTTTCGGCCCTGTCGCACCTGCTTGAGGCGGACGCGGAGCTCGAGGGTCAGCACCCGCCAGCGCATCTGTGCTTGCGTGTACTGGTTGGGCCCCGCTTTGTAGCGCAGGCTGCCTCCCAGTCCCGCCACACGGAGGCCATTCACATCGACGATCCGCCCGTCGATGTTGTCGCACCCTGGAGGGCCTGGCACCGTCACCTCCGCCTGGAGCGGGGCCCACAGACGGTCCGGCATCTGGAGGCTCGGGTCATGGTTTCCGGGTACATAGAGGAGGGGCACGTCAAGCCGGCTGACGAGGTACTCGAGATAGTCGAACGGCAGGTCGCCGCAGGAGACCGCGAGGTCGGGCCGCAGCGCGGTGAGCCGATCTGTGTACAGCGACTCGTCGACCTCGTCCGCGACCGCGAGGATGCGAGTCAGGGGTTGGTCAGACGCGCTTGAATCGAAGCGCGGTCCACGTGTCGTCGACCGAAACGAATGCGACTGGTTTGTATCCGGTCTCCGAGGTGATCTCGCCCAGGACGTCGCGTCGCATCCATCCCGGCGCCCCCGGCAGGTCCGTGGCGCCGCGCGCCTCCCCGCCTTTCGGGTAGGTGATCCAGAGCATGCCGCCTGGCTTCACCGCTCGGATCGCGGACGGACCTAGCGTGCGCAGCTGTGCGACGTCCTTGACGAAGAGCTGCACCGCGTCGAAGCCACCCTGAGCCTGCACGTCGGTCTGGATCGCCCCTGGCCCGGGCTCGAGCAGGCTCGGGTATCCAGCGGGGGCGTTGAGCACCGCCACCCGTTGCCCCGCCGCGATCCGGAGCTTCTTGGCGAGCGCGCTGAACCCCGTCTGGTCGGCCCCCACCGTCGGGAGCGAGCGAAAGGAGTCGAGGTGCCCCATCGTGCAGCGCCACTGTAGCGCGCGAATCGGGGCTTCAGGCGCCCGGCGCGGCGAGGGAAGGCTGGCCGCCGGCAGGCACCTCCAGGTCGGCCCACATGCCGCTCGCCTGGTGCCCGTCGACCAGAGAGGCGACGCGGTAGCTCCCTGGCTGAGTGGGGTCGAACTCGAAGCTGGAGCTCTGGCCCGGATCGAGGCCCCGCGCCGGATCGGGCGTGGACCAATCCGGCCTCACGGGAGCGGCGTCTCGCCTCCCGGCGACGACCGAGCAGGAGTTGGGCACGGTCCCGCGGTTCTCGCACTGAACGGTGGCGCGCCAGCCGACCGGCACCGTGACGACGAGGACGCCGTTCGCGTACCCGTTGTAGTTGAACTGGTAGTCCCCGGCGGGATAGCCGGCGATCAACGTGATGACCACGGACTGCGCGGCCGCGTCGCTCCGGATGTAGTCAGACAGATTGGGCGGGTTCCCGGACCCTGAGCCCATGACCGGATCGCAGGCGGCGACACAGACAAGGAGAGCGAAGCCCGCGGCGGTCCCCCGAAGGATCCCAGCGCTCACCGCATATGATCCCAGCCGATGCCCGTCAACCCAGACGATCCTACGGCGCGCAAGAAAGTCACCCCGGCTGCCCTGGCATGGTGGGAACGGCTCGAGGCCTGGAAGCAGCTCGCGATCTCATTTCCACCCCTCGCCGTGCTCATGCTGGTAGTCAACCTCGGACCATTCGGCCAGCCGGTGCTCCGCTCCATCTTTTACGGCCTGTTCGAAGGCGGGGTCCTGAGCGGCCTGCTCGCCGTCGCCACCGCGTCCGAGCGGAGCCGGCGCTGATGCGAAGGCTGTGGCTCGCGTCGCTCGCAGCGGTCGCACTCGCGGCGGGCTGCACCTCGAGCCCGTCCTCGATCACGGTGACCAACGCAGCCGTGGACCCGACGCATTCATGCCCGGCGGGCGCCACCGACGCCGCTTACAGCGTCCACGCCACCGCCAACCTGCACAACCCGACCTCGACCGCGATCACCCTCAAGTCGGTGAGCGCGGAAATGACCCTGGAGGACGTCAAGGGCGCGTGGCAGGAGAAGGTCGGCTCCACGTACACCGCGGACAGGCTGACCTTCACCCCCGCCACCCTGGTGGCGGGCGGCAGCGCCACCCTTAATGTGACGATCCCGAGCACGTGCACCAACGGCAGGCCGACCGGCGGCACCACGTACGGCGACTACAAGGTGACACTGCACGTCGACACGTCGGCCGGGACGGTGGTCGCGACCGCCAAGAACCTGCACCGCATCCTCGCGGCCTGACCGCTATCGCGAGCGGAGGATCTGGAGCGACCTGCTCGCGGCCGAGAGCCAGGCCGGGTCCTTCAGCCAGGTCTCCACGCCCCACAAGAGCACGACCTGGAGGTTCTCCTGGCGGTAGTCGACCGCCGTGGCGACCAGATCCGATGGCCTGAACTCTCCAGGAGATGTCGACCACGGCTGGGCCTGCATCTCGGAGAGCCATAGGTCCTTGCCCGCCGCGTGCGCCCGCGAGGCCCAGAAACCCACCGCCTGCTCCTTCCACTCTGCCCTCAGGTCGGCGGACGTGAAGCGCAGCGGCGTGCTCGGCCCGTCGACATACAGGTCGAGGCCCAACGCGTCGCCCGCCTGAAGCGCCTCTTCAGGGTGGCCCTGTGGCCAGCCGCCAAGCCTGTAGAGGACCGAGGGCGTGTACAGCTGCATCATGTCCACCGCGACGTTCCAGCCGTCGAAGGTCGTCGTCACCGCCTTGTGGGCGTGGTCGAGCCGGTGGACCTCCGCGATCTCCCATGAGAGCTGCGCCACCTTGATCTGGTCGTCCCCGGTGAAGCTGTTGCCGACGTAGTCGAGCGGTTCATTCTCGACCTGCCATGCGTACAGGAGCGCTGAAGGGCCGTAGCGCCTGATGCTCCCGTCGAAGTACGCCCTGTAGGCAGCGCCGGACTGCATCTCGTTGAGGTATGGCTGCATGCGCGGCCCCGCCCATGCCGGCTCGTGCAGCTCTGGATACAGGAAGTTGCGCGCGCCGATGGTCAGCACGACCCGCGTCTGGACCGCGGAGACGGCGTTGTGGCGCGCGATCGCGGCAAGGAGCGCGTCGGTGCCCGAGAAATCGAGCCGGTCGGGGGAGGGCTCGACGGTCTCCCAGTAAACCGGGAGCCGGACGAGGTCGGGACTCGTCGTTTCGAGGAGGCGCGTGAGGTCTTGCACCGGGTCGCGGTGCGCCCAGATCGAGGTGTCGGGGCTGAAGCTGAAGCCGGCGAGCGGCGGCGGTGGCGTGCTTGGTGGCCAGGTCTCGCTGCCGAGCAGGAATGCGATGCCGACGAGGCACAGGAGTCGCTTCAACGCTTGGATAACGCCCCGACGCGCATCCGTATTGGTTCGACTGCACCAGGGGACGCCGAGGCGAGCGGGGTCTTGAACCCCCTCACGCGTTGCTCGGGTGGAGACTCCAAATCCTCAAATGACACGCGTGGCAATCATCACCGTCGGCTTCCTGCTCGCCGGCCTCACTGGCCTGGGGGCGTACTTCCTTCCCCTCCTGCAGACGGCCGCAAGCTCGAGCGTGAACGCCGACTCCCTCCCCCTCAATCCTATTGCGAGCCCGATCGCGGGACCAGGCCAGCCCTTCACGGTGCTTCTGCTGGGGTCCGACGACGACTCCAAGTTTCCGCCCGATCGCTTGAACACGCAGTCAATGATCCTGGTCCGCGTCGACCCGACCACCAAGCAGGCGACCATGCTTTCAATCCCGCGAGACCTGTGGGTGCCGATCCCGGGCCAGGGTTACGGAAAGATCAGCACCGCGTACAACCTCGGCGGACCCCAGGGCGCGATCGCGGCGGTGGAAAGCAACTTCAAGGTTCACGTCGACGACTACGTGTGGATCGGGCTCAACGGGCTCGTGAAGCTGATCGACCAGCTCGGCGGTGTCGACGTCGTCGTGACGAACCCCGTCATGGACGACTTCTATCCATCCGACCTCAACAGCGGTGGGTACCCATACGACTACTACCGCGTGGCCGTGCTTCCGGGCGCAACCCACCTGGACGGCGTGCACGCGCTGCAATACGTGCGGTCGCGCCATGGCGACCTGCGGGGCGACTTCGCAAGGTCCGAACGCCAGCAGCAGGTCCTGCTGGCGATCAAGCAGGAGGCCTCCCAGGTGAACGTTGCGGACCTGCCGGCGCTTGCCAACGCAATGAACGGCGAGATCAAGACGAGCATCAGCCTCGACAGGCTCCGCCAGCTGCTGGCGGTCGAGGGCGACTTTGCGGGCCCGAACATCCACCGCGTGGTGCTCCTGCCGCCCTACACGTCCGAGGGTTTCGCCGCGGGCCAGGACGTGGTGTTCCCGGACTGGGGCCGGATCCTGCCCCTGGTCCATCAGAGCTTCCCCTGATGGAGGTCCGAGCCCGGCGCACCTCCGGTGCGGCCCCGCTTCTGCACCTGCTCACGGCGATCGGCCTGGCCCTCGCGATGTTCGCCTTCGGCTTCAGCGTCTACTTCGCCGCCGGGTACCTGAGGGCGCAGCGGCACGTCATCCTGAGGCCCGACAAGACGACGGGCGTCGCACTCCCCGGAACGATGTACGTCGTCCAGTCGGGCGCTATCTACCGCTACGTGAACGGCTCGTTCACGAAGCTCACCGCTGAGAGCGGCTGGACGCAGCCCGCCATTGCGCCGGACGGCTCGCAGCTGGTCGCCGTTCGGAGATACACCAACTGGTCGGACCTCTATCAGATGGATCCGAACGGCAGGTCGATGACCAGGCTCACCAACAACAGCTCAAACGTCGTCGAGGGCAACCACTGGATCTTCTACCCGCGTTTCAGCCCGGACGGCTCGCGGCTTTTCTACGACTTCGACCCGGAGGACCCCTACAACAGCTACCGCGTCGACCTCGCCATCCTCTCCAGCCCTGCCGCCAACCTGGGCCGCTGGCTGGAGTGGACGTACCCCAACCAGTACACGGGCGGCGACGTGGAGCCGATCCCCCTGCGGGACGGCGGGCTCGTCTACGTCAAGTTCTCCATCGATCAGCAGTCGGTTCTCCACTCGCAGATCTGGCTGCAGGCGAGGGCGGGGAGTACCGGCGTGGCGCTCACCGACCCCTCGCTCGACTGCATCCAACCCGCGATCTCTCCCGACGAAAGGCTGATGTCGGCGGTCTGCCGCAAGGGGCAGGCCCAGACCACCGAGCTCGACGTGGCCGCATTCGACGAGCAGGCACCGTCGCTTGCCGCCCCCTCCCCTCTGGTGACCGGGCAGCTCGTCGCTTCGCCTGCGTTCTCGCCCGACGGCAAGACGATCGCGTACCTCGCGCCATCACGGTCGCAGGGCGCTTTTCAGCTCTGGACCATCCCGGTTACGGGTGCGCCCGCCCCGAAGCAGATCACCACGGACCTCGCGCTGGACTCGCTGTCGGCGCCGGTGTGGGTCGCGCGCTGACGCCGCGGACTACTCAACGGTGGTCCTCAAGAACCGTCCAACGGTGGTAGTTCGGAACCGGTCGTGTGCGCGTTTTGTATGCAGGAAAGGAGTGAGACAAAAATGAGATTCAGATCCAGATCCGACGCGCCCGACCTTCACAGCCAGCTCGAATCGTTGCTCGACCAGGTTTGGCGTTCAGAGTCGGACTGGCGGCTGTGGGACCGCCTCGACGCCGCCGTGACCCTCGAAGACCTGCGCCGCAGACGCGCCGAAAAAGGCGAGACCGAGCGAGCAGCCTGATGCCGAGGTCTGCTCGACCGAGCCGATGAGCCGCCTCCCTCGCCGGACGGGGGCACAGCGCCGGGTCGCGTTCGTCCTCTCCGGCGGTGGAAGCCTCGGCGCGATCCAGGTCGGAATGCTCCAGGCCCTCACCGAGTCTGGGATCCGTCCCGACTTTTTGATCGGGACCTCCGTGGGGGCGGTCAACGCCGCCTGGATCGCCGGCAAGCCCGACCATGGCGGTGCCCTGGAGCTCGGCGAGATCTGGCTCGGGCTGCGGCGCCATGACGTCTTTCCCCTGGTCCCATGGGTCAGCGCCGCCGGCCTCCTGGGCCGCTGCAACCACGTCATCCCGAACCGCAGCCTTCGGCAGATGCTGGAGAAGCACATGCCATTCGAGCGTCTCGAGGATGCCGCGGTTCCGGTGCACGTGATCGCGACCGAGCTGAAGACCGGTCGCGCGGCCGTCCTCTCCTCAGGCCCCGCGGTCCCCGCGCTGCTGGCGAGCACCGCGATTCCCGGTGTTTTCCCGCCGGTGACCATCGGCCGCCGCGAGTACGTGGACGGCGGTGTCGCGAACCACACGCCGATCACCGCCGCCATCGAGCTCGGAGCGACCGAGATCTACGTCCTCCCCGTCGGTTACCCATGGCTGCACCAGGAACCCACGAACGCGCTCGGCATGGCCCTTTACGCCCTTGCGAGGTTCGTCGAGCAGAAGCTCGACACCGAGGTCGCCGCCAACAAGGACCTGGCGCAGATCCACGTCCTCCCGGCGCTGGACCTGCCCGCGGTGTCGCCCGCCGACTTCAGCCACAGCCGAGACCTGATCGCCCGCGGCCTGCGGTCCGCCCGGCGCTACCTCGGCTCGGCGCACGCGGCGCAGCCCGAATGCAGGCTGCCCGTCAAACCCGCGCGGCTGGACCCCTCCCCGGCCCAGGCCGCCTGACTGACGCGGCGGCGCCTACAGCGACTTCGCCGCCTTCTCGAGCGAGTCCTTCAGCTGGGAGCGCAGTCCGGAGTTGAGGTCACGCATGGTCCCGGAAATCGCGTGGATCCTACCGAGGGTCCGGCGGCGCCGCCGGCGATAGGCCAGCACCCCCACCCCGAGAGCGATCGCGACCAGGGCGGCCGCCGCCGCCATGCCGATGCGAGCCATCTGCTCGTCTCCGACGCGCTCTCTGATCTCGCCGACGGACCGGTTGATCGTGCCCCGCCCGGCCTTCACCTGCTGGTTGATCTCATTGAACATCGTGCTCATAGCTCCTCCTGGTCATGCCACCATCCTGGGCCGGGCGCGCGTGGGGCGCGCGGTGATAATTCCAGCCCGCGTCACAAGATCAAAACGCATGACTCGCGCAAAGCGGCCGGTAGGGGGCCGGGCCGGCGCGTTGATTGATTGAGGCGCTCGTGCCGCAAGGTTCGAGCGCTTCACCACCTTCGTTCTGGAGGGACCCAATATGCGATGCGACATCTGCAACGAGGACTTTCCGAACTCCGAGGAGATCAAGCTCCACAAGGAGCGCGAGCACCCCATGGGCGAGCGCAAGGATGAGGAGCTCGAGAGCCCTGACCGTGTCGAGGGCGAGGAGTCGACCGACGGCGAGCCGGTGAGGCCGGAGCCGGTGATCAGGCCCGTCCGCTAGCACACGCTTCGAAACCAAGCCGGCGGCGCGCGGCGCCGCCGGCTTTCTCATGCCAGGCGGCCGGCGAGCTTCGGCTGCGGACCGAATGATTGGCCCACGTCAAACTCACAGGCTCCGCACACGGGCCACTGAGCCGGGACGGTCAACCTTCGAGCCAACGCTCCGATGAGCGAAATTTCTGGCCCAGGAGGCAAATCAGATGAACAGAGTTCGTACAGCGGTGATGGCTGCGGCGGTCGCCGGTTCGTTGCTGGTCGGAGGTGTGGGCGGCGCCGTGCTCTACGGAATGACCGTCCTGCCGGCGGCGGCGGCCACCAACCCGACACCCACCCCGGCGGCGGGCACGGCGCCCGGAAAGTTCGTCTCCAATGAGACGGCCGCCCACGAGGCCACCGAGAGCGCGGCGCGCGAGGCGCAGGAGAACGCGGGCCAGGTCCCCACGGTCCCGTAGCCGCTCAACGCGTGAAGGGGTCGGCCGCCGGGCGCCGCGGGGGCTCTCGGGCCGGCCCCTGATCGGCTACGGCAGCATCTGGCGAGCGACGAACAGCATGTTGGCCGGGCGCTCGGCGAGCCGCCTCAGGTACCACGCATACCAGGCATCGCCGTAGGCGATCAGCACCTTCACCACGTACCCCTCGCGCGCCAGGCGGGCCTGCTGGTCGGCGCGAATCCCATACAGCATGTTCACCTCGAGCCTGGAGCGATCGAGGCCCAGCGCCTGGGCGATCCGCCAGGCCCGGTCGACGAGGTCCACGTCATGCGTGCCCAGGACCAGGCGGAGCTTTCCGCGCTTGACCTCGGGCAGCATCAGGGTGGCGAGCGCGAGATAGTTGGCGTCGACGTCCCGCTTCGCGGTGAACGCGATCCCGGCGGGCTCGGAGTACGCGCCTTTGACGAGCCGGATCGCCGGCTCGAGCGGAAGCAGCCTCGTGATGTCGGCGGCGGTCCGGTGCAGGTACGCCTGAAGCGCGATCCCCGTCCCCCCGTGGTCCTCGCGCAAGCGCGCGTACTGCTCGACCGTACGATCCGTGTACCAGCTTCCCTCCATATCGATCCACAGGAAGATCCCCGCCTTCCCTGCGGCGCGGGCCAGGCGCTGGAGGTTCGTGTAGGCCGCGTCCGGGTCGACGTCGAGTCCGAGCTGCGTCGGCTTGACCGAGACCTCGGCGCCCAGGCCCGCGGCCGCTGTCGCGGCGATGACCTCCTCGTAATGCTCCACCACGGCCGTCGCCTCGCCGAGGTCGTTCACGTTCTCGCCGAGCCGGGTGAACAGCGCACCTATGCCGGCGAGCTTGAGCTCGGCGGCGGCCTTCATCGCCGCGTCGAAATCCTCGCCTGGGAGGAAGCGCTTGACCGCGCGCCGGGCAAAGCGCCAGCGCGGCACGTGGCTCGAGAGCCACTGGTTTTGCGCGCACCACAAAAGTAGGCTCCGCATCCTGCGAAACCTTAGTTCAGCAGCGCGCCCGAGACCTGCTCGCCGCCCTCCATGTCAGACGCCGCCACGTGGCAGGCTGCCTCGTGGTCCGGGCGGAGCAGCCGCAGCCTCGGCGTCACCCGTGAACATTCGTCGATCGCGAAGGGACACCGGTCCCTGAAGCGGCATCCGGCTTGGGGGTCGATCACCCGGGGCGGCTCCTGGACCTCCGCCGACGCCGGCACCGAAACGGGCGCGCGGGGATCGGGCACAGCCGAGAGCAGCAGCTGCGTGTACGGGTGCTTGGGATGTGCCAACACATCCTCGACCGGCCCCGTCTCCGCGATCTGCCCCGCGTACATCACGACGATGCGGTCCGCCACGTACCGTGCGCTCGCGATGTCGTGGGTGATGTACAGGAACGAGATCCTCTCGCGCCGCCGCAGCGAAGACATCAGGTTGAGCACCCCGATGCGCACCGAGACGTCGAGCATCGACACGGGCTCGTCCGCGAGGATGAGCTCCGGCCGGCAAGCCAGTGCCTGGGCGAAGCCGATCCGCTGGCGTTGTCCCCCGCTGAGCTCATAGGGATACTTCGCGAGGAAATCCGCAGGTGGGGTCAGGCCGACCGATTCAAGGAGATACTCGGCCTCCTGGCGGCGGCCGCGATCGCTCAGGTCCGTGCGGTGGAGCTTCAGCGAGCGCATCAGCCCGTGGGAGACGCGGTAGACCGGGCTCAGCGAGCCGTAGGGATCCTGGAACACCATCGGCACCCGGCCGCGGTAGTCGAGGATCTTGCGCCGCGATCGCAGGGCGCTGATCGGGCTGCCGCGGTGCAGGATCTCACCGCTCGTGGGCTTGTAGACCATGGCGATCAGCCGCGCGAGCGTGCTCTTGCCGCTGCCGCTCTCCCCCACGACGGCCACGATCTCGTTCTCGCCGATCACCAGGTCGATGCCGTCGACGGCGTGCAGGTGGCTGCGCGAGAAGACGCCGCCCATCTTGAAGTGCTTGGTCAGGGCCCGGGTCCTCAGGAGCTCCGAGCCGCCTGGCGGAGTCGGCAGGTCAGTGATCAAGCTGGCTCACCCTTTCCGCGCCGGCGGCGCGTCCGTCGTAGAGAAAGCAGCGGACGAGGTCTTTTTCCTGGTTGTAGAAATCCGGATTGTCGACGCTGCACCGCGGCATGACCCGCGGGCAGCGCGGGTGAAACCGGCAGCCTGCGGGGGGATGCGCCAGGTCGGGCGGCGCGCCCCCGATCCCGACCAGCGGCTCGATGGGGCCGGTGATCGACGGGAACGAACCCATCAAACCGGCGGTGTACGGGTGCTTCGGTTCGGCAAAGAGCCGGCGCGTGTCGCCGATCTCGACCACCTGGCCGGCGTACATCACGGCGAGCCGGTCCGAGAAGTGGCTGACCAGCGACATGTCGTGGGTGACGAAGATCGCGGCGAAGCCGATCTTGCGCTGGAGCTGCTTGATCTGGACCATGAGCGAACGCTGGGCGACCACGTCGAGCGCGGAAGTCGGCTCGTCCATGATCACCAGCTCCGGCGTGAACACCAGGGCCATCGCGATCATGGCGCGCTGCCTCATCCCTCCGCTCAGCTGGTGCGGGTAGCTGCGCAGGTGGACCGGGTCGATCCCGACGAGCCGGAGCACCTCTCGAGACCGTTCGCCGATCTCCCTCGCTCCCATGTGGTCGTGCGCGTGGATCACATCCTTCAGCTGCGCGCCGATCGTCATGACCGGGTTCAGAGCGTTCATCGCGCTCTGCATGACCACCGAGTACTCCCGCCAGCGTAGGTGGCGCAGCTCCTCGTCTCTCATGGCCACCATGTCGCGTCCGTTGAACCTGACCGCACCCGAGGTGATCTCGGCGGGCGGGCTCAGCAGGCGGGCGATCGCAAAGAGCAGGGTCGACTTGCCGCAGCCCGACTCTCCGACGATGCCCAGGAACTCACCCCTGGCGACCTCGAGGCTCACCCTGTCGACGGCGCGAACCGGCCCCCGGTCCGTCACGTAGTCGACGCACAGCTCCTCCACGCTCAGGACGGTTTCGGGCTGGGCCTGGATCACCGGCGCCTCTTGACCGGGCGCAAAGCTGGGTTCGCGATCTCATCGAACGCATAGTTCAGGAGCGCAAACGCACCACCCAGCACGGCGATGCAGATGCCGGGCGCGATCGCCCACTGCGGCGAGCCGGCCAGGAGGGCGCCGTTGTTCTCGGCCCAGTAGAGCATCGTGCCCCAGCTCAGCTCGTTGGGGTCGCCGAGGCCGATGAACTGCAGGCCCGCAGCCGCGAGCACCGCGTACAGGGCCGCGCCCAGGAAGTTCGCGACGATGAGCGAAGTCATGTTCGGGAGGATCTCCGCCAGGACGATGTAGAGGCTCCGCTCCCCGCGCACGCGAGCCGCATCGAGGAACTCACGGTTGCGCAAGGACAGCGCCTGGACCCGCAGCTGGCGAGCTCCGTATGACCATCCGGTGATCACGATCACGATCACGAGCACCCAGAATCCGCCACCCTTCGCGTAGGCGGCGATGACGATCATCAGGGGCAGGGTGGGAATGACGAGGAACACGTCTGTGAACAGGTCGAGGACGTGGTCCCACACACCGCCGAGGTACGCCGCGGTGACGCCGACCAGCACCGAGACGGCGGTCGCCGCCAGGCCGGCGAGGATGGCGATCGCGAGCGACTCACGGGTGCCCCAAACGAGCTGCGAGAAAATGTCCTGGCCGTTGCCGGTCGTGCCCAGGAGGTGCTGCGGCGAGATGGGCAAGATCTGGTCGAACAGGATGGCCTGCGGCGGATATGGCGCGATGACCGGGGCCAGCACGGCGACGAGGGCGAAGAAAACCAGGAGCGCCGTACCCGCCATCGCCTTGCGGTTGCCCAGCAGCGCGGCGCCGAAGCCCCGAAGCACGCTCGCGCGCGGCGCGTCCGGCGACGCCACAGCCCGCGTCGGGTCCGCGACGAGGTTGACGCCCACCGCTCAAGCCCGCTCGCGGGTGCGCGGGTCGAGCCACGCCGTGAGGAAGTCGGCGATCAGCACGGCCACGAGTACTGCGACGGTGATCAGGAGGAAGAGCCCCTGCATCAAGGCGAAGTCTTCGTTGTTGACCGCCTGCAGGAGCATGTAGCCGAGTCCTGGGTAGTTGAAGACGATCTCGACTAGGATCGCGCCGCTGATCACGAATCCAAGCGACATGGCGAACCCGACGAGGTTGGGCAGGATCGCGTTGCGTCCGGCGTACATGAACATGATCCGGACGGGCGAAAGGCCTTTGGCGCGCGCCATCTTGACGTAGTCCTCCGCGAGAGTGGTGATCATCGTGTTGCGCATGGTCAGGATCCATCCGCCGATCGACGTGATGACGATGGTCAGGGCCGGCAGGAAGCCATGCCACAGGACGTTGGCGATGAAATCCCACGACAGGTTGATCTGTTGGTCGAGGTCGTAGCCGAAGCTCAGCGGGAACCAGTTCAGCGTGAAGGCGAAGACCAGGATGCAGATCAGCGCGATCCAGAAGTATGGGAACGCCGACACGATGATCAGCACCGGAGGCAGGATCCCGTCGAGCAGACCGCCCCTGCGCCAGGCGCTGAGCATCCCGACAAGCGTGCCCAGGACGAAGGCGATGATGGTGGAAAGGCCGACCAGACCGACGGTCCAGGGGAGGCCGAGCATGATCGCCTGGACCACGGTGGACGGGTAGAAGGTGAGCGAGACGCCGAGGTCCCCATGCAGGGTGTTCCCGAGGTACCCGACGTACTGCTGGAGGAGATTCTGGTCGGTGTGGAGCCCGAATGCGACCTCCATCGTCTTGACCGCCTGAGGGCTCACGCGGCCGTGGAAACGGACCAGCATCGCCTCGGCCGGGCTGCCGGGCATGACCCGCGGCAGGACGAAGTTCACGGTGACGGCCGCCCACAGCGTGATCAGGAAGAACTCGAGGCGCCGCAGGAGGTAGCTCACGGGATCACCGGGTCACCGGGTCACCGCTCCGGTCGAGGTGGCCGGGCCCGCTGGGGGCCCGGCCTTGTGTGGTCGCCGGCGGAACGCCCGCAACCTCGATCCTCAGCTGGACTTGTAGAGATGAATCAGTGTGACCTCCCAGTCGGGCAGGTTCCACGGCGCGGGTGCGGCGTACGGGTCGGCGGGCGTGGGCCATCCGGCGAGATTCTTCGTCGAATACTCGTACCACGCGACACCCTCGGTGACCGGGATCACCGGCACGTCCTCGAGCATGAGGGCCTCCACCTGCTTGATCAGGTCGTGCTGCTTGGCCGAATCCGTCGTGGCGCCGAACTGGTCCAGCAGCGAGTCCGCCTGGGGGTTCTTGTAGCGCTCGTAGTCGCCGGCCGCGGTCTGGCCGATGGGGGCTGACGTTCCGCTGTGCAGCGTGTTGCGAAGCTCGTAGTACGGCGACGGGCCCGGCGAGGCCGAGAGCGATCCGTAGGCGAGCTGGTAGTTGCCCGTGAACAGGTTGTTGAAGTAATCGTTGCTGTTCTGGTCCTGCTCTGTGATCTCGACCCCGATCGAGGCCAGGTTTTGCTTGACGACCTGGATCGAGGCGGTCCAGTCCGTGTAGCCCGCGATGCTGATGATCTTGAACGAGAGCCTGTGGCCCGACGAGTCTTTGTAGATACCGTCGGAGCCCTTCGAGAAACCGGCACCGGTCAGCAGGCTCTGCGCCTTGGCGGGATCGAGCTTGTAGGCGTACTTGCTCACCGCCGCCTGGTCCACCCAGCTCGAGAACGTCGGCATCAGGACGCCAGATTGGTTGCCGGGTGGCTCGTAGCCGTACTCGCCTTTCTGGGAGACGCTGCTTCGGTCGATGCCGTACGCGATGGCCTGGCGGACCGCCTTCTGGTCGAGCGGCGCCATGGTCATGTTGAACCAGAGGTTGATGTTCTGGATCGGGGGGAACCAGTAGTGGTTGTGCGCCCGGTCGCGGGCGATGTAGTAGGTGTCGATGTTCGGGATGAACTGGCCGCCCCACTGGGCCTGGCCCGCCGCCAGGTACTGGTTGGCGGGATCGTTGTCGGTGAAGGCCGGGTAGTTCACCGTCTGGATGTACGGCAGGCCCTTCTGCCAATAGCTCGGGTTGCGCGTGTACTGGACGTTCTGGGGCGTGCACTGGCTCATCGTGAACGGCCCGGTGCCGACCGGGTTCTTGACCACGCTGGTCGGGTCTTTGATGGTCGACCAGATGTGCTGCGGCACGATCGCGGTCTGACCGGCGATCTGGTAGAAGTACGGCACCGCCGAGTTCTGGAAGGTCATCACGACCTGGTCGCTGCCCTGCTTGGTCACGCTCGCGAGCACCGTCCAGACGGACTGCAGGTCGAGGGCTGAGTTCTGCTTGAGCAGGTTGAACGTAAACACGACGTCGTCCGCCGTGAACGCGGTCCCGTCGCTCCACTTGACGTCCGGACGGATGGTGAACGTCAGGGTCTTGTCGTCGGTGCTCCACTGATAGCTGGAAGCCAGCCAGTTTGTCTTCTTGTCGCTCAGGAGGTTGTCGTAGATCAGCGGCTCGTAGATGATGCCGAACGACTCTCCGTTCACCGAGCCGTTGTACGGGTTGAAGTCGCAGGTCCACAGGGTGCCGCTCTCGTTGTCGATGGTCACGGTCCCACCGGCTTTGGGCTGCGCGGTCCCAGGGCTGCTGGGGCCGCCGCAGGCGGAGAACGCCAGCGTGATCAACGCCAATAAGCCGATGCCGAAATGGCGACGTCCTGTCATGCCGTATTACCTCCTCAGGCCCGAATAGCTGATGACACATCCGATTGGAAGTCCATTGGCGAACGCAGCGCCCCTCATCCCGCGATCGCCTGCGCCGGCCGCGCCGGAGAGCGCGCAAAAACCCGCTCGCGCGCGATCTCGAGGGCTGTGGTGATTGCTCCACGGAGCACCGCGTCCTCGCCGAGCGCCGAAACCGCCACCTTCGGCCGAAACGGAAGCAGCTGCCGCAGCTCCCGCTCGATCGGTTCGAGCAAGAGGTCCCCGTTGCGCCCGATGCCGCCGCCAAGGATGACCAGCTCGGGATCGAGCACCGGCGTGACGGTGGCAATGGCCAGGGCCAGGCGCGCCGCCTCGGCCTCGACCACACGCATCGCCACAGGCTGGCCGCGACGCGCGGCGGCGAAGATCCGCTCGGGCGTCAGCGGGGGTCGCATGCCCATCCGCCGCGCGAGGCGGACGACCCCGGCGGCCGCCGCCGATTCCTCGAAGGCGCCGCGGCGGCGGTTGGCCGGGTCGTGCGGATCGCCCATGCCCAGGGGCATGTAAGCGACCTCGCCGGCGGCGCCGTGCGCGCCGCGGTACAGGCGGCCGTCGATCACCAGTGCCATCCCGACACCGGTGCCCACGGAAAGAAAGACGAAGCTGTCGACGTTGCGGCCGAGGCCGGCTGCACGCTCCCCCAGGCCGGCGAGGTTGACGTCGTTCTCGAAGCTCATGTTGGTGCCGAGCTCCTCGCGGACGGCTTCGACGATGCCGGTGCGGCCCCAGCCGGGGAGGTTCGGCGCCATCGCCACGTACCCGTGGACGGGGTCGAAAACGCCTGGGCTGCCGAGCGCGGCATGCGTCACCTGCGACCAGTCGACACCCGCGTCGGCCGCGAGGCGACGGGCGGTCGCACCGATCTGTCCGATCAGCGTCTTGGCGCTGCGCACCTTCGCGCGCTCGTCACGGCGGGCCACGATCGTCCCGGTGATGTCCGCGATCGCCGCCCGGACCCACCGCCGGCCGACGTCCAGCCCGACGACCCAGCCGGCCGCGGGATTCAGCTCGTAAAGCAGCGCGCTCGGACCGCGCTCACCGCGGGAGCGGCCGACCTCGCGGACGAGGCGCGCCTCCAGCAGCCCGCCCAAAGTCAGCGAGACGGTCGGCTTGGAGAGACCGCTCACGCGGGCGACCTGGGCTCGCGAGAGCGGTCCCTGCCGGTCGATGAGCTCCAGGACTGTGCGCTCGTTGATCGCACGCAGGAGGCTGGGCGTCCCGACCGTGATGCTCTGGTCCCGCCGCAGGAGGCGCGCCGATCTGCCGGTGGGTCGGGCCGCGGGAATGGTCGCCATAGTTAGGAAGAATTCCTTACCGAACCTTACTGCCGCCGCCACTGGGCGTCAAGCCGCACGTCTGGCTAGTCGCGTGGGAAGAAGCGCGGCAGGTGCCGGCGATTGGCCTCGAGCAGCGCATCGAGCAGCGCGACCGCCACGTTATAGCGTCCGACGAGAGGGTTGGCCATCAGAGCCTTGAGAGCAGCCTTGCGGTCGCCGTCGATGGCCGCCTTGACGGTCAGCCGCTCGTAGGCCTTGACCTGCTGGACCAGGCCCAGCATCTCCGGCGGCAGGGGCTTCATGGGCGCGGCGTGTGCTCCCTTGGTATCGACCCGGGCGGGGATTTCCACCACCGCGTCGTCGGGCAGCTCCGGGAGAGCGCCATCGTTGCGCACATCCACGACCTGCTCGTCGCTGGTCCCCGCGTGGAGCGATGCGATCAGCTGAGCGGCCGCCTCGCTGTAATAGGCGCCGCCCCGCTTCTCGAGCAGGCTCGGCTTCTCGGTGAGCGCCGGGTCGCGGTACATCTCGAGCAGCTTCGCCTCGATCTCCATCACCTCTTCCGCCCTCGACCTCTTCGCTCCGGACAGCTGCTCCCGCAACACCTCGTCGGTCGAGTAGTAGTAGCGCAGGTAGTACGACGGGATCGACGCGGTCAGATGGATCAGCCCAACCGGGATCCCGACCTCGTCCGCGATCTCATCCGCGTGGCGTTCGATCAGCTCCGGCAGCCGGTCGACGCCGTCGACGAGGACGGCGCGCTCCCAGGTCAGGTGGTTCAGGCCCACGTGGTCCAGGAGGACGCGCCCTGGATCGACCTCGAGCATCGCCGCAAACCTGCGCTGGAAGCCCATGGCCGAGTTGCACAGCCCGATCGCCCGGTGCCCCTCGTCGAGGAGCGCTTGCATCACGATGCCGACTGGGTTTGTGAAGTCGACGACCCACGCGTCCTTCGCCCCGAGGCGCGCTGTCTCTTCGGCGATCTCCATCACCACCGGCACCGTGCGGAGGGCCTTGGCGAACCCGCCGGGACCCGTCGTCTCCTGGCCGATGCACCCGAACTCGAGCGGCAGCGTCTCGTCTGAGAGACGCGCCGCCTGGCCGCCGACCCGGAGCTGAACGATCACATAGCTCGCTCCTTCGAGGGCGCGGCTGCGGTCGCCCGTGAGGACCAGCCGTCCCGGCCATTCATGCCGGTCGAGGATGCGCTGGGCAAGTCCGCCCACCACCGCGAGGCGTTCGGCGTCGATGTCGAGCAGGACGAGCTCGTCGACCGGCAGCCGTTCCTGACGGGCGTGGAACCCCTCGATCAGCTCGGGGGTGTACGTGCTGCCGCCACCGACAACTGCGATCTTGACGCCCACAACGGCGCATGGTACGCGAGAATATGGGGCAATTGTTAGGGAAGTTTCCAGATAGAAAGGTGATCCTTGCCGTCGATGGCGGGGCGTCCAAAG
>DASXBE010000091.1:0-6601 GCA_036491815.1 Candidatus Dormiibacterota bacterium | reverse complement strand
GCGACCACGCCGAGCAGCAGCAGGTTCTGCACCATGAAGGCCCCCTCACGCGAGGCCAGGGGCGCCGCCTCGAGCCGGCCCGCCGCGAGCACGCCGGCCCGAAGGGTCAGCAGGGCCGTCGAGCAGATGATGCACACCGCGAGAAAGCCGAGGAACCAAGGGCCGATCGCGCTGACGGCGAACGTGTGCACGGACGGGACGATCCCGCTGCGCACGACGAACGTGCCGAAGACGACCAGGAGGAACGCGACGATGACGAGGCCGAAGTTCCACGTCCGCAGCCGGCCCCGCTTCTCCTGGACCTGCGAGGAGTGCAGGTAGGCGGTGGTCGCCAGCCAGGGCATCAGCGCGACGTTTTCGACCGGATCCCAGCCCCAGTATCCGCCCCAGCCGAGCACGTGGTAGGCCCACCACATGCCGAGCAGCAGGCCCGCCGTCTGCAGGCACCAGGCGAGCAGGGCGAACCGGCGGGTGTGCGCGATCCAGGCGGCGTCGGTCCTGCCGGCGAGCAGCGCGGCGGCGGCGAACGCGAAGGGGATGGCGAAGGAGGCGAAGCCCGCCAGCACGACCGGCGGGTGGATCAGCATGCCGCCGTCGCGCAGCACCGGGTTCAAGCCCAGCCCGTCGGGGGGCGTGATGGAGAGAAGGTCGAACGGGCTCGCGACGATGGCGAGGACGAGGAGGAAGAAGCTCAGGATGGAAGCGAGCACGCCTGCCGCGTATGCCGCGAGGCGCTCGCCGAGGGCCGCGCCGGCGACCAGCGACGCGCTGCCCAGCACGCCGAGGATGACCGCCCAGTAGAGGAGAGATCCCTCCTGCCCGCCGTAGAAGCCCGCCGCGACCAGCGCGGTTGGAGTGGACAGGTCGGTGTGCTCGGTCACATACGCGAGAGCGAAGTCGTGCGTCAGCAGCCCCGTCTCGAGGAGCGCGCCCGCCAGCACTGTCATCGCCGCCGCGGCGTAAAAAGCGCGGCGGCCAACCTGCACCATCGGCGCGCTCTCGCGCATGCCGGCCCAGAAGGACAGCAGCGCGGAGAAGCCTCCCAGGACGAGTCCGGCGAGCAGGGCCCCCGCGCCCAAGTAGCCGAGGATCATGCCCGGGCCACTGCCTCAGCGGTGGGGCTAACTGCGTGTAAGGCGTGGTCGAGAACCGGGACGGGCACTTGGCGAGCAGCGTCTGCGCATGGAAGATGCCGTCCCGGCCGAGCTGTCCCTCGACGACGACGGTGATCCCCGGCCGGAAGATGTCGGGCAGCGTCCCGCCGTAGACGACCGGCATGGAGGCGGTGCCGTCCTTCTCGGTGAAGGTGACGCGCAATCCGCCGTCTGTCTTCTGGACGTCGTCCTGGACGACGCCCGCCACGCGCACGTCTCCGGTGGCCGGGTGGGATCGCAGCTCGGACACCGTCAGGTAATACTGGGTCGACCCGCCGGACGCCGAGTAGATCAGGTACCCGACGCAGCCGGCGACCAGGACCCCCGGGATCGACCACCTGACGAGGGTCATTGCGCGATGAGGCCCAGGTAGTGGTTCAGGGTCGGGGCATCCAGGGGGCCGGTGAATGAGGCGACCACCAGCCCGTGCGCGTTGATGAAGAAGGTCGACGGGAGGCCGCCCACGCCGTACGCCTGGTAGGAGCCCTTCACGATGGGACCGGCCGGGTAGGCATGGGGGTGCATGCCTTCGTACGCGCGGAATCCGGAGCTCGTGTCCTGGTTGTCCGCGCCCAGAAACCTCACGTCCGTGCGGGCGGAGGCGGCGTCGGAGAGGACTCCCTGCTCCGCGATGCAGGGGCCGCACCACGAGGCCCAGAAGTTGACGACCACCGGTCTGCCGGGGATGTCCGAGACGCCCACGTCGTCACCGGTCACGGTCTGGATCTCGAGGGTGGGCGCCGGCCTGCCCAACAAGGGTGGGTTGGCCAGCGCCGCATGCTTCAGGCCCCAGGCCAGGGAGAGCACAAGGACCGCGCCCAGCGCGATCGCCACCGTGCCGGCCACGGCGGATTTGCGGGTCACGGTTGGAGTCTAGTTAAACCGGAAGGCTGTTCGTCGCCGCGATCCGGCCGTAGAGGCGACCGCTCGGCTTGATCGTCCGCTCGAGGGTCTTGCGGTCGACCGAGATCAGGCCGAACCTCGCGCTGTAGCCTCGCGCCCACTCGAAGTTGTCCATGTTCGTCCAGTGAAAGTAGCCGCGCACGTCGACGCCATCCTCGATCGCGCCGAGCACTGCCGAAAGCACCTCGGCCAGGTAGCGCTGGCGCCATTCGTCGTCGTTGCTGGCGAGGCCGTTCTCGGTGATGTACACCGGTTTGCCAAGGGGCCGAAGCTCGTCGAGCACGACGCGCATCCAGGCCGGGTCGGAGCCCCAGCCCATCTCCGTGACCGGGAGCCCGGGGACGTTGAACCGGCGCATGAACTGATGGCGGGGCAGGCGGCGGTCGAAAGCCACCATCTGGCCCCAGTAGTGAGCCAGCCCGATGTAGTCGCTGCTCGCGTCGACCACCCTGCGCCACTGGCCCACGGCGACGGGCCAGCTGTCGAGCGCAGCCTGCGCGGTCCGGGCGGCCCAGCGGTCCCCGCGCCGTTCCGAAGCGGGCATGAATAGGAACTTGTGATGCGAGAGCCCGACCGGTGTGTCGGGCCACCGCCGTTTGAGCGCGAGGTACGCGAGCTCGTGCGCTCGGCGCAGGTTGGCCGTCACCCTGTAGGCGCCGCGGAGGTCACCTTGGCGCGAGGGCGGAAACTCGCCCGTGATCCAGCCGTTCGCCGCGTAAATGGGCGGCTCGTTGATCGTGCACCACAGACCGACGAGATCCCCGAGCTCGTCACAGACGCGATTGACGTACGGAAGGAATGCCCGCGCCGAACCGGGCGCCATCCAGCCTCCCTTGGCGGCGAACCACCTCGGGTTGGTGAAGTGATGCAGGGTGACCATCGGGGTCATCCCCTGCTCGCGGATGTCGGCCAGGACGTCGCGGTAGTGGCGGATCTGGCGGGAGTCGAAGACGCCCTCGGACGGCTCGATCCTGGACCACTCCACCGAGAGCCTGTGAGCGCCCTGGTTGAGCTCGCGAAGCAGTGCGAAGTCCTCGCGGTAGCGGTGGTAGTGGTCGCAGGCGACGGCCGATGTGTCGCCGTTGGCGATCTTGCCCGGCAGGCGCTCGAAGTCCCACCAGTCGTTGTTGCGGTTGTCGCCTTCGACCTGGTGCGCCGCGCTCGAGGTGCCCCAGAGAAAGCCGTCGGGGAAACGGCGCTGCGTCACGCCGCCTGGGACGACTTGTTCGCCACCGCCGGCGGAGGCACGTACTCCCATCGGCTTGGCCTGTCGCCGTCCATCTCGAGCTGCAGCATGCCGGCCTTGTCGACGGACTTCCGGTACATCTCGCGCTCGTTGTGGGGCCGGCCATCGAGCAGGATCCAGGCGGCGTTGATCGGGTCGGCGTGGCTCACCACGGCGGCGTTGTGGCCCGGGTGCTCGCGCGCGATCCGCTGGATCACGCCGATGATGCGCCGGCCCATCGCCTCGATCGACTCGTCGCCCGGCACAATCCCTCGCTTGGCCTTGTGGACGAACCACAGCGGCCGGAGCAGCGGCACCTGCCAGTACGGCAGGCCCTGGAGGTAGCGGCTGAAGTCGGCCTCGCGCAGGTTGGGGTCGGCCTCGAGCGCAGGCGGCGGTGTGAGCCTGGCCGCGATGATCTGCGCGGTCTCGACCGCTCGGGCGAGCGGGCTGTGCACGATTCGGTCCACCTCGGCGCCCTGAAGGCGCTCCCCGATGGCCGCCGCCTGCTCACGCCCGAGGGCGCTGAGCTGGAAACCGTCGAGGTGGCCGTAGAGCACCCGTTGGGGGTTTTCGACGTCGGCGTGCCGGACCAGGTAGATGCGGGTCAGTTTCGGAACGCGCCCACCGAGGTCCGGTTCGTCCCGGCCGACCTTCCCTGCTCGAGCGCCTGGTAGGCCTCGCGCAGGAGGTTGCCGGTGTACTCCCGGCGGTTCAGCAGGCCGGCCTCCTCGTCGCTGCGATTGAGCGCTTCGATGGTCGCCGCGCCGCAGCTGACGGTGATCCGCCTCCAGTTCCCGCTCGTCGAGAAGTCATGCGTGGCGATCGACCGGCGGATCTTGTCGGCGGCCAGCGCCGCGCCGTTCGCGTCGGTCTCGGGCAGCACGATCGCGTAATGGGGCGGCCCCTCGACGTCCAGGAAGCCCACCGTGTCGGTGTCCCGGATGGCGTGGCCGAGGCGCTCGGAGACCTCGCGCAGAAGGCCTTCGATCTGGATCTGCTCGAGCTCCTTGTGGATGTGCTCCGCATGGTCCAGCTCGATCACCAGCACCGAAAGCGGGCGGTGATACCTGACCGCCCGGTTGGCCTCCTGGCCGACCAGGGCGTTGATGAACTTCGAGTTCCAGATCCCCGTGGTGGGGTCGACCACCCCGAAAAGAGGGCTCGACGTGCGGTCGGTCTGGCTGTGACCGCAGCTCGGGCAGTACTGGGACGTCTCGGGGACCTCCGAGTTGCAATACCAGCAGGTGGCCATGGCGGGATTGTAGACATCGGGCTTCGATCTCGCGCTGGACGACAATCTACCCGTGACCGACCAGGGCGAGCTCTTCCCCCTCCCCAAAGGCGTCGAACCCAGCGCGCCTTTGGCCACCCGGTTGCGGCCGAAAAGCTTCGACGACCTGGTCGGGCAGCGCCGCGTGGTCGCCGTGCTCAGGCAGCTGACGCGCTCGGGCCACCTGCCAAGCATCGTGCTGTGGGGTCCCCCGGGAAGCGGCAAGACCACGCTGGCGGGACTCCTCGCGACGGAAACCAGCGCGCGGATGGTCGCCATGTCCGCCGTGACCGCCGGCGTGGCGGACCTGCGCAAGGTGGTGGCCGAGGCGAGGGTGCACCGCCGCGCCGGGCTGCGCACCGTGCTGTTCATCGACGAGATCCACCGCTTCAACAAGGCCCAGCAGGACGCCATCCTCCCCCACGTCGAGGAGGGCACCATCACCCTCGTCGGCGCGACCACCGAGAACCCGTCGTTCGAGGTCATCGCGCCGCTGCTCTCTCGCAGCCGTGTCTTCCGCCTCGAGCAGCTCGATCGAGACGAGCTGAAGCAGGTGGTCGACCGGGGCCTGAAGGAGCTTGGCGCGGCAATCGACGACGAGGCGATGGACGGCCTGCTCGAGATCGCGCGCGGAGACGCCCGGGTGGCCCTCAACGGCCTGGAGGCGGCGGCTGCACTCTCCGGCGAGGGCAGGATCGGAGTCGAGCAGGTCGAGCAGGCGATGCAGGAGCGCCACCTCCTCTACGACCGGGCCGGCGACCAGCACTACGACATCGTCTCGGCGCTGATCAAGAGCGTGCGCGGCAGCGACCCGGACGCGGCCGTGTACTGGATGGCGCGCATGCTCGAGGCGGGCGAGGACCCCAAGTTCGTCGCCCGGCGGCTGGTCATCCTGGCCGCCGAGGACGTCGGCCTGGCCGACCCACAGGCCCTCGCCGTCGCGGTCGCCGCGCAGCAGGCCGCGCACTTCGTCGGGATGCCGGAGGCCGTGCTGCCCCTCAGCGAGGCTGCGCTCTATCTGGCCCTGGCACCAAAGTCGAACTCTGCTCTGGTGTCGTACGGCGCCGCGCGCGCCCTGATCGAGGAGACGGGCAACGAGCCCGTGCCGATGCACCTGCGCAATGCCCCGACCGGCCTGATGAAGTCGATGGGCTACGGCCGCGGCTACAAGTACGCGCACGACGCCGAGGGCGGGGTGGCCGATCAGCAGCACATGCCGGACAGGCTGAAGGGCCGCAAGGTCTACACGCCAAACCCTCGGGACAGGAAGCCTGGACAATAGCGTCACCTTGTCCAATGCCCTGGTCATCCTCAAGCCCGACGCCGCGTACCGCCTTGCCGTGCGGGCGGGCATTTGGTCGTGGCTTGCGTCACAGGCGGGCTGGAAGGTCGAATCGCTGGCGTGGTTCCAGCCGACCGCTTCGCTGGTCACCGACCACTACGACTTCCTGCAGGGCCGACCCTTCTTTCCGTGGCTCGTCGACTTCATGACCGCGCTCCCGGTCGTGGTCGGTCGCGTGACGGCGTCGGAGGAGACGCTCAAGCAGATGCGTCACGACCTCGGCGAGACGCGCATCGCGCAGTCCCGCCCCGGTTCGCTGCGCGAGCGTTATGGGATCTTCGGAGGCCTGAACTGCGTGCACCTGTCGGACGCGCCCGACACAGGCGAGGCCGAGGTGGCACGGTGGGCGAAATTCGTGCAGCTCGACCGGGTCGACGTGCAGCTCGAGTCGTCGGCCGGCAGGCCCGACCACACGTTCCATCTGCGGTCGCTCGCGACCCAGGTGGCCGCGGGAATCCACACCGAGCTCGCGTCGAACATGATCGTGGAGCTGCTGGCGGAGGAGAGCGGGCTGAAAGGCGAAGAGCTCGACGCCCTCGGCCGGATCACGCTGGGGGCTTTGTCTTAGCCTCTTCGGCGCGCTGGACGGCGGCCACGTGCACGGTCACCGGCTTGTTGAACAGCTCGGAGTTCGGCACCACCACGAGGTCGCCCGACTCGGTCTTGAGGAGGGTCACGCGCAGCTTCACCTCGAGCACGGTGCC
>DASXBE010000090.1:0-8502 GCA_036491815.1 Candidatus Dormiibacterota bacterium | reverse complement strand
AGCTCGACGTTCTGCCGGCGCAGGTCCGCCACCTGCTGGGTGAGCTTGTGGCTTATGTAGGCCTCTTGGGCGAAGGCGATGCCTGCCCAGACCACCGCGACGGCGATGGCGGCGATGAACAGCGCCTGGCGCAATCCGATTGCGTTCGAGCGAATTGTCCCGACGGCGGTAAGGGCTTTGCTGTGTCTCATGCTGCGTCGTTTGCGGAGTTGCGCCTGGGGGAAACGGACTATAGCAAACGGGACCGGGGTCTTCCTACAGCGGGCGGCTTTCGTCCCAACGCTGTTCCAGCTGCGCTGCGTCGAGGTCTCGAAAATCGATCCCCTCCTCGCGGAGCTTCGACTCGAGCGCGGCGAACCGGTCGCGGAAACGCCGCCCGGCCACTCGCAGGGCGTCTTCGGGGTTGACCTTCAGGCTGCGCGCCAGCGAGACCATGGCGAAAAGCAGGTCCCCAATCTCGTCGAAGGTCTCCTCCTTTCCTTTCGCCGCGACCAGCTCGCGCGCCTCCTCGGCCACCGACTCGGCGGCAGCGGCCGGCGACGCGAAATCGAACCCGACCCGCGCCGCGCGCTTCTGCAGGCCCAGCGCCCAGGCCAGTGCGGGCAGGCTCGCCGGGACGCGGTCGACCACAGATTCCTCTCGGCCCGCCGCCTTGGCCTCATCGAGCTTCTGGTGCTCCCAGTTGCGCAACACGTCGTCCGCGCCGGCCACCGAGACGTCACCGAACACGTGCGGGTGACGCTTCACCATCTTCGCGGCCACAGCCTCCGAGACCTCGGCCGCGTCGAACCGGCTCGTCTCGGCGGCGATCTCGGCGTGCATGGCGACCTGGAGCAGGAGGTCGCCGAGCTCCTCCTTGATCTTGGCGTCGTCCCCGGAATCGATCGCCTCGAGCAGCTCGTAGGTCTCCTCGAGGAGATAGGGCCTGAGCGACTCGTGCGTCTGCTCGCGGTCCCAGGGGCATCCGCCCGGCGCCCTCAGCCGCGCGACCACGTCGAAGATGGCGCCCACGCCTGGCTCGAACGGTCGCTCGCCATCCATGGAGCGAGATTCTGGCGGCTTGCCGGTCAACGCGGTGTGGCTCCTTCGGGAGCGCCCTGCGCGCGCCCAGCCGCCGCCCTGCCGGCTTCGTAGAGCTGCGACATCTCGTCGAGCATGGTGAGCAGATCCGCGGCCCACCCCTCGCCCTGCCGCCGCAGCTTGAGCCGGTTCGGCGCGACCGAAATCCTGCCTGGCATCCTTCGCGAGAGCTCGTCCACGTCCAGCACTCGATCGGGGTCGACGCGGATGACGATGTCGTGGCCCTCGGCGACGACGCCGCGCAGGCCCATCCGTTGCCCCTTCAGCTTCACGCGCAGGGAGAGGGCGAGGTTGCCGAGCTGCGCCGGGCCCGGGCCGTACCTGTCCTCCAGCGACCGCAGCACCGACTCGAGCTCCTCCTCGTCCTCGGTGGCGGCCAGCTGGCGGTAGGCGGCGAGGCGCTGCTTCTCGTCGCGGATGTAGGAGCGAGGGATGAAGTGGTCGAGCGGCAGGTCCAGGTTCATCTCGGCGGTCGACAGCACGTCGCCGATCTCCGTTTCCTCCGACCCGCTGCGCAGTTTCGACACGGCGCCCTGGAGCATCTGGAGATACATCTCGAAGCCGACCGCGGCGATCGCGCCGTGCTGCTCGGTGCCGAGCAGATTGCCGGCGCCTCGGATCTCGAGGTCCCGCAGCGCGATCTTGAATCCCTGGCCCAGCTCGTGCAGGCCGGAGATGACGTCGAGCCGCTTGTCGGCCTGCTCCGTCAGCGAGCGGCGGGCGTCGTAGAGGAAGTAGGCGTAGGCGCGCCTTCCGGACCGTCCGACCCGGCCGCGAAGCTGGTAGAGCTGGGCCAGGCCGAAGCGGTCCGACCGCTCCACGATGATCGTGTTGACGTTCGGTATGTCGAGGCCTGACTCGATGATCGTGGTGCAGACGAGCACGTCGAACTTCGCCGACTCGAACTCGACCATCACGTGGGCGAGCTCCTCCTCGTTCATCTGGCCGTGGCCGACGCCGACGGCGGCCGAGGGCACGAGCTGGCGGATGCGCTCCGCCGCCTTCTGGATGGTGCGCACGCGGTTGTGCACGAAGTAGACCTGGCCGCCGCGCTGCAGCTCGCGGCTGATCGCCTCCTTGATCAGCTCGTCCTCGTCCGCCGTGACATACGTCTTGATCGGCTGCCGCTCTTCCGGCGGGGTCTGGATGACGCTCATGTCGCGGATGCCGCCCACGGCCATGTGGAGGGTTCGGGGGATCGGAGTGGCTGAGAGCGACAGCACGTCGAGCTGCGTCCGCATCTTCTTCAGCCGCTCCTTCTGCATGACACCGAACCGGTGCTCCTCGTCGACGATCAGGAGGCCCAGCCGCTTGAAGCGCACGTCGCGCTGGAGCAGTCGGTGCGTGCCGACCACGATGTCGACGGTGCCGGCCTTCACTCCGACGATGGTCCTCGCCTGGGTCTCGTCGTCCACGAACCGAGACAGCATCTCGACGACGACCGGGAAGTTCTTGAGCCGCTCGCGAAACACGTGGAAGTGCTGCTGTGCCAGGACCGTCGTCGGAGCGAGCAAAGCCACCTGCTTCCCGCTCATGGCCGCCTTGAAGGCCGCCCGCAGCGCCAGCTCCGTCTTGCCAAACCCGACGTCGCCGCACAGGAGCCGGTCCATCGGGCGGTCGGACTCCATGTCCGCTTTGATCTCGGCCATGGCGGCGAGCTGGTCCGGCGTCTCCTCGTACGGAAACGACGACTCGAGGTCCTGCTGCCACGCGTTGTCGGGCCCGAACGCGATCCCGGGCCGCGCCTCCCTCAACGCGTACACCTTGAGCAGCTCCTCCGCCACATCCTGGACGACCTTGCGCGCGCGGCCCCGCGCCCGCGTCCAGTCGGAGGTACCCAGCCGGTGCAGCGCCGGTTGGCCCTCGCCGCCGAGATACTTCTGGACGCGGTCGAGGTTCTCGACCGGGATGAAGAGCTTGTCGCCCTCCGCGTACTCGAGCTCGAGGTATTCGCGGTGCGCGCCCTCTGATTCGATGAGCCGCATCCCCTTGAACCGCGCGATGCCGTGGTCGACGTGCACCACGAGCTCGTCCGGCTCGAAGTCGAGGGTGAACTCCCTCGTCATCTCCGCGGTCTTGCTTCGAGACGTGCGGGTGGCACGCGAGGCACGGCGCACGCGACCGAAGAGCTCGGCGTCGGTGGCGAGATGGAAGCCGATTCGCGGTTGGGCGCAGCCGGCCGCGATGTCGACGTCGGCGCTGTTCACGCCCGGCTGGAGCTCCAGGTCGAGGTCCAGGTCGATCTCGGCCATCGGACGCTTGACGCCGGACTCATCGAGCAGCGCCCGCACGCGCTCGGTCTGCTCGGTGGCCAGGACGACCGTTGCGGCGTCCGCCTGGCCCATCAGGTCGACAAGCGCCCGCGGCCGGCCCACCAGCGGGTCGGCCTGGACCCATCCCAGGTCGATCGCCTCGCCGCGGGACTCGCCCGCGGTGACGGTGATGCGAGTCCAGCGCGTAAGGTCGGCCACGCGGTCCACATCGACTGTCGGAAGCGCGAATCCCTTCGGCAGCTCGCCGCCGCCGGCCTCTGCGGCGGCAAGCATCGACGTCTCCTCGAGCATCGTCCGGGCGTCGGTCAGCTGGCGTTCAGGCTCGAAGTCGACCACCACGGTCTCATCGCTCAGGTGGTCAAGCAGGGACGGCCGCGCGGGATCGAGGTAGGCGGCATAGAACTCGACGCCGGGAAACGCAGCGCCGGCTTCGAGCCTGATCAGCTCGTCCTCCCACTCCGACAGCACATCGCCCCTCAGGGTCTCGAGTGAGACCGAGCCGCGCATGCGGGCGACCGCCCCGGCGCCGCGGTCCGGCCCGAGCAGGAGCTCGCGGCCAGGTCTGACTGAGACCCAGGGGACGGCCATCACCGAGCGCTGGTTCTCGGGGTCGAAGAGGCGCAGCGTCTCGATGACGTCGCCGGACCATTCGGCCCGCACCGGGGCGTCGGCGGCGGCCGGGAAGACGTCCAGGATCCCGCCGCGCAGCGAGAACTGGCCCCGCGCCTCGACGAGCGGCTCCCTCGTGTAGCCGAGCTCGACGAGGCGAGACGCGACGGTCAGCGGGTCCGGTCCCTCGCCAGGGCTGAGCCGGATGGTGGCCGCGCGGAGGTCGGCCGGAGAGATGGTCTGTCTGGTGCAGGCCCGCCGCGAGGAGACGATCAGCACCGGCGCGTCCTGGGCCATCAGCGAGTCGAGCGCTTCGAGCCGCCGGTTCACCGCCTCGTCGAACGCGGGTGGCCGGTCGAGGAAGGAGATCGCCACCTCCGAGAAGACGTGCGTCGCCGGCCTACCGGCCAGCCACGGCCGGAGCTCCTCGGCAAAGCGGTCCGGCGCGGGTACGAGAACGAGGACCGTTCGCCCACGCTCGAGGCTCGCCCGGACGAGCGACCCGGCCACGATCGGCCAGGCGGGCCTGATGAGGCGGGAGACCGCGAGGTCCGGGCGGGCGCCGTCCGGCCATCCCCGCAGCTCGCGGGCCACCCCAATCGTGCCCTGCCACAGGGAAGTCACGGCAGCTCCTCGCACCCGAGCGCGCCCGCCTGGTTGAACCGCTCCATGGATCGCTCGAGGCCGGACTCGAGGGCCACCTGCAGGGCGGTGGCCACGCCGTCGATGACGTGCGGCAGGCGCTGCGCCTCGGCCTTGGTGAAGCGCCCGAGCACGTAGCTGCGGCCGGTCTGCGAGCCCTTGCGCGCGGGCTTGCCGATGCCCACGCGGAAACGCACGAAGTCGTCCGTGCCAAGCGAGCTCATCAGGGATTTGACCCCGTTGTGCCCCGCCCCGGAGCCGCCGCGCCGGATCCTCATCCGGCAGAGCGGCAGGTCGAGCTCGTCGTAGACGACCCACGTCTCACGCGGCGCGACCTTGATGTCGCGCAGCGCCTTCGCGACCGCCTCCCCCGACGCGTTCATGTACGTCTGCGGCATCACGAGCCAGACACGATCCTTTTCCGCATGGCCCACGAGCGACTGCCAGCGCTTGCGGTCGATCGTCACCCCCAGGCGCGTGGCGAGCTCGCGCACGCACGCGAAGCCAAGGTTATGGCGCGTGTCCGCGTACTCGGTCTCGGGGTTGCCGAGGCCGACGATCAACCGCTCCTGGTTTTCGCTGTCGTGCTCCATCAAAAATCCATGCAGACGCGCCAAGGCCCACGGCGAGCGCCGCAGACCATCGGTTCGAGTGTAGAGGCCAGCGAACCCGGGGGCCGGATTCGGCCCGCCTTCAGAGGCGGCCGGGGGCGACCTCAAGGCCAGAGAGCGCCAGCGCCTCGGTGGTCAGACGGGTCATCTCCGCGTGCTCGGCATCCGTCGCGTGATCCCATCCGAGCACGTGCAGGAGGCCATGCACGCTGAGCAGCGCGACCTCCACGAGCTCGGAGTGGCCATACTGCGTCGCCTGGCGGACGACCGCTTGCCACGACACCGCGACGTCGCCGGCGTGGGCGCCTTCGCCGGCGAACGACAGCACGTCCGTCGAGTGCGGGTCACCCGCGTACCTCCGGTTCAAGCGCTCCATCTCGCGGTCGGAGGTGAGGCGCACGGCGAGCGTCGAGCTGCCTTCCGGGAGTCGCGCGGCGACCTCCGGAACCTGCGCCGCGCGGCCGATGACCTGCCGGATGAACAGCGGCGCGACTGGCACGTTGCGCCCCTTGAAGACCTCGACCTGGAGCTCGCCCACTGGAGAGAAGTAAACCCGTTACAGTCACGAGCGGTGCGGATCCTGGTCACCGGCGGAGCTGGCTTCATCGGTTCCCACGTGGTCGACGCCTTCATCGCGGCGGGCCACCAGGTCGCGGTTCTGGACAACTTCAGCACCGGACGCGAAGACAACGTGAACCGCGCGGCCGAGGTCTATCGGGTCGACATCCGGGAGGAGGCACAGGTGCGCGACGCGATCGCCGCCTTCCGGCCCGAGGTCGTGGACCACCATGCGGCGCAGTCCGAGGTGCCCAGGTCGGTCTCCGACCCCGCCTACGACGCGCAGGTCAACATCCTCGGAGGCATCAACATTCTCAAGGCGGCGGCCGACCACTCCGTGCGCAAGGTGGTCTTCAGCTCCACCGGCGGGGCCCTCTACGGCGAGCCGGACATCGTCCCCTCCGGTGAGGACCACCCCATCCGGCCCCTGTCGCCGTACGGGACGAGCAAGTTCGCGTTCGAGCAGTACCTCGCCACGTTCGAGCGGACCTTCGGCCTCCACTACACAGTGTTGCGCTACGCCAACGTGTATGGGGCGAGGCAGGACTTCGCTGCCGAGGAGGGCAGGGTCGTGGCCATCTTCGCGAGCCGCATGCTGGAGAACAGAACGCTCACGATCGATGGCGACGGCGAGCAGTCCCGAGACATGATCCACGTGGGCGACGTCGCGACCGCGAACCTGGCAGCCCTCGAGAGGGGCTCGGGCGGGACTTTCCACATCAGCACCGCCGTCGCCGTCACCGTGAATGACCTTTTCCGCAAGCTGTCGCTGCTCACGGGCTATCAGCGACCGTCCACCTTTGGGCCGCCGCGCAAGGGCGACGTGTACCGGATCGCGCTCGACAACACGCGCGCTCGCGAAGGGCTCGGCTGGGAGCCGCGCATCCCGCTCGAGGAAGGCCTGAGCCTCACCGTCGACTACTTCCGCGAGCAGGTGAGCCGACCGCAGGCGTGACCGGCGCGCTCGTCTCGGTCCATGGATACGGGGCCAACGTGCTCGTCGCCTTCGCCGTCCTGCTCGCCCTGTGGGGCACATTCACGTACTTCCGCAGCGCCCAGGTCAGCGCCGGCTTCCGTTCCAGCTACCTGATCATGGCTGCCCTGATCCCCATCCAGGGATTGCTCGGGTCGCTCATCCTGGCGACGGGCCACCCTCCCCACAACCTGCTGCACATCGTGTACGGGGTGTTCGCGGTCATCTTCGTCCCCGGTGCGTACCTGTACGCGCAGGGCGGGACACGCCGCCGCGAGGCGGTCATCCTCGCCGGCGCATGCTGGGTCGTCGCGGTCGCCTTCCTTCGGGGGTTCGCGACCGGGGGATGAGCTGGGCCGCCTTACACGCCGCGCCGCTGCTTTAACGTAGGGAACCCCCATGGATCCAACCACCCGGGCGGCGGAGACCAAGACCTCAGCTCGCGACCACGCCGCAGGTCTCAACCAGCCGGGACGGCGCCTGCTGATCACAGGCGGCGCGGGGTTCCTGGGCGTCAACGCGGCGGTTCATTTCATCAGAGAGGGCTGGCACACCACGCTGCTCGACAACCTCAGCCGGCCGGGTACGGAACGCAACCTCCGGTGGCTGATCACGCGCCACCCGACGAAGGTCACCTTCGTCAAAGAGGACGTGAGAAACGCGAGCGCCCTGGCGGAGCACGTGCGGGACCAGGACGCGATCCTGCACCTCGCGGGCCAGGTCGCCGTGACCACCTCGCTGGTCGACCCGATCACGGACTTCGAGGTCAACGCGGGCGGGACCCTCAACGTGCTGGAGGCGGTCCGCCTGAACAACCGCGACGCTCCGCTGGTCTTCGCATCGACCAACAAGGTCTACGGAAAGCTCGACCACAACAACGGTGCCTGCAAGGAGACGCAGCCGCTCGACTTCCACAGCCCGTACGGGTGCAGCAAGGGAGCGGCCGACCAGTACGTCCGCGACTACGCTCGCTGCTTTCAGATGAACACCGTCGTGCTGAGGCAGAGCTGCATCTACGGCGCGCATCAGTACGGCACGGAGGACCAGGGCTGGGTGGCGCATTTCGTGCACTCGATCCTCAAGCGGCGGCCGCTCTCGATCTATGGAGACGGGACGCAGGTTCGGGACCTGCTCGACGCGAGAGACCTCAGCGCCCTGTACGCCCTCGCCATCGAGCAGATCGACCGGACACGGGGTGAGATCTACAACGTCGGGGGCGGCGTGGACAATCAGCGCAACCTGCTGGAGGTGATCGACCAGATCGGCGAGCTGACCGGTCGCAAGCCTGAGTACACCTTCTCCGACTGGCGCGAAGGCGACCAGAAGTACTACGTGAGCGACATCGCGAAGGCGAAGCGGGAGCTCGGCTGGTCTCCGAAAGTCGACTTCGACAACGGTCTGAAAGACCTGATCGCCTGGGCGCAGTCGCTCGACTAGCGGCTCAGGCTGTCGCCGCCTCGGCCGTGACCTGCTCGTGGGTGCGGGAGACCTCGAGCACCGCTTCCTCGAGGATGTCGAGGTGGCGCTCCCAGTCGAAGCGCCGCGCCCACTGGACCGCGCGCGTGCCGGTCGCCTGGTTCTCGTCCCGGTCGGCCAGCAACTCGATGATTCCGCTCGCGTAATCGGCGACCTCCAGCGGCTCGGCCAGGTACCCGGTGCCGGGTCCAACCGTGACCGTCGGGCCCGCCTGGTTCCATGCGACGACAGGGACGCCCTTGGCCATCGACTCGATCACGCCCATCCCGAAGTCCTCCTC